>JAYTMG010000001.1:0-1148 GCA_043728745.1 Verrucomicrobiaceae bacterium
GCCGAAGCGCTGACTGCACTCGGTACACGGACCGGTGACTCAGCGATCATCCTGCACGCTCACGTCGCGATGGCTTTCTGCCACTTCGGGGTCGGCGACTGGGTGAGCGCGCGTGAGGAATTCGATCATGCACTGGCGACGTATTGCTTCGAGGAGCATCGCGATCACACCGTGACGATGGGCCCGGACGCGGCAGTCCTTTCGCACGCGTTCGGAAGCCTATGTCTCTGGATGCTCGGTTACCCCGATACCGCGTTGGGATCCGCCCGTGAGGCGAGCGCCTCGGCGCAGCGCATTGGGTATCCCTACATGATCAGTTTTGCCAAGATATTGCTCGCCGATCTCTGCGGCTTCCGGGGTGAAATCTCGGCGTCGCTCACCGAGGCAACTGCCGCCGTCCACATCGCCGATGAATATGGCTTCCCCGAATGGATCGCGTTCGCGAGCCCACTGGCCGATTGGGCTCGCGGCATGCAGGGCGATGCGAATGCGTTGTCCAGCATCGACGAACATCTCGCGATCTTCGGTTACATCGGAGCCACCTTCTATGTGCCGATGTTGATCGCGCTGAAGGCCGAGTTGCAGGCCCGCGCCGGCCAGTTCGACCACGCCATCGCGACCGCCACCACCGCGGTGACCATGGCCTTGGAAACTAACCAGCTGTGGATACTGCCGGAATTGTACCGAGTGCGAGGCGCGCTGCTACTCGCCGCTGATCCCGCGGCGACGGAAGCGGCCGCGCAGCACTTTGAGCGCGCGCGCTCGATGGCGCAGGATCAGCGGGCGAAAGCGTGGGAGTTGCGAGCGACCACCAGCCTTGCACGATTATGGCAAAATCAAGGGAAGCACCAGGCCGCGCGTGCATTGCTCGCGCCGATATATGGCTGGTTTACCGAGGGATTCGAGACTAGGGATTTGCAGGAAGCGAAGACGTTGCTGGAGGCACGGTGAATTAGAGGTGCCGGCGTGGCTAAAAATACGCGACGTCGGCACCGCTGTTTTTCTGCCCAGTGGAATTACAGATCCGGCGAACCCGTACGAAAATAACCAAAGCTCCGGCACCAAAAATGATTGAACGTGTGCTCGCCGTCGGACCCCGCGGTCGGATCGCGCGAGCCGGTGGAGCCGGTGCCGGAGCTTTGATTATT
>JAYTMG010000002.1:0-2646 GCA_043728745.1 Verrucomicrobiaceae bacterium
AAGATGTCCGCCCATTTTTCTGCCCCTCATCTTTCTGCCAAAATCGAGCCGCTCATTTGGCATAAAGATGAGGGGCAGAAAAATGGTGCAGGTTCCGACGGCCAACCACCGTCCGTGGTTGTCGCCCGTTTTTTCCGGGTGTGACTAAAAGTGGAAATGCACAAGTGAGCACGCTTGCGTCGTGGCGCACGCGGCCCTCCGCGTGCTTCCCCTCACGCGAAGCGTATTATTCTCGGTGGAACGCTCATCGGATCAGCGCTTCGCGGGTAGCAATGTCACGCAGAGGGCTGCGTGAGCCACGACTGGTTTGCCCCGAGCTTTTTAATCACACCCGTTTTTTCCCGGAGACGCAGCGAGCAATTGACAACCCGCAGAGGCTCATCTTTCCTCCGCGTCGATGAAAACTCTCATTAAACTCTTCGCCGTCGCAGCCATGCTGACTCTCGGCGCATGCTCCGGCGGTGGAAACCTCGGACGTTACACTGTGAAGGCATACGCGCCGAAAAACCCTAGTGCGGTCAGCGTCAAAGTCTCCACTTCCACGCAACATATTTACGTCATGGAAGGCAGCCGCCTTCTTATGGCCGTGCAGGGAACCGTGGGCGTGAATGGCAGCACGGGCTCCGGCAACTACCGAATCATTGAAAAGATCAAAAACAAACGCCGTAACAGCCAGCCCGATGCTGGTTATCCGATGGCTTATTGGTGCGCTTGGAAGTCGGCATACGGATTTCATGAAGGCTTCGTCCACCCGCATCCACGCTCGCACGGCTGCATCCGTATGCACCGCGAAGCTGCGGCCCGTTTCTTCGCTCTCGTAAATGTCGGCACCCCGGTGAACATCGCCGCGAGGCAGCCTGAAGACGCCACACACGGAAAGGGCGTCCGGAAGCTTGATCAATCGCGCGACCCCGATCCGCCGCGTTCGGAAATGATGTCGCCGAACTGGTTCCGCGACCCATCCGGCCCGCTCCTCGTCCGTCAATAACGGCCCGAATCAAAACTCTCACAAAGCGCCCGCAGCGAAAGTTGCGGGCGTTTTTTTTGCCGGATGAGTCCGTGAAGATTCTAAGCTCGCGGTCACTCGCGTGCTTTAACCACTCAATATGAATTCGCTATCACGTCGCACATTACTCCGGGGTCTCGGCACGGTCATCGCGCTCCCATGGCTGGAGGCGATGGGGGGCATGAGCGCATGGGCCGCCAGCGCCGGCGGGAAAAAGATCGCGCCGACGCGCATGGCGTTCGTCTATGTGCCAAACGGCAAGGACATGGCAAACTGGACGCCGAAAACTGAGGGCGAAAACTTCGAGCTTCCCGAGATTTTACAGCCCCTCGCGCCCTTCCAGCGCGATCTCAACATTCTCACCGGCCTCACCGCCGACAAAGCGCGGCCACACGGCGACGGTGGCGGCGACCACGCACGGGCGATGACGGCGTTTCTCACTGGCTGTCAGGCGCGAAAAACGGACGGCACCGACATTCACGCAGGCGTTTCCGTGGACCAACTGGCTGCTGCGCGAATCGGCGAACTCACGCACCTTTCCTCGCTCGAAATCGGCTGCGAACCAGGGCAGATGGCAGGTGGCTGCGATAGCGGATATTCCTGCGTTTATTCCGGCACGATGGCGTGGCGCTCCGCGACCCAGCCGCTCCCGAAAGAAGTGAATCCCAAGCTCGTCTTCGAGCGGATCTTTGGCGGTGGTGATGACGGAGATCGCAAGCAACGACTCGCGTCGCGCAAGAGCGTGCTCGATTTCATTCGCGAAGACTCGAAGTCGCTCTCGAAGCAACTCGGGCGCTCCGATCAGCAGAAGCTCGACGAATATTTCTCCAGCATCCGCGACATCGAACAGCGGATGCAGCGCGCTCATTCGCTCCCGCCGCTCACGGCACCGGCTGATTTTCCGGTGCCCGGTGGAGTTCCGGAAAAATACGAAGATCATATCCGCTTGATGAGCGACCTGATGGTGCTCGCATTTCGCACGGATGCGACACGGGTTTGCACGTTCGCTTTCGCCAACGAAGGGAGCAACAAAGCATACGCTGAAATCGGCGTCCACGAAGGCCACCACGAGCTCTCGCACCACGGTCGCGACCCGAAGAAGCTCGCGAAGATCCGCGAGATTAACAAATTCCACACCCGCCAATTTGCCTACCTGCTGGAGAAGCTCAAATCGGTAAAGGAAGGCGAGGGGACTTTGCTCGACAATTGCATGATCGCCTACGGCAGCGGCAATTCCGACGGAGATCGCCACAACCACGACGACCTCCCCATTTTGCTCGCGGGCGGCGGCGGCGGGACGATCAAAACAGGGCGTCACATCCGCTACGGAAGCGAGACTCCGGTATCGAATCTTTGGGTCTCGATGCTCGAAAAAATCGACGTCCGCGTTCCGGTGGGCGACAGCACGGGCGGGCTGAAGCTGGGTTGATTTTCGCGGAAAACGCTCCGGCGCTTTACAAACCGCGACCGGACGGGCATTAACGCGCGATATGACAACCCCGAGAGTTTGGACGATCACTGGCAGGATTCCGCGTGCGAAACTGTCGCCTCTTTATCGCTTCGGCACGTTCCTCGCAGCAGTGGGGATGGTGTTGCTGCCGCTGATTTATCTCGGGATGATTGCCGCCGTCGGCTGGTGG
>JAYTMG010000003.1:0-1327 GCA_043728745.1 Verrucomicrobiaceae bacterium
AGAGGTGCGATCATTTCGGGCAAAAAGACACGCGGGTCGTTCGCGTCGAACTGCGGAAGCGTCTGGCGTTTCAGCAAAATCTGGCGGTCGAGAACGAACGACTTTGCACGATAAAGAGCCGCGCGATCCTGAAGGAGCTGCACCTCGGCCTGGCCGACTTCATACGGCGAGAAAAAGCCCAGTTGCTCCCGCCGCTGGCTGAATGCGTAGAGCTTCAAGTCGGCGTTGATGGCGTCGCCTTTGTTCTCCAAATCCGCGAACGCCTGCACCATGTCGTAATAATTTGCAGCGACGCTCTGGAGCGCAACTTCGATGCGGAACTTCCACGTCAACTCCTGCGCATCGCGATTCTTTCGCGAGATGCGGATGTCGGCGAGGTTGGCGTCGAATCCAGCGTCTTTGAGCAATGGCTGGCGGAACTCAAACGTAGCGCTCGCGCCGTAAGTGGGCAGCACATCGCGGTCGTCGCCGACGAACGAAAGGCGCGTTTTGTTTCCACGAAAAGTGACTCCGAACACCGTGCCCAGCGGCGTCCGGGCGCGAATCCCGGCCTCGCCGGAATCGACCTCCTGAACGAACGTGACGATGTCGCTGGAGAAAGTCGGCGGCACGATGGGGCTTGCAAGCTGCGGCTGGAAATTGAGCCTCGGCAGTTCGAAATTGAGGACGCCCTGCTGCGAGATGGCCTGAATGCGGCTGTCGATCTGGGCCAGGAAATTAGCGACGCCGACTTGCGTGGAATTGAACGCGGCGATCCCCCCATTTACGACCTGCGTCGCGAGGGCAACGTCTTGCAAGCGGAGCAGCGAGTCCGCATTGCGGATGTTGTCCGTGGCATCGGGCGTCCGGATGCGCTGGCGTTGCGCGCTGAAGCTGAACACCGGATCAAATTCGCCGTAGGCGTTCTTGACGCGCGCGTTCTCAATCGCGATTCCGATCTCTTCGATTTTGGCGTCGAGATTGTTTTTCAGCGCCAACTGAACCGCCTTCTGAAGACTGATCACTTCGACCCGGGTTCCCTTCCCAAAGTAGTTGAGCGCCGACGGCTTTTGCGGCGGCTTTTCCGTCGTGGGCTTGGGCGACGGAATGGGCGCTCCACCGATCTCGGGCGCTGCGGCGGGAGATGGCGGCGGCGCATCGATTTGTCCCGCCTCGCCCTCGGCAAGTGGTGGCGGAGTGGCCCGGAGTTCGGGTGCGGTTTCGTCGGCTGCGAAGAGCGCAGGCACTGCGATAGAGATGAGTGGAATACACCAGCGGCGGAGAAGCATCAGAAACGGTAGTCGAGGCTAATAAGGTCCACCATCCACTGCAGAGCGATCTTCCCGAA
>JAYTMG010000004.1:0-3619 GCA_043728745.1 Verrucomicrobiaceae bacterium
GCTTCTTCATCGTAGCCGAGGCCCGTGAACATGACGATTGGCACGGTGGCGAACTTCTCGCGAATCATCAAAATGAGCGACAGTCCGTCGATTTTTGGCATCCCGATATCGAGGATGATCGCGTCGCAGGCATTGAGGTCGAGCCAGCTCAGGACCTTGGAAGGATCGGTAAGGGACGAGCACCCGTGACCTTTACTGCGTAAGTAAGTGGTCAGGAAGCGATTCAGCAGGCGATTGTCGTCAACAACTAGGAAGTTCATTGGTATTGGGCGTTCTATTTGAAAGTAAGATAGCACCGCCTGTGCCACCCCCGTCCCGATTTCTTTCGGAGGCTTACGAAACGAACATGCCGGCTGCAATCACCGCAACCGCAGCACCTGCGTAGCGAACCCACGAAGCGCGGGATGTCTGGATGGCCGACTGCCCGAGTGCCACGCCTGCGACGTGCAACGTGATGCTCGCGGCGATGAAGCCGGCACCGTAGAGAACACCCGTCGCATTCGCCGGCATCTCGATGCCGTGGGCCGCGCCGTGAAAGAGCCCGCAAACCGCCATCAGCCCCGCAGCCACCGGAAGCGAAAGCCGTAGTGCAAAAGCGAGGATTGCTCCTAGAACGAGCACGCTCAGCGCAATACCGTGTTCCATCCCGGGAATTGCAAGACCCGCAGCGCCCACAATCGCGCCCGCTGCCAGCGAGCCGACAAAAGCCGCAGGCAACGCCCAGCGGGAACGTCCGCCGAGTTGCGCACCGAGCAGTCCCACGGCGACCATCGCGAGCAAATGGTCGGTGCCGAGCAACGGGTGCATCAGCCCCGCGGACACATCGAGGATTCCATGGCCCGGATGTGCGTGAACGGTGGCAGGAATCGCAATGGCGACGAGGGGAAGAACGCGGCGTAGGAAATTTTGTGTCATGGACCGAGTAGAGTCCGAAATACCAAATCAATGCAACCTCTTGGTGAAGGCCGGGGGCAAAACGACGTGCAACAATCCCGATGCTCCCTTGACCGAAAGGCGTTCCGCGTGTTGTCTGCGCCCTCATGTATCGGCTCGCGCTTAAGATGCTTTATGGGGATGTGGCGAAGTTCATCATGCTGATCGGCGGACTCACAGTTTGCTCGCTTTTGATGACCCAGCAGTCCGGCGTGTTTTGCGGGCTGATGCTGTGGACGACGGCGACCGTGCGCAATGTGGATGTGCCGATTTGGGTGTGCGACGCGAAAGTGGAGCAGGTAAATGAAAGCGTCCCGATGCGCGACATCGAGGTGAACCGCGTGCGGAGTATCGAGGGTGTGGAATGGGCAGTGCCGCTGTATGCCGGGATTATGCAGACGCGGTTGCCGAATGGGTCTTTTCAGCAAATCCAACTTCTCGGTCTGGACAGCGCCACGCTCGTGGGGCGGCCGCCGCGAATGACTCAAGGCAACGTGGAAGACCTGCGCCTTCCGAATGCCGTGGTCGTCGATCAGATCGCAGTGAAGAAGTTCAAAACCAAAGGGCTCGATTTGAAAGTGGGCGATGTTTTTGAAATCAATGACAAGGAGGCTCGCGTCGTCGGCATCTGCATCGCGGAGCAAAGTTTTCTCGGCCAGCCCTACGTTTACACGACGTATGAGCGGGCGCTGGAATACGTTCCGCAGCAGCGAAAGATGCTCTCGTTCGTCCTCGCGAAACCGCGCGCCGACGCGAACATTGATGCCGTGACCGCGCGAATCAAGGCGATCCCCGGGCTCACGGCATTCACCAGTCGGGAGTTTCAGGACAACACGATCGCGTGGTATATCAAATACACGGGCATCCCGATCTCGTTTGGCTCCGTAGTGGTTCTCGGAATCATCGTGGGAATCGCAATCGCCGGACAAACATTCTATCTTTTCGTGTACGAAAACGTGCGCAATCTTGCCGCGCTCAAAGCCATGGGCGCGAGCAATGCGCTGCTTGCGGAAATGGTGTTCTTACAAGCGCTCATCGTCGGCGTCATGGGCTTCGGAATCGGCACCGGGCTCACTGCGACGGTCGGCTGGGTGTTCGTAAAATTCGGCGAGCCGCCGTTTTTTCTCCCGTGGCAGGTGCTCGCATTTGCGGCGGGAGTCATCGTCTTTATCTGCATCTTCGCGGCCAGCGTGGGCCTGCTGAAAGTGTTCCGCGCTGAGCCGGCGATTGTCTTCCGATGAGCAGCGTGCCGGATCTCGCCGTGCGGACCCGCGGCGTTGCGAAGACATTTGGCCGCGGGGAGTCGGCGGTGCAGGCGATCAAGGGCGTGGACTTCGATGCGTTTTGCGGCGAGCTGGTCATGATCGTCGGGCCGTCGGGCTGCGGGAAGACGACTTTTCTCAGCGTGCTGTGCGGGACGATGCGGGCGGATGCGGGAAGCGTGGAGGTTTTTGGCACGGATCTGATTCACCTCGGCTCGGGAAAGCTGACGGCTTTTCGCGGCAAAAATGTAGGGTTTATTTTCCAGCAGTTCAACCTCGTGCCGACGTGGACGATTACGGAAAATGCCAGCGTCCCGCTGATTCTGAACGGCTCCAGCACGCGTGTGGCGGAGGCGGAGGCGGCACGATTGCTAACGGAAGTCGGGCTCGGCAAACGGCTGAACGCGTATCCTCGCGAGTTGAGCGGCGGTCAGCAGCAGCGCGTCGCCATCGCGCGGGCGCTGGTGCATCAGCCGAGGCTGCTGATTTGCGACGAGCCGACGGCTTCGCTCGACGCGGCGTCGGGACGGAAGGTCATGGAACTGCTCAAGGCCAGCGCGTGTCGCCCGGACCGCTGTGTCATTGTCGTCACGCACGACAGCCGTATTTTTTCGTTCGCCGACCGCATTGTGGAGATGGGCGATGGCGTCGTAAAAGGCGTCCACAACGCGGGGGATTACCACGTTAGTTTTTGAATTTCACATGAAGCGCCTTTTTTTCTGGATACTACTCATCATCGCCGTCGTGGGTGCCGTCAGCGCCATCCGGCTCGTGCTCGACTCGCGCAAGCCTGCCGCCGCAGCGCCGCTCGTCGCCGAGCCGCCGCGAGCGCCTTTCGCGAAGAGCATCGGTGCGCGGGGGCTGGTGGAGAGTGTGGACGAAAATATCCGCATCGCCCCGGCCATCGCGGGGCTCGTCGTAGAAGTGCCCGTGACCGTCGGGCAGGCTGTGAAAAAGGGCGACGTGCTCATTAAACAGGACACCCGCGAGAGCGAGGCAATGGTAACCGCCCAAGCTGCCGAAATCGCCGCGCTGCAAACCATGGTCGCTGAAGCCGAAATCGCCCTTGCCGACAAACGCGACCGCCGCGCCCGCGTCGAGAAAATGGCCACCGCAGCCAGCGAAGACGAGCGGCAGCGCACACAGTTTGCCACCCGCGCAGGCGAGGCGCAGCTCGCGACCACGAAGGCGAAAATCGCCACCGCCGAGGCGCAACTCGACCGCATGAAAGTGCAAGTTGAGCTACTCACCATCCGCGCCCTCCGCGACGGCGTGGCGCTGCAAGTAAACATCCGCCCCGGCGAATTCGCATCGCCCGCCGCGAAAGACCCCGCGCTTTTGATCGGCAAAAACGAACTGCAAATCCGAGCGGACATTGATGAAGATAACGCCTCACGCTTCTCCAAAGAAATGCCAGCCCGCGC
>JAYTMG010000005.1:0-2532 GCA_043728745.1 Verrucomicrobiaceae bacterium
CGCCGCCTCAACATCCCAATCGTCGCGATTGTGGATACGAATGCCGACCCAAGCATCATCGACTACCCGATCGCTGGAAACGATGACGCAATCCGCGCCATCCGCATCATTCTCCAAAAGCTCGTGGATGCACTCGTAAGCAGCAACGCTTCGGGAGCCAAGAAGGCCGACGCCGAACTCTCGGCAGTCGCCGAGTAAAAAACAGACTCACAGGCTTGATATTTAGCTGAAGGGTTGTGAGCTCAGAGACATCGTCTCGCGGTTCCCGACCCTTCGGCATTTCCAGCCACCACCTCCCTGGAACTCACACAAACAAACACTCTTAGAAAACCAATCCGTATGACAATCGATCCGAAACAAGTCGCCGCTCTCCGTGAAAAAACCGGGACCGGCATGATGGAATGCCGCAAAGCCCTCGTGGAAGCCAACGGCAACCTCGAAGCCGCCGTGGACCTTCTCCGCGCCAAAGGTGCCGCCGGTGCCGCAAAGAAAGCCGACCGCGCAGCGAACCAGGGCGTCATCGCACAATCCATCCTCGCCGGTGGAAAAATCGGCCTCCTTTTGGAAGTGAACTGCGAAACCGACTTCGTCGCCAAAAACGATTCGTTCCTCGCCACCACCGCCGACTGGGCCAAGTCCCTCGCTGAAAATCCAGCGACCGACCTCGAACCTCGCCGCGTGGAAGCCATCCAGAAGATCGGCGAAAACATCGTCATCCGCCGCAACGTCCGTTTTGAGATCGCAGGCAACGGTGCCGTCGCATCTTACATCCACCTCGGTGGAAAAATCGGCGTACTCCTCGAAGTGAGCGCTGGCAAAGCTGAAACGGCCGAGACTGAAGAGTTCAAACAATTCGTCCGCGACGTCACGCTGCACATCGCGGCCGCAAGCCCCGTCTGCCTCAACCGCGACGAGATTCCCGCCGCACTCGCCGAACGCGAGCGCGCCATTTGCGTGGAGAAAGCACCGAAAGATAAGCCAGCCGCGCAAATCGAGGGCATCGTCAATGGAATGATGAACAAGTATTTCGCAACGGCATGTTTGCTGGAGCAGGGCTTCGTGAAGAACCCCGACCAAACCATCACGGCGCTCGTCGCGGAGAAATCCAAGACGCTCGGCGACACCATCGAAATCCGCCGCTTCGCCCGCTTCCAAGTCGGGGAAGAAATCATCGGATAATCTATCGGTTTCAAATTTCAAAGAACGCCCCGTCCGCGCAAGTGGACGGGGCGTTTTTTTAAACTCACGGAAACACACACCGACATACTCGAAATCAGCGCGACAATCGCAATTCTTTGACGGTCAAACTTTAGGAAGCACACGGCTTGCTCTTCGCTTCAATATCACTAGTCTGTGACTTTTCATGGAGTTCGTAGATTACAATACAGCAACTTGTCCCACATGCGGGATGCTCATAGACGTTTCAAATGAGGACGTCTTCGCGAAGATTCATTGCGCGGGATGCGGGACATGGATGCGCGTGCGTCAGATATTCGCGAATTACGAGATTCAGGGAATCCTCGGCGAGGGCGGGCAAGGCATGGTTTATCGCGCGACGGATCTGAAACTGAACCGCGCCGTGGCGATGAAAGTCATCCGCCGGGAATTCAGCCAGGATGAGGATTTCAAGCGGCGATTTGAAAGCGAAGCACAGATCACCGCCTCGCTGAACCACCCGCATATCGTGAAGGTTTTCTCATACGGCGAAGACCAGGGGATGATGTATCTGGCGATGGAGATGGTCGCGGAGGGAAGCCTGGACGGGATGATGACGGACGGCGTGAAAGCCGATGAAGACCGCGTCCTGGAAGTCGGAATCCAGATTGCGCAGGGACTGAAAGCGGGACTGGAAAAAGGGCTGATCCATCGCGACATCAAGCCGGGCAATATTCTATTTTCGGACGACGGAACTGCGAAGATCGTGGACTTCGGCCTGGCGATTTTGGTGGAGAAACAGCACGAGGAAGAAGGCGAGATGTGGGCGACTCCCTATTATGTCGCGCCGGAGAAACTAGACGGAACGCCCGAAGATTTTCGCAGCGATTTGTATTCGCTGGCGGCGACGATGTTCCACGCCATTTCGGGCAGGCCGCCATTTATCACCGAGACGAATTCGATGGCGGAGCTGAAGCGCATCAAGAGCCGTCCTGTGCATCTGCTGAGCTTTGCTCCGGAGGTTTGCAACGCCACCGCGTTTGTGATCGATAAGGCGCTGGCAGTGAACCCCGACGACCGCTTTGAGACCTACGACGCGTTCATCGAGAATTTGCAATTTGCGCGCTCCGAGCTGCGCCGCGGGCTGACTGAAACGCGGCGACGGTTGGTACTTCCAGCCACCAGCAGCGGCAGTTGGCTCACTTATGCCGCAGTAGCGGCGATTGTCGGAGGCGGACTTTATTTTTGGATGAATCGTCCGTCTGACGCACCTACTCAGCTCGCGCCCGTCGAAGACACTGGTTCCAAAATCAGCCCTGAATTACGCTACACGAATGCCCGGCGCGACCTTCTCGCAGGAAAATACGATTTGGCGGC
>JAYTMG010000006.1:0-1201 GCA_043728745.1 Verrucomicrobiaceae bacterium
GGCCTGCTCGCACAGACGGGCACAGCCGCTGGTGACATCGCCGATTCGCGGTGGAAATCGTTCGACTCCCTCGCCATCACCGACCAAGGCCCGATCTTCGCCGCCACGCTCGCGCTGAAAAAAGGCGGCGTCACCGCAAAGACCGCCAAAGGTGTTTGGGTGTGCGACACCCTCGGTGCTCCGCGCCTGCTCTTCCGCACTGGCGACACGATCAAAGGCAAAAAACTCGCCGCATTTACCCTGCTCAAAGTGACCGTCGGAAACGCCGGAGTGACGCGCTGTTTCGACAACTCCGCCGCCGTCGTCTGGCTCGCTACTTTCACCGACAAAACCAGCGCCATCATCCGCAGCAAACTGCCGTAGCGCGGCCCTCGTTTGATGCACGATTGCGCCCACGACGAATGACGAACCCTTGGGTTTTTGAAGGGGCCGGGCTTATTCCGTGGACCGTTGTCCCACTTTTCCGATAAGGGGCGTGGGATGAATCTACCTGTTCGCAAAGCCGTCATTCCTGCCGCTGGCTATGGCACCCGCTTTTTGCCCATCAGCAAAGCCGTGCCAAAAGAGATGCTGCCGATTGTGGATAAACCGGTCATTCAATACGTCGTCGAAGAAGCGGTCGCGAGCGGGATCACGGACATCCTTATCGTCATCGGGCGCAGCAAGCGCTCGATCGAAGAGCACTTTTTTCCAAATCGCGAACTCGAAGAAGAACTCGCGGCGAAGGGCAAAACGGAAGCGCTCGCGGCTTGTCAGGCGGTGTCCAATCTGGCCCGAGTCCACTTTGTCTGGCAGCACGAAATGCGCGGTCTCGGCGATGCGGTTCTTTACGCGCGGAACCATGTGGGAAACGAGCCTTTTGCTTTATTGATGGGCGACACGATCGTGGAGCCCGCCGCCGGTGCGCCGCCTGTCACGCGTCAGCTTTGCGATGTGTGGGAACGCCATGGCGGCAGCGCCATCGCTCTCGAAGAAGTCGCGCCAGAACGTGTGAGCCGCTACGGCATCGTGGGCGGACCGGAGGTTGCGCCGGGGCTTATCAAGGCAAACGTGCTTGTAGAAAAACCGAAGCCGGACGAAGCGCCGAGCCGCCTCGCGATCACCAGTCGCTACGTCCTTTCGCCCGGCATCTTCGACTGCCTCGACCAAACTCCGCCGGGCAAGAACGGCGAGCTTCAGCTCACCGACGCACTTTCGCTCC
>JAYTMG010000007.1:0-6181 GCA_043728745.1 Verrucomicrobiaceae bacterium
GTGAGGGGCTTACTACGTTTGTCCGCCGCCGATTTGGTTTCGGGCGGGCGAAGGGGCTTGGGGGTGTTTTTGCTCGCATGTGCGGATGGCGCAGGATGCTGCGATGGACGGGGTGGAGTCGTATTTTGTGATCGAGGATGATGCGATTTTTCGGGCGGATGCGTGCGAGCGGTTGGGGCGGGTGATGGCGGAGTTGCCGGAGGATTGCCCCTTATTTTAGGAGAGGGTGTGAGGGGCTTACTCCGTTTGGGGGCAGCTTTATCTCGGCGGGGAGCATTTGCGGGAGCCCGTGGCGCTGGCGGGCCGGGCGGCGGTGATGCGGGCGGGGAATGTGAATCGGACGCATGCTTATGCGGTGCATCGGCGGGCGCTGGCGCGGTTTCAGTATCACATCACGAATGCGGTGGATTTTGCGACGGCGAAGGGCGGCTGGCATATTGATCATCAGATCGGGCGGGCGCACGAGCGTTCGTTGTGGCCGGCGTATTGCGCGCGGCGCTGGCTGGCGGGGCAGCGTGGGGGGAAGAGCAGCATCACGGGCCGGATGAATGCGACTCTGTGGTGGCATCCGCGGTCGTGGGCGGGGCGGCTGCCGTTTGTGAATGTAGGCGAGGTTGCAAATCCCGCCGACGTGCATTGCGGGAACAACTTGAAGCCGGGGACGTGCGAGGACATCGGGCTGGATGCGTGCGTGGAGTTGGACGAAAAGCTCGCAAAGTGGCTGGCGATGATCGCGCACGGCTACTGGCCCCATAGCCGAGACGGACTGTGCTACATCACGCGGCGGTCACACCCAAAGACAAGTGGGATTACGCCGAATCTCCGATGCGCTGGGCTTCCAATTCCGAATACTCAACAGGGAGCGTGCCGCCAAACGTCCGCCCACCGACCCCGAAAGAGCCTTCCCCAGCCGGTAGTTTCGGGATTTCGAGCCCCTCGATAACTGGTTTGTCGTTAATCCAAAAACCAATCTTGGTTTTGTCCCGTCGGAATCTAAATGAAACCTCCTGTGTAATTTCCGGGCTAGGCCGCTCTGGGTTGGCGAGAAACGGCGTCGAGCCGCCATATCGCACAGACGATGTTTTCCCATCTGTTGTTTCGAGCGAGCACTGGAACCATTGCAAACTGGGCCGGATGATCGCGTATCGCGACGGAAATCCGGAGAGAAGCTGAAACGACTGCTTTTTTCCGGCGGGAAATTTCACCTTTCCCCGCACTTCAAACCGGTCGCCAAGGTCACCGTGAAACACTGCGTATGAAGCGTTGGTTTGCACGCTCGTCAGCTTGATTCTACCCCGTTCAAACAAATTCACTGATCCCTGTTTCCTACTCCACTCTGGGTAACCGACGGGTAGCTTCGCCCATTTGCCCAACGAGTAATCCCGCTCGAACCGAAACAACTCGGGGAGCGCCTTGATCGCCATGATCCGTTTATTTGCGGGTTCGGCGGTAAGTTTCCCGGTGAGGTCCTCGGCTCGCGTCCAGTCTTTGTCCTCAATCGCGGTTTTCGCCTCGTTGTAAAGTTTTGCCACTGGCAGGTTGTATGGGCCCGCCTCCACGAACGCTTGATTCGTATCCACGCCAATTTGGATAGCTGCCGACGCTATTTCGCGGGAGAGAGTCCAAGAACCGTGCTTGTTGAACAGCGAAGACGCTCTCTTCATGTCGCCCGCCAACCATGAGTAATACCCGAGATCGCCGAAATCGAAGGATGGCGTAATCCCGCGCTCGGCGAGCTTCGCGAGTGTCTCAAGCAGCATTTTAGAAATCTCCGCCTGCCGGAAAATGATTCTCCAGTCCGGCAATTCCTGAGCGACATCATTGATGCAATGGATGAAATAGCCCGGGATTTCCGTGTCGTAGCGGCCTGTTTTCTGGCAGGCGATGGCAAACGCGAGCATCTCCGCGTTTGAGCCGCCCCATCGAGGGGTGAGCGAATAAATCAGAGAGTTGTAAGCTTCGGGATAATCGCACTGCGCGGCTACCGCCCGGTCGAACCAAAGCCGTGCTGTGTCTCCCTTGGCATGGCCGCCCATCGCGACTTTGATCATCAGGCTTGCGGCCTCAGGACGCGAGGGCATGAGCTTCCATGCTTTGCCTAGAGCCTCCCGCGCTTTCACCAGATGCTCCTCAAATCCCTTCCAGCCTTCGGCGGACACGGTGTTGGCAAATCCGGCCCCGCGTATTTTCCAAGCGAGCTTGATTTCGAGATTCCCGACGAGCGTCAGGCGCAGCCACTCGGGAGCATCCGCTTTCGTCATGGCGGCGATCATCTCGGGAGCGATGCGTTTTTCAATGCGGTCGGGAGTTTGAATCAGGATGATCGACATCACGACCGGCGCGTCCGCATCGGTGCAGTGTTCCGGCGAGATCGCGAGAACGGCGGCACTCACAGCCTGCTCGATGAGTTTTGCCACGGGGATCCCGGCTTTTTCCTCGTAATCGAGCAGCCGAATCGCGGAGACGTATTTAACAATAGGCGGCGTTTTCTCCAGTGCCTTTTCGTCGTACCCGGCCTTGCGACGAGGGAGCTGATTGTTTTCGTTCCGAAGCCTGGAAAGTTCATCGCTTACGAGCAATTGCATCGTGGGCATTGGAGAGTCTGGTTTAACCAGATGTATTGCTTCATCCAACAAACGCTTCCGGGCCGCTGGGTCGTCCGGGCCGCGGAGAAAGTTTTTCGCCATGTCCTCGCAGCTCTGCCGAGTATGGGCGACGTCCGCCGCCGTGAGCTCTGCGACCATGGCGGGAACCAACACCCGCTGGCCCCATTCGACCGTCGCTTTCGTAAATTCCGCACGGGTGCTGCTCGTTTTTGGAAACGTAATCGGCGGCGTTTTGGTAAGCTCTATAATGTCATCCGCCACCAACGCCTTCGGTGGTTCAGTCGCATCGTCGCCATCATCTGCGGCCCTAGTCTGGGGGGCGAAGACGGGAGTGCAAATTGCGAGGATGTGGGCGACGATTCAGAAGGCGTTCATGGCTTTCAGCGCTACCAGAAGCGCCCATGTTTTGAAACTAGTTTATGGGCCAAGGTTTACGGCGTTGGCGCTGGTGTCGCGGAAAACTGGGGTCAGGCGATAAAAGAAATCGTGATGTGAGCAGTAACCTACGCCTCCTCTGTAGCTTTTGGTGGAGGGTTTTCTTTGCTTTGGATCTCATCGCGAATCGCTTCGGCGCTTCGGTCGAATTGCTCCATTAACCCGGCGAGCCGATCACTTTCGGTGGCGAGGCCGATGATGAGGTATTGTGCGATGGCGAGGCTGTAGAAGATCCAGCCGATGACGAAATCCCGCGTTCCGGCGGTGCCGCCGAAGATGACGGTCATGATGACGAATACGGGGGAGGAACGCTTGAGGTGCAGGACGCCGATGCCGCGAAGAAATTCTCTGCGCCGCCGCCAGAGTTCCTTCCAGCCGCGGAGGGTGGTGAGTTTTATTTTGGGCGGGCCGCGGTGGATGACGGCGAAGATTTCTTGGTCCGGCATGCTTTCGACGACGCCGATGGCGAGCAGCAGGCGGAGCAGCATGGTGAACCACGGGTCTTCGCTCTTGTGCCACGGCAGCCAGCCGAAGAGGAAATCCTCCAGATTTGCAGTGGCAGCAAGGAGGAGCACCGCGCCGCGAAACCACATTTCCACATCCCGCTGCATCTCCTTGGAAAGCGTCTTCTTGCCAAGGCAATGCCGCATGAAGAATCGGAAAATCGGGATCGCGATGAGGCCGGTCAATATCCGAAGAACGGGCCGCAGAACCGGCTTGAAGATCAGATTGTTAAAGATGCCGGCGAAGACTGACACAGGATTATGGCGTGAGGCTCATGCCTGCGGCTATATCGGGCGGCGCAACGGAGGCTATTCGCTTTTTTCGCCTTCGCCCTCGGGCTTTGCGGGTCCCTCGTTTTGCTTGGGGGCGGGCACGGGCATTTTCTCGAGTCGCGCGCGGATGATGGATGCGCGGAGGGAGTCGCGCTCGTCGGCTTGGAGCTTTTGGGCGGTGCTTTTTTGCAGGTGCGCGGGTTGGGTTTCGATGAAGAGTTCGTCCACGGGGAGCTGGCAGTCTTCGGGGAAAAAGCCGAGGTCCACGCCAAGTTTAAGGTAGCTGAGGAGGTTCAGCGCTTCTTTGCTGGCCATGCTGTGCGCGTAGCGGAGGATGCCGTAGGCGCGCCCGATGTTGTCGAGGAGGGTGACGGGCTTTTTCTGCTGGAGGGTTTGGCGGGCGTTGTTTTCGTGGAGGATGATTTGTTCGATGACTTTGTTGAGGCGGGCGATGATGTCTTCTTCTTTTTCGCCGAGCGTGGTCTGGTTGGAAATCTGGAAGAGGTTGCCCATCGCCTCGGTGCCTTCGCCGTAGAGGCCGCGGACGGCGAGGCCGACTTTGTTGACGGCTTGGATGACTTGGTTGACTTGCTCGCTGAGGACGAGGGCGGGGAGGTGCATCATGGCGCTGGCGCGCATTCCGGTGCCGACGTTGGTGGGACATGCGGTGAGGTAGCCGTATTGGGTGTGGAAGGCGAAATCGAGCTTGTCGCCGAGTTCGCTGTCCACTTTGTCGATCATTTTGAAGGCGCTCTTGAGCTGGAGCCCAGAGCGGATGGCCTGCATTCGGAGGTGGTCCTCTTCATTGATCATGATGGAGAGGGTTTGCTTTTTGTTCATGACGACTGCGGAGCCCATGCCCTTGGCGGCGTGCTCGCGGGAGATGAGGTGTCGCTCGACGAGGACTTGTTTTTCCAGAGCGCTGAGGTCTTGCGAAAATACGGAGTGAGCTTCGGCCATCTCGGGGAGGGATTCGACGGCGGGCTTGATGCACTCAAGGACGGAGACGCGTTCGTTTTTCTTTGCGTGGCCGGGAAAGGGAAAGCCGTTGAGGTTGCGCGCGAGCCGGACGCGGCTGCTGACGACGATGTGGCTTTGTGGGCCGTCGCCTTTGAGCCATTCACCGGATGTAGATAGGATGTTGTGAATGGGCATGATCAAATGGAGGGCTGACCCTCGGTCTCCAGATGCTTGATACGGTCGCGAAGCTCGGCGGCGACTTCGTATTTTTCGTCTGCGATGGCCTTGCGCAAATCTCGCTGGAGTTTCTTCATCTCTTCGTTGCGCAACTTTGCTTTGAGCAGACGCGGGGGGACTTTTCCTTTGTGCTCCAGCCCCTTGTGCATGCTTTTGAGCATGTGTTCGAGCCCTTCGGAAAATGCGTCGTAACATGCTGCGCAGCCGAAGCGTCCGGTCTTTTTGAAGTCGGCATGGCTGAAGCCGCACGACGGGCAGCGTGTGCCTGCGGTGGTCTTCTCCATTTCCTGCGACGCTCCGAGTCCCAGCAGCAAGTCGGCGAGTGCAAAGCCGGTGGGGTCTGTGACGCCTTTTTCTTTCGAGCAGGATTCGCACAGGTTCACCTTCTGCATTTTGCCATCCACGATCTGCGTCAGGAAGACGGACGCGGTATTCTGTTTGCAAACGTCGCAGTTCATCGCGGTCGCTTACGCGTAAATCGGGGTGCCGGTTGTTTGTGTGAGTTCGCGGAACCGGGCGATGATGCGCTGGGTGACAAGGCCGGGTTTGCCGTCGCCGATGATGCGCTGGTCGAGCTTTACGGCGGCGATGACTTCTGCGGCGGTGCCGGTGAGGAAGCATTCGTCGGCCACGAAGATATCGTGCCGGGTGGTCTCTTGCTCGCGGATCGGGATGCCGAGTTCACGGCAGATTTCAAACACCACGCGCCGTGTGATTCCGTCGAGCGCTCCGGCGGAAATCGGCGGTGTGGTGACTGCGCCATCGCGCACGATAAAGAGGTTGTCGCCCGTGCATTCCGCGACGAGGCCCTGGTCGTTGAGCATGAGTCCCTCTTCCGCGCCGGCCTGGATTGCCTCCACTTTGGCCATGACGTTGTTGAGGTAATTGAGCGATTTCACTGTGGGCGGCAGGATGTCGTGGCGCGGGCGGCGCGTGGCGACGGTGGCCATAGTGAGGCCGGTCTCGTATGCGGTCTCGGGGTAAAGCTGGATGCTCGCGGTGATGATGAAGACGGTGGCCTTCGGGCATTTGTAAGGCGAGAGGCCCATCGGCCCGGTGCCGCGCGTGACGACGGTGCGGATGTAGCCGTCCCTGAGGCCGTTCGCTTTGATGGTATCGCACGTGGCCTGCATGAGCTCCTGCGGCGTCATCGGGATGGTGAGCAGG
>JAYTMG010000008.1:0-4759 GCA_043728745.1 Verrucomicrobiaceae bacterium
ATCCCGTCTTTTTGCATCTTCGCCGCATACGCATTTGTGAACGGCGAGTGGATGCCGGAGGAGAACGACGAAGATTTTGAAGACCAATACGATGACGCAGAAGCAGCCTGAAATTATCCTCGGACACGACTACCTCATCCAAATGGGCGGCGCGGAAAAAGTGGTCGCATCGCTCCACCGCGCTTGGCCCAAAGCGCCGCTCTACGTCAGCGCCACGGACCGTTCGAAGCTGCTGCCCGACTTCGACTCCGCCGACATCCGCAACACATGGATGCAAAAGCTTCCCGGCATCAATACGCACTTTAAGAAACTATTCCCCATTTACCCGTTCGCGTTCAAATCGCTCGGAAAACTGGATGCGGACGCCGCGATTGTGAGCAGCAGCGGCTTTGCAAAATGGATGCGCTTTACCCCGCGCACGCAGGTCTTTTGCTACTGCCATACGCCGCCCCGTTTTTTCTGGCAGACGGAAGATTACCTTCGGAACGAAGTCTCCAGCGGACTTGTGAAAGCGATGGCGAAAGTTTTCATTCCACCGCTCCGGCGCAGCGACTTCCGCGCGGCGCAACGCGTCACGCATTTTATCGCCAACTCCGAGTGCGTGCAGGCGCGCATCAAAAAATTCTACGGGCGCGAATCGATCGTGATTTATCCCGCCGTCGAAGTGCATCGCTTCGATGTGCAAACGGAGAATGACGGCTTCTATCTCATCCTCTCGCGGCTCGTTTCCTACAAAGGCATCGACCGCGCTGTTGCGGCGTTCGCCAAGAGCGGTAAGCGCCTCGTCATCGCGGGCAGCGGGCCGGACCGGGCGCGACTGGAGAAGCTCGCGGCAGGAGCGGGCAACATCGAGTTTCGCGGGCGCATCGACGATGCGGAAGTGAAGCGGCTCATTGAGCGCTGTTACGCGTTTGTTTTTCCGGGACTGGAGGACTTCGGCATTACTCCCGTCGAAGCGCAAGCGGCGGGAAAACCGGTTCTCGCGTACGGCGACGGCGGCGCGTTGGAAACGGTGATACCCGGCGAAACGGGGCTCTTTTTCCAAGACCCCGCGCCCGATGCGATCAATGCCGTCGTCGAGCAATTCGAGCGCATCACTTGGAACCCCGCCCGCATCCGCGCTAATGCCGAGCGCTTCGCGGAAGAAAAATTCATCGCGGCGATGAAGGCTCTCGTGGAAGAGAAGCTACGCTAAAACTTCCACTGCCGCGCTTGCTCGTGGGTGCAAAACCGAATGAACCCGCGCCCGCCGGGGCGTCCGTTTCCGCTCAATCCAAGTCCGCCAAAAGGAAGCGTGCCGGGCGAAAATGTTGTGGGAAGATTCGCGTAGATATTTCCCATGCGGAGGGAGTCGGCGATTTTCCGGAATTGCGCCTCGTCCTTCGTGAAAATGGATGCGGTGAGACCGAATGGTGTGGCATTCACCCGCGCAACGGCGTCGTCGAGCGCGTCGAAAGATTCCACTTCCAGGATCGGCGCGAATGGCTCTGCCGCAGCATCCGCGAAACCGTGGCGCACAGCGGGCGTCACAAAATACCCGCGCTTTTCACCCGCGACACCGACTGCGTTTCCGGGCAAAATCCAGTCCGCTTTTGCGGCGACGAGGGATTCGTATCGGGCCATCGCCGCGGCACTGACGAGTGGTCCCAGCTTTGTCGTGGCAAGCATCGGATCGCCGGGCACGTAGCGTTTGAGCGAGTTCAGCAGACGGCCAAGGAAGTCTGCTTCGATGCGGTGATCCACGAGCAATCGACTGGTCGCATTGCACCGCTGGCCGCTGGTGAAACAAAGGCCGTCAGCCACGGCATCCGCCGCAAGATCAAGGTCGGCGTCGCCACACACGATGGTGGCATTACGCCCGCCAAGTTCGAGGGCGAGTTCCTTTGAAAAATCCTCCGCCACTGCGTGACTCAGCGCGCGCCCCGCCGACACGCTGCCGGTAAAACAAATCGCGCGCGTCCGCGAGTCGGTGGAGAGCGCAATTGCTTCCGTCGCACCGCCATGAACGACTTGAAAAACACCCTCCGGAAACGCGGCGGCCATGAGCGCCGCATACCGCGCGACGACATGATCGGCGAGCGGCGAAGGCTTCAAAATGACCGGATTGCCCGCGAGCAAATGCGCGACGGTCGCGCCGTGACCAAGGTGCAGCGGAAAATTGAACGGCGAGATGACCGCGGCCACACCCATCGGCAGCCGCCGAACCAGCGCGGTGTGCGGTCCGTCGATGACCGCCTTGGGCGCGAAATGCTCCTGCGCGTCGGCGATGGTCAGATCGATTTTCGCGATCACCGCGCCGACTTCTCCAAGGGACTCGGTGAGCGGCTTCCCGGTCTCAAATGCAATGCCGCGAGCGAGTTCATCTTTGGCGGATGTGAGCGCGGCTTGCGCCTGTTTCATTTTCTCGCAGCGTTCATCCAGGCTTACTGCGGCCCATTTTTCCGTAGCGGCAGCAGCAGCGGCTAGGACGGGCTCGCACGGCGTGGGAGCGATGGCTGGAATCTCGATGGAAAGGTCGCTGGGACAAAGGCGCATAGTTACGAAAGTTGAGCTGCGCGATGAAGTTGAGCGTATCGTCCGCCGCGCGCAACCAGTTCATCGCCGCGGCCCTGCTCGACGACGGTGCCTTCGCCGAGCACGACGATTTTGTCCACTTTATGAATGGTCGCGATGCGATGCGTGATGATGAGCGTGGAGCGCCCGCGCATGAGTTCCTCCAGCGTGGTCATGATTGCGGCCTCGGTCTGCGGATCGAGCGCGCTGGTTGGCTCGTCGAGGATGAGAATCGGGGCGTTCTTGAGAAATGCACGCGCAATGCCGATGCGTTGCCGCTGCCCGACGCTGAGGTGCCCGCCGCGCTCGCCCACTTGCGCTGCGTAACCATCGGGAATCGCCATGATGAAGTCGTGCGCCTGTGCGCGCTTTGCGGCTTCGATGATTTCCTCCTCGGTCGCGTCGGGCCGTCCGTAGGCGATGTTTTCGCGGATGGTCGTGGAGAATAGAAGCGTGTCCTGGAGGACGATGCTGATCTGTGAACGAAGCGAGCTTTTCGTGACCGTCCGCAGGTCGTTCCCATCAATGAGGACGCGCCCTTTCACTGGATCGTAGAAGCGCGGCACGAGCGAAAGCATCGTGCTTTTTCCCGCGCCAGTCCCGCCAACGAACGCGACCGTCTGACCGGGCTCGATGCGGACATTCACATCGTGAAACACGAGCCGCTTTTCGTCGTATCCAAAAGCGACACCGTCGAGAATCACCTCGCCTTTTACTGGTGGCAGCGGTTTCGCGTCGGGGGCATCGGGCACGTCGTTCTCGCGGTCGAGAACCTCGAAGCAACGCTGCGTCCCGGCGGCTGCGCCTTGCAAGCCCCACGCGACATGCGTGAGAGCTTCGAGCGGCTGATAGAGCATGAGAACGAGCGTGGAGAGCCACCAAATATCGCCCAAAGAAAGTCGGCCTTCGACGACGTGTTGCGAGCCGACGTAAAACATCGCGGCGCTGCCGGCGGCGACGAGTGTTCCGACGATGAGCGCGCTGCGCATGGACGTGGCATTGAGTCGGAGATTGGCCTCCAGACTCTGTGCAGCGCTCGATTGGAACTGGGCGACTTCGTGATCTTCACGGCCAAATGCCTGCACGATTTTCACAGAACTGAGACCCTCTTGTGCAACGGTGAGAACGGCGCTTTCCTTTTCCGCAATCGCAGTGCTCTGGTCCCTGATTCGCTTCGCATACCAGTAGATCGCGAGGATCATAAAGGGCACTACCAGCAGTGAGAGGAGCGCAATTTCTTTGTCCATGACCCACATCGTTCCAAACGTGGCCACGAGACCGATGATGCTCTGGAATACGAAGAACCATTTGGAATAGACGGCCTGGATACTTTGAGAATCGTAAGCGACGCGGAACGAGCTGTCGGCGCTGCGGCGCTGGTCGTGGAATTTCAGCGGCAACGAGTGAAGATACGCGTAAAGCTCAGTCCGCAATCGGAGCAGTGTGCGCAAGCTCACGCGCAATGTGATGACGGAAACCACGTATCCGATTCCGCCTGCGAGCAGGTGAAAAACGACCATCAGCGCGCATACGGCAGCGAGGAGTGTCCCATTACTCCAGCCCTCTATGACGATCTGTTGCTGTTTCGCAGCGGGGAGAAGTGTGTCCACGATGTATTTCATCGGCCAGGGGCGGAGAACGTTGAACGCGTTCGCAACAAGCGTAAGCATCATCGCGACAAGCGTCGGCCCTGCGTACGGACGGAAATAGGACAAAGCGCGGCGATGAACGGACATTGCGCAGTTGAATATCAGCCTTTCCTGCGAAAGCAAACACCCGGCTGACCTTGCGGCCAGCCGGGTGCTGTGAATTTTAGATTCTCTTTAGGAGAAAGTCAGGCTCGAATTACAGATTGAAGGGCGACCAGAACGATACTGGAGCAACTGCCGACAGTGCCTCGTATGTAGCAGCAGGAACCTTCGGCGCCGCATCAACCCGCGGAACGAAGATTGTGTTACCGATGATGTCAGCACCGGCATTGACGGTTCCTGATGTCTCCAAGCGGCTACCGGTTTTGAGGTAGGCGCGGACGTCTGTCCAGCTCACCGATGCGGTGCCGGACTTGTTGTTCTCGATGGCGTACTGGTCAACTGCGGCGTCAACAAGTCGAAGGTCTTGAAGGACCTGCGTTGCCTGAGCGCGGCGGCGGCTGCGGAGGAAGTTTGGGACGGCAATCGCTGCGAGAAGCGCGATAATGGCGACCACG
>JAYTMG010000009.1:0-15963 GCA_043728745.1 Verrucomicrobiaceae bacterium
CTCGGGAAAGAGACGCAAATCGGCACGCTGGAAATCGGCAAGGACGCCGACATGACCATCATGGACATCGGCACGATGCTCCCCTATCGCGGCAGCGCGACAAAGCCCGACGAACTCACGCCCGAAGACATTCTCTCGCTCTGCGTCTATCGCGGCGGCCCGCAAGCCGTGCTGGAAACTTTCGTCCGGGGCCGCAGCGTGTTTCGGTCTGCCGAGCCGGAGTTGTTTTAGCTCGCTCGTTCGTTCATGTGAATGGGCACGGCGAATCGCGAGTTTGTTTCTTGCAAGGTTGCCGACGCTTTAATTGGAGCGTATGAAAACTTGCACCATAGCTTCACCGCATTGGGCTTCACACCGATATGCCGATTATTTGAGCCGTCACACCATGTCCGAAAACACACCTTCCGAGCCCGCTGTATCGGGCGACCGCCGCGATTTTCTCAAGTCCGCAGCCTGCGCCGCCTTTGGTGGCGCTTGCATTTTACCTCCCGTCATCGCGGGCGTCATCGTGCTGACTGCTCCGATTCGCGTGGCGGTTTCGGGCGGGGTAAAAGTGAAACTTTCCACGCTCGATGGATTACCGCCAGGGCCTCCACGGCTCTTTGCGGTGAATGTGGAGCGCACGGACGCTTGGACGCGGCACGGGAGCAATGCGGTCGGTGCGGTGTTCTTGGAGCGCACTGGCGAGCGCACGGTGAAGGCGGTCTCCGCAGCATGTCCGCATCTCGGCGGGTCGATTGAGTATCGGGCGGAGAAGAAGGATTTCTATTGCCCGATCCACGACAGCTCGTTCGCGAGGAGCGGCGATGTCATTCAGCCGAGCCCGGCGTTTCGCGGGCTGGATACGCTGGAGGTGGAGGTGACTGCCGAGGGGGAAATCTGGGTGAAATTCCAGGAGTTCAAAGCAGGCATCAAAGACAAAGTCGCCGTCGGCTAAACTCGCATTTTTATGGGACTCTTCGACTGGATCGACAACCGCACCGGCTACCGCAAGCTCGTACGCTCCGCACTCTACGAACATGTGCCGGGCGGCTCCCGCTGGCGCTACATTTGGGGGAGCACGCTGAGCTTTGCCATCGTCGTGCAATTTATCACCGGCATGTTCCTGTGGATGCACTACAGCCCGAGCGCGCAGAGTGCGTGGGAGAGCGTCTATTACATCAACGAAGTGATGCCCGGCGGCTGGCTGCTGCGCGGCATTCATCACTACATGGCCCAACTCATGGTGCCGCTGCTGGTGCTGCACTTCATGCAAGTGCTGATCGACGGCGCATACAAAGCGCCGCGCGAGTTCAACTATTGGTTCGGCCTCGGCCTGCTGGTGCTCACCCTCGGCATCTCCCTCACCGGCTATCTGCTGCCGTGGGACCAGCGCGGATACTGGTCCACAAAGGTCGTCACGAATCTCATCGGCAACGCACCTGTCGTCGGCGACGCGATGCAGCGCACCGTGGTGGGCGATGCAAATTACGGCCATCACACGCTCACGCGGTTCTTTGCTCTGCACGCCGGTATTCTGCCTGCGATGCTTGTCGGGCTCATCATCGCGCATGTCGCGCTCTTCCGGAAACACGGCCTCACGCCGAAGCTCCCGAAGAAAAAACGCGACGGCATGTTCTTCCCGGACCAGGTGCTCATGGACGCCGTCGCCTGCTGCATCGTCATGGTCACCGTACTCGCGCTCGTGTGGTTCTTCAAAGGCGCGGCCCTCGGCGCTCCCGCGAACCCCGCTGAGCAATACAGCGCCGCGCGGCCCGACT
Source organism: Verrucomicrobiaceae bacterium (assembly GCA_043728745.1). GTDB lineage: Bacteria > Verrucomicrobiota > Verrucomicrobiia > Chthoniobacterales > Chthoniobacteraceae > SXWH01. The sequence goes on from JAYTMG010000009.1 coordinate 1,761, forward strand.
GGTATTTCATGTTTCTCTTCCAATTCCTGAAGCTGAAGCCGTTTGCCCCGGACGGCCCTTTTGGAGAATACGGACTCACCGTCGCGTCGCTCATCATTCCGGGGCTCGTATTCGGTCTGCTCATGCTGATGCCCATTCTCGGGCGTTGGAAAATCGGGCACACTTTCAACATCCTCGTGATGATCCTCGGACTCGCAGGATTCGGGTATCTCACCGCCGTCGCGTTTAACAAAGACAACAAGGACCCGCATTTCAAAGCCGCTGTTGAGCAGGCGCAAAAGGACGCGACTCGCGCAATACAGCTCGCCAAGCAACGCGCCGGAATCCCCACGGAGGGCGCGCTCGCGCTTCTCCGCGACGACCCCGTTACGCAAGGCCCGCGGCTCTTCGCATCGCAATGCGCCACCTGCCACGCCTACAACGGCCACGACGGACTCGGACAGCCGCTCAAGGACCGCGCCAGCGCTCCCGACCTCGCAGGTTTTGCCTCCCGCGATTGGCTGCGCGGCTTCCTCGACCCGAAGCAAATCGAGACCGACAAATTTTTCGGCAACACGCATTTCGTGAATCCCAAAGACGGCGGCAAGAAGAGCAAGATGGTCCGAATCATCCTCGACGACATCCCCGGCTACAGCGCCGAAGAAAAAGCGCAGCTCGATAAAATGGTCATGGCCATCAGCGCGGAAGCCAAACTCCCCGCGCAGCGCGAAGCCGACAGCAAAGACGCCGCGCTCATCGAAGAAGGCCGGAAACTTCTGACCGACATCACACTCGACTGCACCGACTGCCACGCCTGGCGCACCATCGAAGGCGGCACCGGGCCCACATTCGAGGGATACGGCAGCGCCGAGTGGCTCCGCGAATTTCTCAAAAACCCCGCACACGACAAATTCTACGGCAAACGCAACGACCGAATGCCCGCATTCGGCGAAAGCAGCCGCCTCAGTGCCCGCGAGGTGGACATGCTAATTCGCTGGATGCGCGCGGAGTAAAAAATCCGGGGTGCCGGGGATTTGTGCGGTCGCTTTGAGGGTTCCGTCGTCTTGGATTTCGATTCGCACGGCGCCGGTATTCGGCTGGGAGAAAAGCGTGATTCCTTTTTCGCGCAGCGCCCTCGCCCACGCATCGAGCGCCTCAGCGCGCGTCCCGAAATCCGGCGCACCAGCGATGACGAGACGCGGGGCGACCTGCACGATGAAGTCCGCCGTCGCGGCTTTTTCGCGATCGTGCCAGCCTTTGATCACGACATCCGCGCGGAGTGCGGGCTCGTGTTCCATGAGCCATTGCTCGGTGAAAAAACCTGCGTCGGACATGAGCAGCACGCGGCGGCCGTTGCTTGTGATTAGGAGGACGACGGCTTGATCATCCGCGAGCGAACGGTCCAAGTCCGCCGGAGGAAAGAGGACGCGCACCTCGGTGTCCGCAGCCATTTTCCAACGGTCTCCAGCAGCGCCGAACGATCGTCCGATGTTTCGCTCGTTGAGGGCCGCGTGGAGCGAACGCCGCGTGGGAGAACGATCTGCGGGACGGCCCTCGATCCAGTTGAGCGGCTCAAATTCCCGCATCAACGGCAACGCTCCGCCAATGTGCGCCGCGTCTCCGTGAGTGAGGAGCAACGTGCCAAGACGGTTGATTCCGCGGGACCGGAGATACGGCACGAGCGTGCGTGAATAATCACGCAGCGCGCCTGCATCAATGAGCCAATCTGCGCTGCCCGATCGGACGTGAACTGCCGCGCCTTCATTCATGTCCAAGACCGTGAGCTCGCACGCGGGAGTTGCTCCGCGCTGCGGAAGCTCCACATAAAGGTAACCGCCGGGAATGGTGGCGAAAGCCGCGATGACCTTCAGGAGCGCGCCCGCACACAACACATTCGCGTGGTTGAATAAAATCGCAACGGGTTGCGCGAACGCAGCGACAATCGACGCGATCCCGAGAGCGAGCACAAAAAAGGCGAGGACGACCGCGACAAAGTTCGCGATGATCGACGCTGGCGAAATGAGATGGAAATAGCCGGCCATGAACACAAGCGAGCCGACCCACGACGCAATGTTCACGCCGACTGCGGCTGCAAACGCCCTCCATACCCAGACGCGCAATCGCTGCACAGGCCGCCACAATTCGCGCGGAATAAACTCATCCGGGTCTGCCCACGGCGCGATTTTATTTTGTAAACTACCTGCGGCGAAAAAGATGACAAATACGATGACGAACGAGAGCTGGAAGCCGACGGAAAAGAGCTGATTCGTATCCCACGCGAGCAGTGTGAATGCGGCTGCCGCGAGGCTATTGATCGCGCTTGCGCTGCGGTCAAAGCACGGCGCAGAAAGAAGAAACGCCGCCATGATCCCAGCTCGCGTGCAACTCGGGCTGAGCCCCGTGACCAGCGCGTAACCGGCAAGACACAGGATGGTGAGCACGACCGCGGGGGTGCGGTGAATGCGAAAGGTCTTCAGCAATTTTAGCACGATGCCTGCGAGCATCGCGACATTCAGACCGCTCACGGCGAGGAGATGAAGCGTGCCGGTTTTTTGGAAAAGATCGCGCATCTCAGCAGGCGTTTCCGCATTCACGCCGAGGACCATGCTTTCGATCAAAGCGACTTCATCGGGCGAAGCGGAGATTCCTGCCGCGAGTTGCCCGCGGATCCACACACGAGCATCAGTCGCCGCCCGCACTGCGGCGCGGCCTTCTGCACGGGCGACAATCTCGGCGTCTTGCGGTGCCTCGCAGCGGAGTTCCAAGGCGATACCTTGCCGGGCGCTCCATTTCGCCTGGTCGAACTCCGCAGGATTGCGCGGTGGTCGAGGCGAATGGGCCACTCCCCGAATTCGCACACGATCGCCGCATCCCGGAGTCTCGCCGACGGTGCGGACGCGGATGAGCCCTGCATCGCGGAGCGTTTCACCGAGGACCGTCGCTCGCAGGAGAAATGTGGACTCACCTTCTTCGAGTATGCGGGGTTCGTCCCACACGATACCTTCGACATCAATCGTTTTACTGCCCTCAAACTCAAGCGCGAGTTCACGCGCCGGGCTCTCCAAGTAGCGGATTGTGTGCAGAAAAAAGAACGCGGCAGCGACGAATGGAATCGCTGTCCAGATGCGCGGCCACAGCCACGTCACGATACCGAGAAAGCATGACGCAGCGAGCGCCCATGATGAAGCAACCGGCCAATATTCCGCAGCGAGAATTCCTCCGGCTGCACCGATGGCCAGCCCGGCAAACGGGAGTCGCGGGCGAAGCATCATGGGAGGTATGGCCGCGTTTTAGCGCGCCTTGTTTTTCTTTTGGAGAAACTCTGGGAATCGGCTTCGTAGCAAGTTTTCCAGACGTTTCACCTCGGTGTCATTGCTCAGGAATTTATGACAGTCGATCGCACGCTCGATCGCTCGTGGCGTCACGTCTTCATCGTCAGGAAGCGTGGCGAGAAGTCCTTCGAAGATTTTCAGCGACGCCAGATAGTTTTTCCGCGTGTACTCGATCTCGCCAGCACGCAGGCGGAACTCCCCGTTCGCCTTACCCTCGGGCGCGAATGAGAGACCTTCTTCTGCCGTCTTTCGGGCTTCGTCGAGCATTCCACCTTTGATCTGAGCGTCGCACTTTTCGAGCAATCCGCCCGCACGCGGGACGGGGTCTTTCACGACACCGAGGAAGCTGCTGTAGCTGTCCACTGCGTCGTTGAATTTGCCGAGCTTCACCCGCGCTCGGGCGAGGAGCAAGTAGTCGTCCGGCGTGGCCTCCTTCTTCAAAATAATTCCCGGGATGTATAACTCCACTTTTTCAAAGGAGCCGCTCTTGTATTGGCTCTGCGCGAGACCGCGGACGATCTCCGTCGGGATGTCGGTTTTGCCCTCGTGCTTTTTGTAGAGCGCGATTTCCTCTTCGACCATTGCCCAGTCGTCGAGGTTGTACGCGCACACGACGACGGCGAGTGTATCGCGATCGAAGTATAGTTTTTCGTCCGCCTCTCGAGCTTTCCGGAAAAATGCGATGGCCTTTTTATAGTCCTTCGCCTCCATCGCGGCCTGACCGACCCAGTGGCACGCCTTGGCCTTCGCGGGAGTCTCCGGATAGTCGCGCAGCAGGATTTCAAACGTCGCGGCCATCTTCGCATTGTCACCGAGCTGGCTGTAAATGAGGGCGAGATTCTCCAAGCCAAACTCGCGCTCTTTCGCCTTGGGATGCTTCGTGGTGAGTTCCTCGAAATCCTTCAGCGCGGTGCTGAATTGCTTGAGTTGCTTGCGTGCATCTCCGCGCTCGGCGAGAGCGGTCGCGGTCTTGGCGTGCCCCGAAAATTCTTTGAGGAATCGCGAAAATGCGGCGTCGGCCTTGTCGTATATCTGCGTCCGCGAACGGCATACTCCGAGGCGGAAAAGGCATTCTCCAAGGAGCGCCGGGGCGAGCTTTTTCCCCTTCTCAACGAGCACCTGGTAAATGGGTGCCGCGTTGGCGTAGTCGCCTTTTACAAAGAGCACCTCGGCCTTCATGAGCGACACGCTCTCCACCTGCGGGGCCGTGGGGTTTTCCGTCAGGAACTTGTTCAGCTCGTCGAGCAACCGCTGGTCGTCGGCGTCGTAAAGAATGTTAAGACGGGCAAATCCGGCATCGCGACTCTGCGTCGTGGCGGGGAAGTCGGCGATGATTTGCTCGTAGATTTTCAGCGCTTCGGCCTTCTGGCCAAGCTCGCTGTTTGAGCGGCCTACAAGAACGAGAACGCGAAGCCGGGTTTCGAGTTTTAACGATCGGGCGCCGCCATCCGTTGCGAATTTCGCGATGACTCCTTTGTAGTCCTTTTTCTCGTAGAGCAGTTGATAAAGCGCGGCGCTTAGATCGTCCCGCCACGAGCCCATATCGGGCATCGCCAGTGCGGCGCTGATACTGCGCTCGGCGTCCTCGATTTTCCCAAGGTCGAGCTGGAGCAGGCCGAGTCGCGCGGACGCTTCGGCTTTGATTTGTGGATTCGGTGTCTCGACTGCCAGCGGGATCAGCCATTTCAGGGCGTCTTCCTTGCGGTTCCCCTCGGACAACAATCTCGCGACGGAAAGACGGCTCGCGTCTTGATAAGGATTGCCCGTGGCGACAGTGGCGACGTCTTCGTACGTTGCGCGGGCTTCGGATTTTTGCCCGGACGCTTCCAAGCAGCGCCCCACAAAAAACTTCGAAGCCACGATGAGTGTCGGCTGCCGGAGCAAGACCGATGCTCTGCGATAAATGGGCAGCGCTCCGCGATAATCCTTCTCCTCGTAAAGTATCGTGGCGAGCCGATATGCGGCGTAACCGACCAAGTCACCAGTCGGATACGCCCCGAGCATCGTCTCGTAATTTGCCTTCGCGTTATTGATTGCCCCCGTGTTCCGGTAGCACTCTGCGAGACGATAGTAAGCGGCCTGACGATCTCCGGCAGGCGTGCGGGCAAACTGCTCTAGGTAGCGCTCATATTCCGGAGCCGCTTCGCGATACATTTTACGCGTGAAATAACCGTCTGCATACTGAAGCTGCACTTGGTCCGGAGAAGTCGGTGTCCCGCTCGGGCGAACGACGATGTCGCCATCCGGCTCTGGCGCAGTGAGGGTGCGCGGATTGGCACGAGGTGCAGCGGGCTCGACTGGCGGGCGCTTGATCGGGAGCGCTTTCGGGATTTCCTCGGCTGCATCTCCAATGGGCTTTGCCGGCTTCGTGGGCACGCCCTTGGGAACTTCACCGGCGGGCCGGAACGGCTTCAGCACTTCTTCTTGCGCTGGTGCGCTCAAACCAGCGACCGCGAGTGTGGCGAGCCATGTTACAAGGGTTCGGTTTTTCATTCGGCTTTGGAAACTGGCAACGCGATATTCCAAATGCCTGCTCCGTTACAAATATCGAGCACCTTCGCGATGAACTCATACGGCGTGGCTTTGTCGCCACGAATAATGATGGAGTAGTCTGGGTTCGAGCGCGCGGCGTCCTCCATCCGTGTCTGGAAATCTTCGTAGCTGACGGGCTTTGCGCTCATCACGATCTCTCCGTCTGCTTTGATGTTCACGACGCTTTGGTTCACCTCCAGCGAAGGCTCGCGGCCGTTCTCAGCGGCAGGCACTTTGACATCGAGCTCCATTTCCTTGCGGGCGAAATTCCACGTCAGGATGAAGAAGCAAAGGAGGACGAGAAGAACGTCCACCATCGGCGCGATTTGAAAGCCGACCACATGCGGCTCGGAGCGGGTGCGAAACTTCATGGCCTACTAAAATTCATCGTCCATCGAAGCGCGGGTCGCCTCGCGCTTCTTGTTGTAGTTCAAAGCGATGAGCCCAATTACGTGCGAGCTGGCCACTTCGAGGTCGGAGATGAGCCTCTGCACTTTATTGCGGAAATACGCGTACGCCGCAAACGCTGTGATGCCAATCGCGAGACCACACGCCGTCGCGATGAGCGCCTGCGCGACGCCGTCCGCCATGGCCCAGTCGCGGTTCTGCGACACGTTGCCGGTGCCGAGACTGCCGAAGCTATCGATCATCCCGAACACCGTGCCAAGCAGTCCGACCATCGGAGCAATCGCGCCGATGTCGGCGAGATACGTCACCTTGTGCTGGAGTGCCGACGCCTGCGCGCTGCCCTCGCTCTGCGCGACTTCCTTCACCACATCGAAACTCGCGCTAGGGTTCTTCGTTGCAAAATCCAGCGTCCGCTGCACGACACCCGCAACCGCTTCCGTATGTCGGCTCGAAATCGCGAGCAACCCGAGGTAATCGCGTTTTTTCAGCAATACATCCGCCGTGTTCATGTAATGCGAAGTCATGATCGCCGAGCGGCGCAACGTGAGCAAAAACACAATCACCAGCATCACCGTGAGGAAGCTCATGATCCCCAGCGGGATCAAAATCCAGCCCGCCTTCTCCAGAATCTTCCATAGATTCATTGGCTCTTTTTTCTCCTCCGGAATGTAGCCCGCCTTCAACTGCGCACCTGTTCGTGCGGCTGGTCCGGGCCCGTTGATTCGGGTAACGGCCTGATCTTTACCCGAGGCCGCAGGCGCGGCTGGCGCAGAGGCCGGAGCTTTTGGTGGCGGAGCACCCGCAGGAGTTTGTGCGACTAAAGAGGCCGCGCTCAATCCCAGAGCCAACAACACGGAAACGAATGATTTCATGAAAAAATGTGGCCATGACTGTAGCGACCTCGCCCGCGAGTGCAACGGTGGAGATGTTACGGGTTTTCGCACGGACAGGACGCATGGTTTGCGAGTATCGTGTCGCTTGTGCGTTCGATGATTCAGGCGGGACGCCCGAATCGGCGGGCGAGACGCACACCCTACCCGCTGCCCTCCGTTCGCTTCGGCATACCGGCTGTTTGAGTTTAGAAAACGATATCGATCGTCAACGTGCGATTTTCTCCGATGCCGTGCGGGCGGGGCTTCGGAATTGCCACGCGACGCTGCCATCGAGCGGGAGGAGCCAAAAATCCGTGCCGTTGCCAGTGATGGCGTTTTTTATGATCCACTCGGGAGCGTTGACGAGGCGCGTGGTGACGCTGTTTTTCTGTGCGTCGGCGGTGAGTTCCCAGCGGGCGGCGGGGAAGACGATGGAGTCGCGCGATTCCACCGGGAGCCCGGCGGCTAGACGCGCTCGGGCGAGGCGGATGAGTTCGGTCTGTTCGCGGAGGAGCAAGGTGGCGTGCAGGCGCATCGCCGAGCGGGTAAAGTTTATCTCGGGGGACGTGGGATGCCTCGCTGAAACTGCTTCGTGCTTTGCACTCCCGAAATCATCCAAGTCGAGAGTCTCGGGCGCTCTATGGATCGCGGCGTGCTCGGCGAGATTGAGCGCTCCGGTCACGGTATCCCTTCGCCAGCTCTGAACATTTGCGAGGCGCTGTGCCCACTTCGGAAGTTTCTCCAACTCACAACGCGCAGGCCGGTCTGGGTCATCGAATTGTTCTGGTTGGCGAAGACGGACCCAGGCTTCGATCTCGACGCATCGCAGAAACTTTTCCCGCTTTAGAGCGACATCCTTCGCGAGAGACGCGAGCCCGTCGTTCGTCGCAGGAAGACGCACAGTTTTCGGAGCGAACAACGCATCCGTCGCGACACGAATCATCAACGCCACAAGCGTGGGGTGTTCGGGAAGTTTTTCGGTGAAGCGCATTCCGGCGGCGAGAGCGCGGGCTGCGCCTTCGCTATCTCCGGCAGAAAAACGGCGCACTGCGTCGGATGCAGTGAGCTGGCAAAATTTGCGGACGCCGAGGAAGTTCGGCACGCTGATTGAGTATCCATCAGCCGGGTTTGCAGCCCACACTGCGGGTTCGGCGGCGAGGATGCGGTGATAGGCTTTATCGAGTGCAGGCGCGATGGGCGCGATGCTGGCGACGGAACCTCCCAACCGAACGATCATGTCTTTTGGATACTCGAAATCATCGGACGGCCCGCCGTTGAAGCCAGCCCATGTGTAGGCCGGCGACATCCGCGCTTCGTCTCCTTCAGAATACTCAATCGGCGGCTCGCGGTCCGCGGCGGCGGTGCCTTCTTTGTAAAAGCGGGTTCGCACAAACTCGCGGAGCGTCTGGCGTGCGACCTCGGAGCCTGCGTTCTCCCGGCTGACGACGAGGGATTTCTCGAATTCCGCCATAGGCAGGCCAATTTCGGTCCAGCGAGCTTCTGCTTGCGCGGCGAGGGCGCGCGTCTTTGCGTCGTAACTCCACACGAAGATGCTTCCCGCGATGCCGAGGACAACCACGCTCGCAGTCACATCGCGGAGCGTCGGCCATTTGGGAAATGTGCGCATTTTAACCCCGAGCCAAACTGCTGCGACGAGCGCCAATCCAAAGCCAAAGGTGAAATTCTGCCTCTCGTCGCTCTCGATGGTTTCCCAGCGGCCCTGCGCGAAGATTGCCACTGTGAGCCACGCTGCGGCGGTCACTACCCAAAAGCCGACCCGCGAAAACCATGTTCTATTTTGCGATGGAGCCGCCAGCGTGGTCAGAATCACGCACAGCGCGGGCAAAACGAGCAGCCCGCTCGCGGTAAGGATTTGCAGCAGATCGAGCCGTGTGCCGGTCACAAGAGTCCACGAAAGTCCTGCGAGCGCGGTCCACAGTGCGATGGTCTGAAAGAGCGATTTCATCGCGCGCTTAACGAGCAGCTTTTATGCCTGTGTAGTCTAAGCGACGCCCTCTTTCTTCCGCAGCTTCTCGAACGCACCCGAGTCGTTCGCGTAAAATGGATACGCTTTTTCCACGCCGCGCGGTCGGAAGCGGAAGTGCTTGTAGGGCCACATCCAGAGGCCCGGTTCGCGGCGCAGCCACGGCTCGAAATGATCCCAGCAACGTTGCGCAATTTCCCGCGCGGGAAGGCCCGGCGGCAGCTCGATGACTTCGGCGCGCACATCGCACGTCCCATCCGGCTGCGGCGTGGTCTGAAGCGCTACGAGCAGCGCATTTACACGGTCGGCGAGGACCGCGTGGATGATGCTGGCGCTGATTTCCATGCCGAAAACGCGGATGACTGTCGCGGCCTGCGAGGGATGCACACCGAGGTCGCAGAGAAAGCCCGCGCGGCCTCCGCGTTTCACGGTGCGCATCATACGGAGCATCGAGTTTTCTTGCGGGATAATGGTTTGCCCCGTCGCCTCTCGAAGCCGCGTGATGATTGGCGCGAGGGCGGGATTTGCAAAGTGCTCGGCAACCGCGATGGAGGGCGCTCCGGCGAGTCCGCAAGCGAGATTCGCCCACTCCCAGTTTCCAGCGTGGAGCGAGATATAAAGGACGCCGCGCGATTCCCGCTCGGCGCGCGCGTTTACGACTTCGTATCCATGTACGCGAATGTGCTCCGCAGTCACACATGGTGACCAAAATAAATCTAGCATCGAGCGGACGAAATTGCGGTAGCTGCACCGAACGATTTCATTCCGCTCGCTCTGCGTAAGGGTGTCTCCGAAGGCGCATTCGACGTTTGCGAGCGCCACCGCGCTTCCGCGACGATCGAACCGGTAGCCCAGCTCGCCAATCGCATTTGCGAGGTGGACGCAACTGAGCCGGGACAGCTTCGGCACGCCCCAAGCCAACAGCCGCATCCCGGCTGTTTCCAGAGTGAATCGAATTTTTTTCCACAACGACATCGTCTCTTCTGCATGGCGAATCGCGAGCCGACAGACAAGCGATGAAACTCTGCGCGTCACTTCTTGCGCCACCTTTTCGGCGCTAAACGAATTTTTTTGTGCGCCTCCGCAACCACTCCGGCTATGAACGCCGCGGCCATGAATCCGCTCGAAAAGCGCCTCAAGTATAAATTTCGCAATCCGCTCCTTCTCGCGGAGGCAATGACGCACCCTTCTCTCGGCCACGAAACTCAGCGGCATCATTTTGATAATCAGCGGCTCGAATTCCTCGGCGATGCGGTGCTCCAGCTTATTTTCACCGAGTGGCTATTCGACCATTTCAAGACGTTCAGCGAAGGCCAGCTCACCAAGCTCCGCTCGCGGTTGGTCTCCCGTGATGGCTTGACGTTACACGCTATTCGCCTGGAGCTTGGACAGCATCTCATGATGGGACGCGGCGAAGAAGCGAGCGGCGGTCGGGAACGCAGCTCGGCTTTAGCAGATGCTTACGAAGCCCTCATCGGCGCGATCTATCTCGACTCCGACTATGTCACCGCGCGGCGCATCGTGCTCTCCGAGGCGCGTGTCGATTTGGAACATCTCGACCTCGATCCACCGGAAGCAAATCCTAAAGGACGCCTCCAAGAGCTCCTGCAAGCAATCTCTCCGGTGAGTCCCCGATACGTGATTCTAAACTCTGACGGTCCCGAGCATCAGAAACAATTTTCCGCACGAGTTCTATGGAACAACACCGACCTCGGCGAAGGTTCGGGAAACAGCAAAAAAGAAGCGGAAACCGCTGCTGCCCTTCATGCTCTTCAACAAAAACTGTGGGATCCTCCGGTAAACGAACAGTCTGCGAATAACTCCTGAATAGTTGCGAATGAACCCCAATAACCGTGGGAGTTCTTCAGATCGCAGTGCGGGGCTCACAAAACTTCGTCGGTTCTTCACAACGTTCTTTCGCTGCGGAACACCCGCTGAGACGCTGTGGAACGGGATTGGCCGAAGTTATTCGCAGCTAGATGAGTGTTAAGGATCTAAGGATCGATCATTTCCACTTCATACAGGATGTGAACAAACACGGTTGGCTGGCATTTTTCTGGCTATCTCAGGATGCATGGCACGTATCGACCAATACTTCAAATTCATGAAAGAGCAGGGAGCCTCCGACCTGCACCTCTCTACCGGCAATCCACCAATCCTTCGTATCAACGGCGAAATGGTCCGTGTGGAAGCTCCTCCGTTCGTGGGAGACGACCTCAAGGCTCTCGTCTATGAGATTGCGCCGGAGCAGAAGATCAAACAGTTCGAAGAAACCGGAGACGTGGACTTTGGTTACGAGTATCCTGGGTTCGCTCGTTACCGCGCAAATTTCTTCAACCAGAAATACGGCATCGGTGCGGTGTTCCGTTTGATTCCGAGCAAGGTTCTCACCGCAGAGCAGCTTGGGTTGCCGCCGGTCATCACACAGTTCGCGATGCTGAAAAAAGGGCTCGTCCTCGTCACGGGGCCCACAGGTTCCGGCAAATCTACGACGCTCGCAGCAGTGGTGGATTACGCGAACCTGCATCGGAAGGATCACATTCTTACGGTTGAAGACCCGATTGAATTTGTCCATCAGTCACAGCAGTCGCTCGTCAACCATCGGGAAGTGGGAATGCACACAAAGTCGTTCGCTTCCGCACTACGTGGAGCGCTCCGCGAAGACCCGGATATCATCCTCGTGGGAGAAATGCGCGACCTCGAAACGATCGAGCTCGCGCTCACGGCGGCGCAGACCGGGCATTTGGTTTTCGGCACGCTTCATACGCCTAGCGCTCCAAAAACGATCGACCGTATCATCGACGTATTCCCCGCCGGCCAGCAGAACCAGATTCGCTCGGGCCTTGCTGAATCGCTCAAGGGTATCGTCGCGCAGAACCTTTTCAAACGGATCGACAAACCAGGCCGTATCGCGGGACTCGAAGTGCTCGTGGTTGATTCTCCGATTGCGAACCTCATTCGCGAAGGAAAGACGCACCAGATCACCGGCATGATGCAGATCGGAAAACAAAAGGGAAATCAACCGCTCGACGACGCCATTATGGAGTTGCTGAAAAAGAGCATCATCTCGCCCGAGGAAGCCTACGAGAAGTGTCTCGATAAAAAGAAGTTCCGCGTTTTCCTGAAAACAGCACCGAGCGCCTTCGAAGAATAATCCCATGAAACGAGCCGAACTCGACGCTCTCCTCACCGCGATGCAAAGCTTCGCGCCCGGTATTTCCGACATCAACTTCAGCGTTGGCCGACCGCCACAAGTAGAGGCATTCGGCGTCCTCCGGGAAGCCGACGTAGCCCCCCACGTAAAGAAGCTGACGCCGTATCAAACGGAACGCATCGCGCTCAACATCATGAACGGCGAGAAGCGGCTCCATCGCGACCTAGCGGAGCACGGTTCGTGTGACTGCGCTTACATGGTGAACGATCAGGCGCGCTATCGCGTGAATATTTTCCGCAACAAGGGAAACATCGCCATCGTCATGCGAAAAGCGCAGACCGAAGTGCCCACGGTTCAGAGCCTCGGCCTGCCCAATATTTTGCGCGATATCGCGAAGGAGAAGACCGGCCTTGTCCTTGTCACAGGGTCCACAGGAAGCGGAAAAACAACCACGCTCGCGGCTATTCTGGATGAGATCAATCGCTCCCAATCCGTGCATGTGATCACGCTGGAAGACCCTATCGAATACATGCACCCGCACAAGCGTTCGACATTCAATCAGCGGGAGCTGGGAGCAGACTTCGACGATTTCCCGAGTGGGCTGCGAGCCGCACTGCGACAAGCTCCGAAGGTCATCCTCGTCGGAGAAATGCGCGACCGTGCGACGGTAGAAATTGCCATGAATGCTGCGGAGACAGGACACCTTGTGCTCTCAACGATTCACACGATTAACGCCGGACAATCCATCAATCGTATTTTGGGTATGTTTGATCAGAGCGAAGAAAAGCAGCTCCGGATTCGTCTCGCAGACATGCTCCGCTGGGTTGTTTCCCAGCGGCTTCTTCCACGGCTCGGCGGCGGACGTTTGCTCGTCCAAGAAATCATGGGGAACAGCCTGCGAACCCGCGAAGCAGTCGCGATGGGAGAATCCGAAGACAAGAATTTCTACGACATCATCGAGCAGAGCGAGACGTTCGGCTGGAGCACGTTCGACCAAGCGATCATCAAGGCGTTTGAGCAGGGAAAAGTGACCGATGAGAGCGCCATCCTTTACGCGTCGAACAAAGGCAAAATGAGTCGATTCCTCGACGATGCCAAGAAGCGCATGAACCTTACACAAACGGACACCTCCAGCCTCAAACTCGACACCCTTTCATTCTCCAAATGAGCGTTTCACTCGACAACGATTTCCATCACCGCATCGACCTTTTCGAGCCCGGCGACTCCACCGCCCTCGTCTGCGTGGACGTGCCCGAAGTGCAGCGCCTCATCGTGGAAAACCTCACGGAGATCGACTACAAGATCCACACCGGTCTCTTCCTCGAAGACATCCTACTCAAGCTTCAGACTCACACATACGATGTCGTCATCGTCGGTGAACACTTCAACGCTTCGAACATCGAAACGAACCCGATTTTGGACGCATCGAAAAGCCTACCCAGCGGCCAGCGACGTCTGCAAATGTTTGTAATGGTCGGCTCCGGCGTCCACACCGACAGCGAAATGGAAGCCTGGGCCGCAAGCGTCGATTTAGTCGTCAACCTCTCCGACGTTCCGAATCTTAAACACGTCGTGCGTCGCGCAGTCACAAGACGGACGGCATTTTACAAGCCGCTCGTTGACGCGTATGTGACTGCGGGAGTGGTGTAAAAACTCCTTCCAAAATTAAAGAGACGGTAAGCGAAAACGAATGACGAGCGGTGGGTAGGGTGGGCGTCTCGCCCGCCGATTCGGGCGTCCCGCCTGAATCATCGAACGCACCAAGGACGCGGTATTCGCGAAGGCACGCCGGAACACTCCACCGGGCACTGCGCAAGATGCGCAGCGCGGCGGGCGGGACGCTCGCCCATAAGCATATACCTAAGGAGTGATCTTGCTTCGGACCTTGCCGATTTGTCGTTTCCGATTGGGGCGCACTTCGCGAAAGCATTCTGCGAGTTCG
>JAYTMG010000010.1:0-8680 GCA_043728745.1 Verrucomicrobiaceae bacterium
CTCGTAAATCGACGGGCAGCAAAAGACGGACGCATGGCTGTAGAGCTCGATTTTCTCGGGATTGGAGACCATTTTTTCGAGCCAGAGTACGCCCGGCCGCTTTGCCTGTGCGACGGCTTCGGCCGCTTTCATCTCGGCGGCAATTTCGGGTGTGTCGGGAGCTCCTGCGCACAGGACGATCTGAAAGCCCGGCGCCATATGTTCAATGGCGTGGACGAGATGGACGATTCCCTTTTGCCGCGTGATGCGGCCGACGAAAAGCACGTAGGGCTCGCGCGGGTTGACGCCGTATTTTTCCAATGCCCCGGTGGTCTCCACATGGTGATACTCGTCGAGGTCGATCCCATTATAAATGACCGGCACGCGCTCCTTGGGCACGTCGAAGTAGCGCAAAATGTCCGCGCGTGTGCCCTCGGAAACGGCGATGACGGCGTCGGCCATTTCGATGGCGGTCTTTTCCACCCAGCAGGAGAAATCGTAGCCGCCGCCGAGTTGCTCGCGCTTCCAAGGTCGCAGTGGCTCCAGGGAGTGGACGGTGAGGACGAGCGGGATGCCGTAGTTCAGCTTTGCGATGATTCCGCCCATGTGTGTGTACCACGTGTGGAGATGCACGAGGTCGGCGTCCACGTTGGTCGTATTCCAGTCGAGCCCCCGTTGAATCGCCCCGAACACTGAGTGCAGGGCCTTCGGCGCGGTGTAAGCCGTGGTGTCGCAGCCAAACCCCACTGCTTGCAATGTCGCGGTATTCATCCGGGCTTCGCGTTTGTCGTTTCCGTAGCAGCGCACCTCCACGTCGATGAGCTTGGCGAGCTCCCGCGAGAGGTAATCTACATGTACTCCGGCTCCGCCATAAATGGTGGGCGGATATTCATTGGTCAAAAAAAGCGCTTTCATTTCAGCGCGTCGATATGCTGGGCAAGTGGACGAATGTCCATCCGACAATGCCTCTGCCGCGCAATATGGAGGCTGCTACAGGCGGCGCCAAGGTCCGCGCGAATACACGGCGAACGAAAACATCCCTGGCGATGGATGTTTTACGAAATTCTCGTTTGCAGACCAGTTTCGGACGGGCGGGTGGTAAACATCGCCTGTCTGCCATTGGCCTTTGAACATCTTCGAAGTGAATAATTGCACCATCGAACCTTTGAAATTCATGTTCACGCCCGTCCATTTTTCCAGCATTCGCGGGAAATTGTGCGCTCCGCCGCCGGGCCCGTATTCATCGCCGCTGGAGGGAGCGTTTGGGGTGGGATCGTATCCGCTCGGAATTGTCCCGGCCATGATGGCCGCTCGGTAGGTTGTTTCCGTTGCGCTTCGCCCGGAGTTTGGGATGGTGCCTCCGGAGCCGTCGCTCACGCCGAGGATGGGATTTGCAGCTCGAGAATCATCCCAGTTGTTGGAAAGGAACATGACTGCATCTGCCATGATCGCTGCGGGCACCATGGCGGCGCTTGTGTCGGTATTGAAGTCGCCTTTCAAATAAATCCCGCCTTCTGTCGCTACGGAGAAGCCGCGTTCCTGCGGCGGCGAGTTTTCACCCTCCTGGTAGCTCGGCAGCTTGGCAGCCTGCTCCATCCGAAATGCCCATTTTTCACCTACGGCGGCTGCGTCATCTGAAAGGTAAACGATGCTTGTCAGCGATTCAGCGCTCCCGGTGACTGCGCGCATTTCTTTCTCCGCTTTAATCAGCTTTCCCACATCAATCGGGGTAACGCTGACGTTCGTTCCCTCGCGTTTGTCTAGAATTGGAGCGCGTGTCCCCACCGCGTCGCGGACTTTCGTGACGACTGAAGCGGGCAGCGCTGCGCCTCCGCGCCCCGAGACGTTTACTACCTGAGTTCCGCCGGACATGGTAATGCTGATGCGGAGTGTAGCCTGAGTGTAAAACCGCGCATTTGAGATGCTGGACGGGTCCGCAGCCGAAGTGTCAGGTTTTTCAACGAGCTCGCGGAAGCCGTCATTATTCGGATTCGTATCATTTGTATCGAACTTGTCGCGCAGGTCTCGGCCGGCCGGTTCCAATCGGTTCTTGAACTGCAATTGCCGGGTTTTGCTGACTTGAAAATCCGGGGCGTGGTAGTTGGCTGCAGAATATGGAGAGCCCGGCGGCAGACCTTCTACGTATCCGCCATCGGCAGGCGCGCGATTGTTGTAGGTGATTCCCGGAACTGGGTCATTCGGGGCTTTGTTTGCCATCACCATGCTACCAAACGTGAGGGTCTTTCCTGTCATGGCACTCGCGTAAATGCGGTGATTCGACATGATCGGCCCATTCATAAACATGGAGTCGCCGGGATGAAGTTCTAGGTCGTCCTCATAATAGATCCCGGACTGAAAGACTGGCGCTTCAGACCGCGTAAAGGTGCGCTCCACGAGAATCGAGGGGCTTGCGGTGCCGATAGTTCGGGACTGAAATCCTACGATTGCGCGGTATGTGTGATTCGTGGAAAAGAAGCCTTCGTAGCCGGGCAGGGCACCGGTGCTGACGCTGTAGGAACCGACCGGGACAGCGCCGCCATACACGTCCACTTCTTCGACTCGGTAAACATCGACCCCGCCGAGCGATGCGAGGAAGTCGCCTGAAATTGCGTCGAAACCGGGGTGGACAGCCGCTGCGGACGCCGGGAGAGGGAAGTTCAAATTATCGATCTGGGCGACCGTCGGCTTTTGCCCGAGCGGCATGGCGTTCATCAAGTTTCGCCAGTCATCAAATAGCCGTTCCATTTGTGAATCCACTAGGGCCAAAGAGCGGCTGTGCCGCACTGAACTACGCGACAAGCGACCCTGATTCGCGGTGATGGATACCGCGACGGCGGTGAGTGAAACGATCACGATCAGGATTACAATGGTCGCGATGAGGACTCCTCCTTGTTGAAGATGGCGCTTTTTCATTTCTGCTAATCGTCAGGTGGTCTGGGTGTAGGCGTCGGCGTCGGCGTCGGCACCGGTGTCGGCACAGGGGTTGGAGTCGGGACGGGTGTCGGGACAGGAGTAGGGACGGGCGTGGGAGTAGGAACCGGCGTAGGAACTGGAGTCGGCACCGGAGTAGGGACTGGAGTCGGCGTGGGTGTGGGAATCGGCGTGGGCACCGGCGTCGGAGTCGGCACGGGCGTCGGGATAGGGGTGGGGACCGGCGTCGGAACTGGAGTCGGAGTCGGCACGGGCGTAGGCGTCGGCGCGTAAGTCGGAATCGATGTGCCGTATTGAAGATGCGGCTCGGATTTCCATGAAATCGCCGTATTTACGACGAACATATTGTTCACCGATGGCGCCGTTCGCCGGTCGAATTCGTGCGCCTTGACCTGCATGAGAAACCGGACGGAACGGTATGCGGGGTCGAAGTTCGCAGCCGGATTTCCAGGGTCGGAAGGCAATCCCGGATTCCCGAGGTAAGAAAACGGACGCGAGCCTCCCAGATCCCGTCGCAGGTTCGTTGCAAGCAATTCGTAGCTCGCCCGATTGCTGAACCGCGCGTCCGCCGCAGGTAGGTAAAGCGGGTAATATCGCAGTTCGCAGCGATCGGTGTCGGGGTTCTGAACCGCCATGAACGAAGCCTGACGGTAAACGGAGATCTGCGCGTCCACGGGAATAAAGTTCGGCGTGCTGACGGTGACTGACGGCAGCGTTTTTGTTCCCACATTTTCGGCGAACGTCAGTTGCAGCTTCTTGTAAGCTCCCGCGTCTAAATCGGTGGGCGTAACACCGGCGACCTGAATGCGGAACGGGGGAACGGAGCATTCCAGGATGTCCCCGACTTCCACCATCCCGAGATACCCGGCGGGAGGCGTAGAGTTATACTGTGGACTCAGGCCGCGCGGAAAATTCTTCACCATCATGTTCGACGAGGTGGCATTCACCCCGGAACTTACCATCAAAGAGCCAACATATCGCATGAAGAGCACGCCCTCGGAGGGTTTGAAGTTCTCGGCTTCCGTCGCAATTCCGTCGGTTTTGTAGCCGATTGGAGCATCCACTGGCGCGTGTGGAACTGCGGTCGCATTGAGCAAGATTGGCTGGCCCACCGCCTCGTAAAGTCGAGCCGATACGACCTCCGCCGCCGACCTTGCTGTGCGATGCACCGCATTCACCTGCACGATTCTCGCGTACATGATGCTTCCGGCATTCAGCATCGCGTAAACGATGGCGGAGATGATTCCCACCGCTGCTGCGGCAGCCAACTGCTCCATGAGGGTGAACGCCGCAAGGCTCCATCGATGCGTGAGTTTTTTCATTGGGAATGATTTCAATCTGCCGCCCGTGTTACCCACGCCTCCTGTGAAACCAACCGGCCCCGGAGGAAGTAATCCACCCGGAAAGTGACCCACAATTGGCGACTTCGTCCCGCCACCCGCTGCACCTTCCGGTAAATCCGGGCAGGGACGTTTTTCGTCGGGTCGCTCACGTCTTCGTAGATCGGAACCGACGCATCTAGTCCTGTGACGGCGTCACTCATCCGATAAAAATCCCACTGCTTCCAGTTCCCATCGTTCACGTTCGAACTCGCGTTGTAGCTTGCCGGTCCGCTTGTCACTGTAAGGCTGAGGACATCGAGCGGGTTGGCCTCGTCATCCCAACCTCGGGTCAGTGCCTGCTCGACCATCGTGCGCAGCAAATTGTCCGAATTCGTAAGCGCCCGATTAGTAATCGCGCTTTGCTGCATCCGCGTGAGCGCAGAAAAAACGCCCACTGAAGTGATCATGAGAAACGCCGCCGCGATGGCAACCTCGACCAGAGCCATTCCAAGAGCGGAGTAGCGAGGTCTGAAAGAAATTGTGGCCCGTGGCGTCGGCATGATCCCCTTTGCACAAGCAATTCGGATGCCTGTCCTGTTGCGTGTATTGTGCGTGCGGGTGTGATTGAAAGTGGTCCATCTCAGAGAGCCTTGGGCACATGGAAGCCGAAGGCTCTGGAGTGCGGTGAGCATCACCGCTCTTTGACGCGTCCTTTCTCTGTGATGTCGCTCAAAGCTGCGATTCTCGCAGCACTCCAGAGCCTTCGGCGTTCATCGCTCGCGAAACCACTTTTAATCACACCCTGTGCGTGCGGTCGTTCGGATTTTCTCTACGCACGGCGGGAATTGGAAAGCCCTCCCACTTGAAAGACGCGATCCCCCGGAGTACTTGCAGTGCGCGCGGTTCCCTGCACACCCTTGGCGACGATGAAAACAACGCTCGCTCTCACCGCCCTCATGACATTCACCACGGCCGCATTTGCGCAGGATGCCGCGGCCCGCGTCGGCGCTCCGCACGTCGCATCCGCCGACATGGCAGTCGCCGCAAATGGACTCCTCGGAAAACTCACTGCCGAGCAAAAGGCAAAAGCTGCATTCGAGTTTGGCGCGGAGGAACGGGTGAACTGGCACTTTATCCCGCGCGAGCGAAAAGGATTGCCGCTGAAGGAAATGACGGAGGAGCAGCGGACGCTTGCCTTCAAGCTCCTGCAAGCCGGCCTCAGCGAGGACGGCTACAAGAAAGCACGCGCAATCATGTCGCTCGAAAGCGTCCTCCGCGAAATGGAGAAAGACACCACGGGAAAGCGCGACCCGGAGAAATATTTCATCAGCATCTTCGGCACGCCCGGCGGCAAGACACCTTGGGGATGGCGCTTTGAGGGGCACCACGTTTCGCTGAATTATTCGAGCGTCGATGGCGGTGCTCCCGCGATGACGCCGTCCTTTTTCGGCACAAACCCTGGCGAAGTCCGCGAGGGTGAAAGAAAGGGGCTTCGCGTGCTGGGGAATGAAGAAGATCTCGGTCGTGCGCTCATCAAATCGCTCACCGACGAGCAGCGAAAAATCGCCATCATCAACGAGACCGCGCCCGCCGAAATCCTTGCCGAACCGAAACGTCCGGACCCCATCAAACCCGAGGGAATCACCGCTGATAAATTGACCGCAGAGCAACAGGCAATGCTGGTGAAAGTAGTAAAAGAGCAGCTCTTCCGTTGCCGTCCCGATGTCGCCGCCGAGGAATGGGCGCGCATCGAAAAGGGCGGAATGGGCAAAGTCTTCTTTGCTTGGGCCGGCGGTCTGGAGCGCGGCGAGCCGCACTATTACCGGGTCCAAAACGAGAAGTTCGTCGTCGAATACGACAACACGCAGGGCAAGGCGAATCACCCGCACAGCGTCTGGCGCGACTGGGAGCGCGACTTCGCGGGCGACCTCCTGAAGCGTCACCACGACGAGTCGCACAAGGCGAAATAGGGCGCTAAGCCAGCCCCAGTTTGCGGCGGAGGTACCAATCTGCGGAGAAAAATGCCGCGATGAGCCAGAGCACGAGCGCATTGTCCCAAATGGGGACGATTGCCGTGGACGCCTGCGCCTGCGCGGAGTTGTCGTTGAGCTGCGCGAGAAACTTCGGCAATTCCTCGGGCGTCAACAAGCGTCCGCCGCTCGCCTCGCTCAATCTGCGGAGGTAGTCTGCATCGGTCGCGACTTCCGTTTCCTCGGCGTTTTCGTCGAACACGATAAACCGCACAGACTGTTTCACCCCGCCGGGGAACATCGCGGTGGCTTCGTATTTTCCTTTCGCAGGCGGCTGGAAATCAGCGGTGAGCCGCTCGCCTTTTTCGCCCGCAATGAGGCTGATACGCGTCACCTCCTCCGTGCCGCGGCGGATGGTGAGCGGGACATCTTTCAAAGCCGCAGCCGGGTCGCGGATGATGGCGCGAAATGTGATGCGGTCGCCGAGCGGGACATTTGCAGTGCTCGCACGAAGGCCGAATTTCTCCGTCGGCAGGAAGTCGCGGCTCGCAAGCATCCACAGAATCATCTGATCCCAAAAGCGGTCGAAAATGGAGTTTGGCCCGTCAGTCTTCGCGTTAAAAGCCCAGCGCCAAAGCCCGTCCACACCGACGCTGAGAACCTGGCCGTTGCCGAAGCGCCGATGGACGAAGCCGGGCATCCCTCCCGCGTCGCCCACGGAGTTTGCGAGCGTGGCTGTGAGCGGTTTCTTTTCCAAGACGGCACGTCCTGCGATGAGCTCGGGCTGCGCGTCGCTGCCGCCCGGCGAATTACTGATCGCGCGGAATGGCGGGAGCGATGCGCCTTCTCGGGCGATTTGGAGTTTCACATGCGCAGTGGGCGCTTCGGCCCAGATCACAGGTTCCAGTTCGTTCTGCGCGAGAGCGCCGGAAAATGCCGGGCCGCGTGCAAAAATGACCGCGCCGCCCGCATCGCGGATATGCGCTTCGAGAGCGCGAAGCTGCGCGGCATCGAGGATTTTTTCGATGTTCCGCCCGAGGATGGCAACGTCGTAAACCGCCCATTCTGCGGAGGTCGTCGGGATTTTCAGCGCGCCGAGCTTCGGGTCTTTGCGAACGGTGCGTGCTTTGTCGGTGGTGAATTTCACCACGCTATCGACGTTCATTTTGTCGTTTCGCAGGAGCGAGCGCTGGAGGAATGTCGTGTCCCAATACGGTGAGCCTTCGAGGAAGAGCACCTGGATTTGCTGGTCGATGACGTTCAGAAAAGTGAGCGCGGAATTGTTGTCGATTTCCGTCTCGTTCTTCACGGCGAGCGTGTGGACTTCGTATTCGAACTGACCGACTTTCTCCTCCGCGACTTCAAACTCCACCTGCACCTCCCGCGCATCTCCCGTTTGGACGTTCTTGCTTTGCACCACTTTTCCGTCGCGCAGGAGTTCGACGCGGACCGTCTCCAGTTCGATGCCTACGCAGCGGAGAGCGGCGTTGATGCGGGATTTTTGCTTCACGTAAGTATACGGCTGAAAGCCCGTGATGCGCACGGAAACATCGCGCACTTTGCCCTGCTTGCCCGTGGCCACAGCGTAGATGGGCGTCTGGTGCTGCCGCGCGAAGAAGCCCGTCTTTGCAGGGTTCACGAGCTCGAAGTCGTGTCCGTCCGAGAAGAGTAGCAACGCCCGAGCGGACTCGCCCGGATGGAGCGAATCGATCATCGTCTGAATGCTCGTGTGAAAGCGAGTGGTCCAAGCATTGGGCTGAAACGAGGAAGCGGGCGCGGCGTCTTCTCCAAATGCAAAATAGCGAAGTCCGTCGCTCGTGGAGTTGCCCGAGGCGTCCAGCAGTTCGGCATCTTTAAGCGCGGCGATGGCGTAGTCCGAGCGAGTGCCTGCGGCAGTGTCGGATTGTCGCATGGACTTCGACGCATCGACGCCGATAAGCGTCACGCGATTGGCCTGCGGCGGAGGAATCGAGTGGATGCGCGAGGGTTGCAGCAAAAGCAGTAGCAGCCCGGAAATCCCGACGCAGCGCAGTGCCGCAAGTAGCGCATTTTGCCTGCGGGAAATCCGGGCACCGATATGAAAATAGCCGACCGCCGTGCCGGCAATCAGCAGCACGCCAAGGCCGACGACGACGGGGATCGGAATGAGCGGATCGAAGATCATACCGACGCGGCCCTCCGCACCCAGACTTGGAAGAGGAGCTCCAAAACGAGCGTCGCCAGCGCCGCGAGGATGAACCAATGCCACAGCGGCCTGCCGCGAACGAGGTCGTTCAAATCATCGCGCCCGGCGACAACGTGCGCGGTTTTGTCGCCCGTTTGTTTGGCGAGTTGCGTCGCGTCGAGCGAACGAAGATCCGATTCATCAGACGGGACATTCACGGAAAAAGCTTGGAGCAATTGGCCGCTGCGCCGTGTGTAAAAGCCTGGTTGCTCCGCCGTGAATGAGAACCCCACGCGCTCGCCGAGAAGCTCCGT
>JAYTMG010000011.1:0-1670 GCA_043728745.1 Verrucomicrobiaceae bacterium
AGCGGCATATCGGGAGCGTCCGCTTTGTCGTAGTCGATTGCCGCAAGCCGCTCCGAGAGCGGCGTGATGGTGGATGCGCCGTTCTCTTTCTCCACGAGAAGGACGGCCTCTGGGTTGTCGAGAAAGTGGTTCACGAGATTCGCATTGTGGGTGGTGGCGATGACTTGGATGCCGAAGTCGCGCGCGGCGTTTTGGAGGAACTCCAGCAGCTTGCCCAGCAAGCGTGGATGCAGCCCGTGGTCGAGATCGTCGATGAGCATCAGCGGCGGCGGCGACGGCTGGTGGATGGCAGTAATGAGCGCGAGAAGGATGCGCGTGCCTGCCGACAGATAGCGGCCCTCGGTCGTGCCATCGACCCCGCGCTCGCGTGCTTCGATCTCTTTGATGCTTGTGCCGACGAGACGCACGCCGATGCGTGTGAGCTCCGGGATGAATTGCAAAACTGCGTCATGAATCTGGTCTGCGATCTCATCGTTCACGCCCGTCTTGAGCATGTCATAAACACGGGCCGTGCCGGTGCCGTCGCCTTCGACAAAGGGATTCGCGATGAGACCCTCCGGCGCGGAGACTTTATCCGGGTCGATAGCGAAGATGTTCAGCGAGCCGACGGGCCACGGGAGCCTGCCATTGATATCCGCACCGCTGCAATCGATCGCCGGAAGTCCATCAAACGTCAGCGATACCTTCGTAGGTTCCTTTGGACGGGAAAGGTGCGGCATGAGCTGCCGCGCGTTGTCGGGATGGCTGCCGCTATCGAGCGCGTAGCCGCCTCCGAGCGTTCCGCGATTCAAATCCCGAAACAGCCGCAGGAAGTTCGTCTTCCCGCTCGCATTGGCCCCGATGACCAGCGTGAACGGGCTGAGCTTTGCGCTCGCATCGACGAAGGAGCGGTAATTTTGGATATGGACGTGCTCAAGCATGGCGCACGATTTATCTGGAGTCGTGGGGGCGAACAAGGCGTTTCAATCGAATACGCACGTTCAATCAAACAGCGACGGACAAGCCGTGGGCTCGATTTGGTTTGGGCAATTCATTCCTCCTGCGCTATTCAGCCGGTGACTCCCGACTCACCCATAAAATCACTCATCACCATTCTCACTCTGCTCGCCGCGTCATGCCGCTGGTCGCTCGCGGCGAAGACGCCGAACATTATTTACGGCGGGATCGTGAGTCTCGGAAAGCTATGCTGACGGATGCGTGCATCGGAGTAGGAAATTTTCCCGTTGAGAATAAATGCGCTGGGCCAGACATCCAGTCGGGCCTCCCGATGCGATAGGATTCTTGTATGAACAAATTCACATTCGACGGTTCTTGGAACGAAATCAAAGGCAAGCTTCGCCAGAAGTACGCCCAACTCACGGACGACGATCTTCAGTTTGCAGAAGGCAAAGGTGAAGAATTCCTCGGCCGCCTACAATCTCGCCTCGGCGTCGGTGCCGATCAGTTGCAAAAGACGCTGAACGACATCAAAGGCGAGGTGGAGAAATCCGCCGACACAGCCCACGGCAAATTCGACGCAGCCAAGGCGAAGGTTTCGGAAGTTGCCCACGACGTGACGGCCAAAGTGTCGGAAGTCGCCGGGGACCTGAAGGCCGGTGTCTCCGAACAAGCGGAGCAGCTCAAACACAAGGCTTCGGAAGTCTATGGCGATGCGTGTGAGAAAGTCCGCG
>JAYTMG010000012.1:0-1023 GCA_043728745.1 Verrucomicrobiaceae bacterium
GTTGAAGACGACCGCGGTCGCGCCCGTGCTGAGCTTCGCGATGCAGGCGACACGGCCCGCGTCCACCACGGGATCTGTGAAGCTGCTCCATTTCGCGCCAGCACCACCGATTGCGGACGCATCGCCGCCGCTGGTGGCAAGGCATGCGCCGTCGAGAAAAAGGCCAGTGCCTTTTTTCAAGCGACCCGTGGCCGAAGCCCAATCCGCCACGAACGCTAAATTCCCCGCGTCGCTTGTTGCCGGGCTGTGAAAGCGCACGAGCACGGCATCCGCAGGCAGCTCGTTAGTGCCAGCTCCGGGAGCGGCGGTGCCTTTGGTAAATTTTATTTGGTGGACTGGATCTGGCGGATGCACCGCGATGACAAAGGTTCGCGAATATGCGTTTGCGTTTAGCGCTGCGTTCGGGCCGGTGTCCTTGAGCGTTACGGTCACCGTCGAGTGCCCAGAAACGAGTGCCGCTGGAGTGAAGGTGAGCGTGCCGCTCATTGAGACTACGGGGGCGGAGGAAAAGAACTCCGGCCTGTCTGAAACTGCGGAAAAGCTGAGCGAGTGACCGCTTTCTTCCGGTGGCTCGGAGATGCCGGTAGCCCAGTTCGGGATGGTTTGTTGACCACTGCCATAAGGAAGATGCACATTCGGGCCGCGGTTGAACTGCGGCGCAGAATCCCGTGCATCAGCCGCGAAGACGAATGAGGAAGTCTCTCCGCTGAATGCGTCTGT
This sequence comes from Verrucomicrobiaceae bacterium, assembly GCA_043728745.1. Lineage (GTDB taxonomy): Bacteria > Verrucomicrobiota > Verrucomicrobiia > Chthoniobacterales > Chthoniobacteraceae > SXWH01. Next base: position 721 of record JAYTMG010000012.1, read on the forward strand.
GATCGTGATAGTCGTTGTTCCGCCAGTATTTGGAGGCGTGGAAATCGTCAGTGTTTTCCTTGTGTTGCTGCCGGTGAGCAGGATGTTTGCATTTGGCACCACCGCTGTATCGCTCGACGCAGCACTCAGCGATCCGACATTGCCAATGCTGAAACCGAAACGGTTCTCTCCGCCATTGCTGGCGCTCAGTTGTGCGATGGCCCCAATCTGCGCTTCATACGCGCCTATATCGGGCGTTCCAAAGGTAGGGAATCCGCGTTGGTCATGCGTATCCGTGCTACCGAGAGCAGCGTCGCGGGCGGG
>JAYTMG010000013.1:0-27688 GCA_043728745.1 Verrucomicrobiaceae bacterium
TACGAATCTTCAACTACTACTCGATTTCCGAAACTTAGACGACTCTACGCTCGCCGAACACTGGATGCCCATCGTCCAGTCCACCGGCGACGAAGAGGATTTCCTCGCGAAGTATTCCCGCGCCACAGGTCAGGCTGTGACGGAGTTCCTCGTTTTTGATGCGAGCAATCCCAACAGCATCGTGAGTTCAGTCGCCAAGGCTCGCGAAAATGCGCGCATGGTCCGGGACCAAATCACGGTGGAACTTTGGGAGGAGCTCAACCGCATCTACCTGTGGCTCCGTTCGCCCGATGCGCGGCAGCTTTGGTCGCACAGTCCGGCGGAGTTTTTCTCCCAGATCAAAAACGGGAGTCTTTTGCTGCTCGGGCTCATCTACGCGACGTTCGTCCACGATGAAGGCTGGCAATTTATGCAGGCGGGAAAGTTCATCGAGCGGGCGGATAAAATCACGCGCATCATCGACGTGCGTCACTCGACATTTCCCGAAAAGGGCGCGCCGGTAAATGTCACTCAACGGGACGCTCTGGACTGGAGCGCGGTGCTCCGATCGTGCTCCGCATGGGATGCCTACAAGGCCGCCTACGGCGCAGACGTCCGGCCCGAGTGGGCGGTGGAGTTTTTGCTCTTTAGTGCGGAGTTTCCGCGCAGCGTCCGGTTTTGCATCGAAAAGTTCGACGACGCGCTTCGTGCGATCTCCGGAGTGCGCGACCGGCGCTTTAGCAATGAAGCTGAGAAGCTCAGCGGACGTCTGCTCGCCGAACTTGAGTATGGCTCCATCGACGAAGTGCTCGCACACGGAGTCCATGACTACATGGACTTGCTCCAACTCCGCTTCAACAACATCGGCGCCGAACTTTTCAACGCATACATCTTCCAGCCGTTCGTCGCTCTCGAAGACGAGATTCTCGTCCAGCAGGAGATGCAGCAGCAGCAATAGTCGTCATCCAATTTTATGACCAAGCCCGATTACATTGCCATTGGCTTTGAGCAAATCGACCGCGACTTGCGCGAATTGATATCCGCATTTGCGGAGGTTCTTCGCGACCTCGGACACGAAGATCTCGCGAACCACCTGCCGTGGACCGGCACGCCACTAGACGACAATGCCGGCGCTGAACTGCCGCCGCGCCTTGGCCTGGCTTACTCGGTCGCGTTTCAGCTCCTCAACATGGTCGAGGAAAACGCCTCGGCGGAAATGCGCGAACTGCGTGAAGATGGTGAGGGCATCGAGGCCGAGCAGGGCTTGTGGGGCGCGCAACTCGCGAGGCTGAAAGCAGCGGGAATCTCCGAGCAGGAAATCGCCAACGTGCTGCCGCAAATCCGCGTGGAACCCGTGCTCACGGCGCATCCCACCGAGGCTAAACGGCTCACCGTTTTGGACCATCACCGCACGCTGTTTGCCCTGCTGCAAAACCGCAAAAACGTCCACACTCCGACGGCGCGCGAGCGGCACGGGAATGCCATCAAGGCTGCGCTGGAGCGGCTCTGGCGCACGGGCGAAATCCTGCTGGAAAAGCCCACACTCACCGACGAGCGGCGCAATGTGCTGAACTATCTGCGCGACGTTTTCCCGAAAGTGTTGCCGCTGCTCGACGAACGTATCCGCCTGACATGGAGCGCCTCGGGCTTCGATCCCGCGCCGCTGCGTCTGCCGGGCGCGCTGCCGAAGCTCGGCTTCGGCACTTGGGTCGGCGGCGACCGCGACGGACATCCCGGCGTGACCGATGAAGTCACGCGCGAAACCCTCGTGCGGCTCCGCGCAAACGCGCTGCTCGTGCATCATCGCGGGCTCACCGCGCTCGCGGAAAAGCTCACGCTCACGACTTGGATGCAAACGCCGCCGCAGTCATTGCGCGAAGCGATCGGGCGTCTTGCAAATTCACTTGGAGACTTGGCCGCGCCGATTCTCATGCAGTTTGGCGAAGAGCCGTGGCGGCAATTCGTCGAGCTGATGATCGCGCGCCTGCCGCTCAACGTCACACCCGGCCAGCTTCCGCAATTGCGCAACGGCCCCGAGTTTTATCGCGATGCTTCCGAGCTCGGTTCCGACATCGCGCTGCTGCACGGCCTGCTCGTGGAAACCGGTGCTCACCGTCTCGCGGAAGCCGACGTCGAACCCGTGCGGCGCGCTCTGGAAGTCTTCGGCTTTTTCCTGGCCCGGCTCGACGTCCGGCAAAACTCTGCATTTCACGCAAAAGCTCTCATTCAACTTGTCGGTGCGGCGGGCATCGACGGCAGCCAATGGGAGGAATGGAGCGAGCCCGAGCGTCTGCGTTTTTTGGAGCGCGAGCTGCGTTCGCCGCGACCGTTCCTGCACATGACCGCCAGCGCCGGACCCGAAGCTGATGCCGTGATCGGATGCTATCGCGTGCTCGCAAATCATATCGCAACCTACGGTGCGGATGGCATCGGCGCGCTCATTGTGAGCATGACGCGCCGTCTCTCCGACTTGCTTGTCGTTTACATTCTCGCCCGCGAAGCCGGGTTGCTCCGCGCTTTCCCCGAGGGAATCGTGTGTCTTCTCCCCGTGGTCCCGCTATTTGAAACAGCGGACGATTTGGAGTGCGGCCCCGAAATGCTGCGGATGTTTTTGGCCGAGCCCGTCACGCGAAGGAGCCAGATTTTTCAATCCCAGCGCGACCGCGCCCCAATCTCTCAGCAAGTCATGGTCGGCTACAGCGACAGCAACAAAGATGCGGGAATCCTCGCCAGCCAGTGGGCTCTCCATCGCGCACAATCGCAGCTCGCAGCAGTGGGCGCGGACTCCGGCGTGCGCATCCGTTTTTTCCATGGACGCGGCGGCACAGTGAGTCGCGGCGCAGGGCCCACACATCGCTTTCTCGACGCGCTTCCGCACGGTTCGCTCAGCGGCGACATCCGGCTCACCGAGCAAGGCGAGACCATCGCACAGAAATTCGCGAACCGCACGACAGCCGCATACAACCTTGAGCTCCTGCTCGCCGGCGTCACTGCGACGACGTGCCTGCATCGTGGTGAAATCCACGCGCCGCATCCGCTCACGCCGCTCGTGGAGAAGCTCGCAGCATCCAGCCGCGTGGCCTATCGCGGCCTGCTCGACGCGCCGGATTTTCTGAGCTTTTACCGCCAGGCCACGCCCATCGACGCGTTGGAGCACAGCCGCATCGGCTCGCGTCCATCGCGGCGCACCGGGAAGCCCAGCCTCGCCGACCTCCGCGCCATTCCGTGGGTCTTCTCGTGGAACCAAGCGCGCTTCTACGTGCCCGGCTGGTTCGGCGTCGGCAGCGCACTCGCATCGCTCTCGGAAGCAGAGTTCACCGAACTCGCCGCCGGGCTGCGAAGCTGGCCGTTCCTGCATTACGTCATCACGAATATCGAAGCCTCCATCGCCAGCGCCGACCGCGAACTGATGATCGCTTACGCCACGCTCGTGGTGCAGCCCGAGGTCCGCGAACCGCTGCTCGCCATGCTGCTGAAAGAATGGGATCTCACGCGCGAAATGCTCGATCGACTTCGCGGCGGTGCCATGTCCGCCCGCCGCCCGCGCATGTCGAAGACGCTTGGCCTCCGCGCCGAGGCGCTCCGCATTCTGCACTTCCAGCAAATCGCCCTTCTCCGACGCTGGCGCGGCCTTCGCGCGGAGGAAAACGAATCCGCCGCTTCCGCACTCCTTCCAGACCTCTTGCTCAGCATCAACGCAATCGCCAGCGGTCTCCGGACGACTGGCTAGAAACATCATTTCATGGCCATTCACGTCGCACTTACTCATCGCACTCATTACACCTACGACCGCCCGGTCGCGCACGGACCGCATGTAGTGCGGCTGCGCCCGGCTCCGCATTGCCGGACGAAAATTCTCAGCTACTCGCAAAAAATCGTCGGCGGAAAACCGTTCCTCAACTGGCAGCAGGACCCGTTTTCGAACTGGAATGCGCGCCTCGTTTTCCCGGATAAAATGACGGAGTTTGCCGTGGAGGTGGAACTCGTCGCGGAGATGGCGGTTCACAATCCGTTCGACTTTTTCATCGATGAATCCGCGGAGGTTTTTCCGTTTGCGTACGATGCCGCGCTGGCGAAGGAACTCGCGCCTTTCATGGAACTGCCGCAGCCGACGCCGCGCCTTCTGGGGCTCGTCGATGAGCTGCTCGGCGTCTATTTAAAGAAGGGAGCAAAGACGATCGATTTCCTCGTCGATGTGAATCAACGACTTCAGCAAAAAATCGGATACACCATCCGGCTGGAACCGGGCGTGCAGACGCCGGAGCAGACGCTGGAAAAATGCACGGGCTCCTGCCGCGACACAGGATGGCTGCTCGTCGAGTTGCTGCGCTCCATGGGCTTTGCGGCGCGCTTTGTCAGCGGCTACCTCATTCAGCTCAAATCCGACGTGAAATCGCTCGATGGTCCAAGCGGGACCGAGGTGGATTTCACCGACCTCCACGCGTGGTGCGAAGTGTATCTGCCCGGCGCCGGCTGGATCGGATTTGACCCCACGAGCGGCTTGCTCGCAGGCGAAGGACACATCCCGTTGAGCTGCACGCCCGAGCCTGCAAACGCCGCGCCGATCACCGGCGCGACGGACAAGTGCGAGAGCAAGCTGCATCACGAGATGAACGTCGCGCGCATCTACGAATCACCCCGCGTTACGAAGCCGTACACCGAGGAGCAATGGGAAGTGATCAAAGCGCTCGGCCACGCCATCGATGAAGATCTGGTCGCAAACGACGTGCGCCTGACGATGGGCGGCGAGCCGACGTTTATTTCGATCGATGATCCGGATGGGCCGGAGTGGAACTTCACCGCGACCTCGCCGAAGAAGCGCCTGCTTTCCGACACGCTGCTCACGCGGCTCCGCGAGAAATTCGCAGCCGGTTCGCTGGTGCATCACGGACAGGGAAAATGGTATCCCGGCGAATCGCTTCCACGCTGGGCTTTCGCGTGTTACTGGCGTCGCGACGGACAGCCCATCTGGCAGGACGACGCGCTTATCGCCAAGGAGGGTGCGGACCACGGCTGCAACGCACAGACGTCTGCGGATTTCATCACCGCGCTCGCTGGAAAATTGGGCACGGACCCGAAGTGGATCATGCCCGGCTACGAGGACCCGTTTCATCACTTATGGAAAGAGCGGAAGATTCCCTCGAACCTCGATCCGCACAATGCCGACCCCGCCAAAGACGAGGAACGTGAACGACTCGCGAAGATTTTTGAGCAAGGCGTGGACAGCGTCGTGGGCTATGCGATGCCCATCCAGCGTGCGTGGAAAAACCACTATCCCGTGTGGGCAAGTGGGCCGTGGTTTTTGCGCTCCGAGCGGCTGCTTCTCACGTCCGGCGATTCGCCGATGGGCCTGCGTCTCCCGCTCGATTCTATCCCTTGGGTGGATAAGGACGAGTATCCGTATCTCACCGAACTCGACCCGACCGCCGAGCGCCCGCCGCTCCCATCGCGCGCGGAGTTTCGCGATCGCTACACGCGGAAGGACACGCCCGAGCGCATCCGTGCTGCGCAGGCCCGCCGTCGAGTCCACGCGGAGAAAGACGCGAAGACCGAGAAAGACGAGGCGCGCATGTCGGACCCGACGCGGCAGCCGGCCATCGGCGAATCCGCGCCGTGGATTGTGCGCACGGCACTGTGCGTCGAGCCACGCGGCGGACGTCTGCATGTTTTCATGCCGCCGATGGCCACGCTGGAGGACTATCTGGAAATCGTCACCGCAGTCGAAGACACCGCTGCCGACATGAAAATGCCGGTCGTCATCGAAGGCTACACGCCGCCTTTTGATCCACGGCTCAACGTCCTAAAAGTCACGCCCGATCCCGGAGTCATCGAGGTGAACCTCCACCCGAGCAAGACGTGGGAGGAGCTCGTCGATCGCACCACCGTGCTCTACGAAGAAGCCCGCCAGACGCGGCTCGGCACCGAGAAATTCATGGTCGATGGCCGCCACACCGGCACCGGCGGCGGCAACCACATCCTCATCGGCGGCGAGACGCCTGCGGACTCACCGGTCCTGCGGCGGCCTGATTTGCTGCGCTCGCTGCTGACCTACTGGCAGAACCATCCATCACTGAGCTGGCTCTTCAGCGGGCTCTTCATCGGCCCGACTTCACAAGCCCCGCGCGTGGATGAAGCACGCAACGATTCGCTCTACGAACTCGAAGTCGCATTCAAAGAACTCGACCGGCAGGCCGAGTCCGGGACCACGCCGCCGTGGCTCCCCGATCGTCTCTTTCGCAACCTGCTACTCGACGCCAGCGGCAATACGCACCGCGCCGAGTTCAGTATCGACAAGCTCTACTCGCCCGACTCCGTCACAGGACGCCTCGGACTCGTGGAAATGCGCGCGTTTGAAATGCCGCCGCACGCGCAGATGAGCCTCGCCCAGCATCTCCTGTTGCGGGGTCTCGTCGGGAAATTCTGGAAGGAGCCTTATAAAAACGAGCTCGTCCGCTGGGGCACTGATCTCCATGACCGCTGGATGCTCCCGCACTTCTGCGAGACCGACTTTCGTGAAGTCATCCGCGACTTGTGCGACGCGGGATATCCGTTCGATTTCGAATGGTTCGCACCACACTTCGAGTTTCGGTTTCCGCGCATCGGCGACTTCTCGCAGCGCGATGTGGAAGTCGAACTCCGCACCGCGCTGGAGCCGTGGCACGTCCTCGGCGAAGAAGGCGCACCCGGCGGCACCGTTCGCTACGTGGACAGCTCGCTGGAGCGAATGCAGCTCAAAGCGCGCGGCCTCATCGGCGAACGATTCATTTTGCTCTGCAACGGGCGCCGCGTGCCTCTTCACCCGACCGGCACCAACGGCGAAGGCGTCGGCGGAGTCCGCTACCGCGCATGGCAGCCGCCAAACTGCCTGCAACCCACCATCGCGCCGCACGCGCCGCTCACATTCGATCTCTTCGATACATGGAATCAACGCAGCCTCGGCGGATGCCAATACCACGTCGTGCATCCCGGCGGACGCAGCTACGACACCTTCCCCGTGAATAGCTACGAAGCCGAGGCCCGCCGCCTCGCCCGTTTCATCACGCAAGGCCACACGCAGGGAGTGAAAGCCCCACCCGTGGAACCCGTGAACCGCGACTTCCCATTCACGCTCGATTTGCGGGGGTGAGGGCGGGCTTTGGTGGCCATGATGTGATGGGCTTTTGTAAAATGACGAATGACGAATGACGAATGACGAAGTCGCAAGCGTGAGGGCGTGGGTCAACTCGCTTGCGTTTCGTCATTCGTCATTCGTCATTCGTCATTCGTCATTCCCGATCTCCCATCGCATCGAGACTGACACGGCACCCGTCCGAGATTCTGGGTTGAACTCCACCGCCTCTGTCCCCCATCGTGCCGCCACATGTCCAAGCCGTTTTTCATCACCACCGCCATCGATTACACCAACGCGCCGCCGCACATCGGCCACGCGTATGAGAAGATCCTCGCGGATGTCATCGCGCGGTATCGCCGACTGAAAGGCGACGACGTTTTCTTTCTCACCGGCGTCGATCAGCACGGGCAAAAAGTGCAGCAGTCTGCTGCGCGCGATGGCGTCGTTCCGCAGGTATTCGTGGATTCGCTCAGCGAGAAATTCCGCGCGCTGTGGAAGCGGCTTGATGTGCAGTATGACGGATGGGCCGCGACCACCGACCCGCTGCACAAAGAGTGCGTGCGCGAAATCCTTCAGGCGCTCTACGACGCAGGCGAAATTTACTCAGCGCCCTACAAAGGATTTTACAGCGAACGGCAGGAGCAATTCCTTACGGACAAAGACCGCGGGCCCGATGGAACGTTCGGCCCCGAGTGGGGAAAAGTGGAGGAACTCGAGGAGACGAACTGGTATTTTCGCCTCACGAAATACAAAGACTGGCTGCTCGAATTTATCGACTCCACGCCCGGCCTCATCACCCCCGCATACCGCCAGACGGAGTTGCGCAATGCGGCCGCGAAAATCGAGGGAGACCTTTCCATTTCCCGCCCAAAAGCACGGCTCTCGTGGGGCATCGAAATTCCGTTCGACGCCGACTGCGTGACCTTCGTGTGGTTCGACGCGCTCGTGAACTACATCAGCTTTGCAGGATACAAACAGGCCGTCGCCGACGGGAAGTTGCTGCCGTCATTTCCGAACGCGCCAGCGCCCGGCTGCGCGTGGCCCGCGCTGCATGTGATTGGTAAGGACATCATCATCCCCGCGCACGGCATTTACTGGCTGTGCATGTTGAAAGCGATGGGCTTCAGCGACGCCGAAATGCCGCGGATGCTCGTGCATGGCTACGTGAATATCGGCGGGGAAAAAATGAGCAAATCGCTCGGCAACATCAAAGACCCGGCATCGGTGGCGGACAGCATCGCAACCGGCATCCGCCTCGGTTTTTCCAAGCAAAACGAAGCCGCCGCAAAGAAGGGCAAGCCCGTGACTCCGGAGGAAGAAATCACCGGATTCGCAGAACGCTGCGGCCCCGATGCGCTGCGCTACTATCTCATGCGCGACTGCTCGGTGGGCGGCGACATGGAGTTCACCGATGATCGACTCCTCAGCCGATACGCGACCGACCTCGGTAACAGCATCGGCAACCTGCTGAATCGCTCGCTTAACATGGCGCTCAAATACCGCGAGGGACGGCTCGTGAAACAAGCCGTGTCGCCCGGCCCCGCGCCCGATTCTTTTGTCGCCGCGTACCGCGAGGCGATGGATGAAAACCGTGTTCACTCCGCGCTGGAGACGGCAGTGAATTACGCGACCGCGTGCAACCAATTCATCGACACCGAGCGCCCGTTCAGTCTAGCCGCAGACCCGGCCCAAGCCGACAAGCTCGACGCCGTCCTCTACACGCTCGCCGAGAACCTCCGCATCATCGCCATTCTCATGATTCCAGTGGTCCCTCGCGCCGCCGCAGCAGTCCTCGCGCAACTCGGCGTGAGCACGGAGCAAACGCTCGCCGACGCCGTTTGGGGAGGCCTCAAAGATGGGCATCAACTCGGAACACCCACACCGCTTTTCCCACGCATTGAGCAGGAGAAGGCGTAGGGCGGGGGAATGACGAATGACGAATGACGAAACGCAAGCGTGCGGCGTCATCAACTCGCTTGCGTTTCGTCATTCGTCATGTGCCCCGTCATTCGTCATTCGCCATTCCCCCGCCCTACTGAGCAGCGGGCGGGGTCGGCACCATATCTTTGATTGCGTGGTCAATTGCCTTCTCGAAGTCCATCGCCTTGATCTCCTCTGCAAACGCCGCGTCGTTGGCGAGCGCCACGACCTTTTCGTTGCGGAGCATTTTCAGGTAGCTCTTACTTTCCAAGAGCGCAGCGACGGTCGGGTCATTTTTGAGTCCCACGATCTTCGGGTGTCGGGCCAGCGTGGCCACGCCAGGGTATGAGAGAAATCGATCCACCGACTCCTCGCGCGAGACCATGATGCCGAGCTTGAACAGGATCGCGTAAACGTTTGGCGGGACGCGGTCCACTTTATGGAAGACCTCGCCGGTGCGCCCTTCGTTCAGCGCCTCGTTCAGCTTTGCGAGCCCGCGGATCAATGCGGGAGGCTCCTCCGCGGGTGCATGAACCGCGTTGGGAAACTTTTTTGCGGCCTCCTCTTCGGCGTGGATTACGTGCATCTTCGAGGACGCGATCGTGCCCATCATGCGAATCGCATAATAGCTCACGACGAAAAGAACCAACGCGAATGCAAAACCAAGAAGCGCGCCCATAGTCCCCGAACGCATACGCGACCGAGGCTCGACGATATCCTTGTTTTTCGTTCGAAAAAGCATGCGGCTCAACGCGGTGATCGCGACATATGTGAGCAAACCTGCGGCGACACCGCCGATGACCTCCGTCAGCAACTCGGGATATCCGAGAAACTCGAACGCAACCATCGCCGACTTGCGCCCGAAAAAACCCGCCGCATACGCGCCAGCCACGGCGAGAAGCGTCATCGCCTGCCGCGCAACGCCTTGCCGCCAGCCGTTCCACGCAAGGAGTCCAGCGACCGCACCGCTTCCGCCCAGGTAGGCAAATTTCAAGGTATCGGCGCTGAATTCATTCATGTTTTAGAGATTGCCACATTGCCCCCGGTGCCGGAGCGCATGGTCGCACAGAACGAGTGCGACCATCGCTTCCACCATCGGGACTGCACGGGGAAGAACGCAGGCATCGTGCCGTCCGCGTGCCTTCAATTTTGTATTTTCACCGGCGGTGGTGACGGTGTCCTGCTCGCGAAAAATGGTCGCGGTGGGCTTGAACGCCACGCGGAAAAAGATGGGCTCGCCGTTGCTGATTCCACCTTGGATTCCACCGCTCAGATTCGTCCGCGTGCGCACTTTGCCTTCGCGCATTTCAAAGGCGTCGTTGTGCTCGCTGCCGCGCATCAACGTGCCGGGGAATCCGCTGCCGATTTCAAAGCCCTTCGTGGCCGGAAGTGAAAGCATCGCTTTGGCAAGTTCGGCCTCCAATTTATCGAAGACAGGCTCGCCCCAGCCTGCGGGAACGCCGCGCACGACGCACTCGATGACGCCGCCGACGCTGTCGCCTTCGGAGCGGACTTCCTTGATGAAATCGATCATCTTTTCCGCCATCGGCGCATCCGGGCAGCGGACGATATTTGCCTCCACATCCTCAAAGCGCACGGTCGCCGGGTCCACGGTGGCTGTGAGCGAATGGATGCTTTTTACGTAAGCGACGATCTCCAGTTCCGGTGCAAATTCGCGCAGCACTTTCTTCGCGATAGCGGCAGCCGCGACGCGCCCGATGGTCTCACGCGCCGAGGCTCGTCCCCCACCCTGCCAGTTGCGGATGCCGAACTTTGTCTCGTACGTGTAGTCCGCGTGCGATGGGCGGAATGCCGTCTCCATTTCCCGATACGAATCGGGCCGTGCGTCTTTATTATAGACGATGACGGCGATGGGCGTGCCGATGGTCTGCCCCTCGAAAGTGCCGCTCATGATCTTGCAAGAATCTGCCTCGTCACGCGGGGTGACGATTTCGCTTTGGCCCGGACGACGGCGGTCGAGGTCCGTCTGGATGTCTGCTTCCGTGAGCGCAATGCGCGGCGGACACCCATCGACGACCACGCCGACGGCGCCGCCGTGTGATTCACCGAAGGTGGATATGCGAAAGGCATGACCGTAGAGACTCGACATAGGGGACGACTAAACACACCCGCGCATAACGCCGCCAAGGAAAAAGGCGTTAGACGCGGATTTCCCTCGATTTCCCGCTTTGCTCGGATGGCCGGGGATGTTTCTCTGCGAGCATGTCGTGTTCATCTCAGTCCAAATCATGCGCATCGTAATTGCTGGCGCGAGCCGTGGCATCGGGCGCGCGCTTGCGGAGCATTTTCGCGGGCGCGGAGATTCTGTGTGGCTGCTTGCGCGGAATGCGGAGGGCGCGGAATCTTCGCGGTGCGATGTGTCGGATTGGGCGCAGGTTGCTGCGGCGCGGGATGATGTGGAGGCGGCCTGGGGTTCGGTGGATGCGGTGATTTGCGCGGCGGCGACTCAGGGCGAAATCGGGCCGGCGATGTCGGCGGACCCGGCAGAATGGAGCCACACGGTGCGGGTGAATCTCGATGGGACGTTCTTTGTCGTGCGGGCGTTTTGGGAGCTTTTGCAAAAGGCGCCGCGCCGAGGAAAAGTGGTGTGTTTTTCCGGCGGCGGAGCGACGAAAGCGCGGGCAAATTTTTCCGCGTATGCGGCGTCGAAAACCGGGGTGGTGCGGCTCGTGGAGAATCTCGCAGCCGAGTGGGACGGGCTGCCGGTGGATATTAATGCGATCGCTCCCGGCGCGATCACGACGGACATGACGCGCGAGACTGTGGCGCGCGGCCCTGAGTTGGCGGGGCGCGAAGAATACGCGGCTGCACTCAAGCAATTGGAAGGCGGCGGACAATCGGTGGAGCGCGCTATTGGCTTAGTGCAATGGCTCTTATCCCCTGATTCCGACGGCATTACGGGCCGCCTGCTAAGTGCGCAATGGGACGCATGGGAATCACTCCCGGCGCATCGCTCTGAGCTGGCAGAAACGGATGTCTTCCAACTCCGGCGGATTCTTGCGAAAGAACGGGAACTCGATTTTTAATGCAGCCCAAAATTGCCATCATCGGATGCGGCCTCATCGGTCGCAAACGCGCCGCCGCTCTCGCGGGCGGCGTCCTCGTATTTGCGTGCGACCTCGACGAAGCCCGCGCCCGTTCGCTCGCCGCGCTCGTGCCGGGATGTCGCGCGACGACCAATGCGGACGAGGTCTTCGCCAGCGATGTGGATGTGGTCATCATCTCCACGCTGAATCACGCGCTCGCGCCGCTCGCGCTCTCGGCGGTGCAGGCGGGGAAGCATGTGCTCATCGAAAAACCAGCAGCGAAAACTTCGGCGGAGCTGGACAAGATTCAGACTGCCGCGATGGCCGCAGGAGTTCGCGTGCGTGTGGGATACAATCACCGCTTTCACCCCGCGCTGCAAAAGGCCCGCGAGCTGGTGGATGCCGGCGCTTGCGGCGAGCTGATGATGATTCGCGGGCGCTACGGCCACGGTGGCCGCACCGGATACGACCGCGAGTGGCGCGCAAATCCCGAATTCTCCGGCGGCGGCGAATTGATCGACCAAGGCGTGCATCTCATCGATCTTGCAGGCTGGTTTCTAGGCGACTTCACGCGCATCGAAGGACACGCGACGACTTCGTTTTGGGACATGAAAGTGGACGACAATGCGTTCCTCTCGCTGCGCACCGCAACAGGCCAGACTGCGTGGCTGCACGCGAGTTGCACGGAGTGGAAAAACCTCTTCTCTTTTGAAATCTACGGACGCACCGGAAAGCTCCACATCGAAGGTCTCGGCGGCAGCTACGGAGTCGAGCGCATCACGTTCTACAAGATGCTCCCCGAGATGGGACCACCCGAAACAACGGCGTGGGAATTTCCACGCGGCGACCGTTCGTGGGAGCTGGAAATGGCAGCGTTCCTCGAAGACATCCGCCTTTCGCGTGAGCCACAGCCGGGGCTCCGCGAGTCCATCGCCACACTTCGCATCGTCGAAAAAATCTACGCTCAATCATGATTATCACACGCTCACCACTACGCGTCACCCTCGGCGGGGGCGGCACCGACCTGCCCAGCTACTACGAGCAGCACGACGGCTTCCTCATTGCTGCGGCTATCGACAAATACGTTTACATCACGCTGATGAAAATGTTCGAGCCCGGCATCCTGCTGAAATACTCGCGCATGGAGCGCTGCAAGAGCATCAGCGAAGTCGAGCATCCCATCGTCCGCGAAGCCCTGCGCATGGTCGGCATTGAGGAATTCCCCGCGCTGGAAATCGGGGCGATGGCGGACATTCCATCCGGCACCGGGCTCGGCTCCAGCGGCAGCTTCACGACAGCGCTGCTGAAAGCGCTCCACACCTACCGGCACAACATCATGCACCCGCGCGAAATCGCCGCGCAGGCGTGCGACATCGAGCTGAACAAGCTCCACGAGCCAATCGGCAAGCAGGATCAATACATCGCCGCGTTCGGCGGAATTACCTGCTTTCACTTCCGGGCGAACGGCTCCGTCGAAGTTATGCCGCTCCAGATGCCCGAGGAAACGCTGTATAATTTGCAGGATAATCTCCTCCTTTTCTTCACCGGCTACACGCGCTCGGCGTCCGGCATTTTGAAGGAGCAGGACACGAAAACAAAGGCGATGGATCAAAGCATGGTGGACAATCTGCACTTCGTGAAAGAGCTCGGCGTGCAAAGCATGGAAGCGCTCGAAGGCGGCAATCTCCCTGAGTTTGCGCGGCTCATGGACGTCCACTGGCAGCGCAAAAAACAGCGCTCTGCGGGCATGAGCAACTCGCAAGTCAACGAATGGTACGACTACGCGATGGCCAACGGCGCGCTCGGCGGAAAACTCGTCGGCGCAGGCGGCGGCGGGTTCCTCATGTTTTACACCGAAGACAACACACGCCTCCGCCGCGCCATGCGCGAGAAGGGATTGCGCGAAGTGCGCTTCCGCTTCGACTTCGAAGGCACCAACATCGTCGCGCAGGATTGATATGAAAAGACGATGCGAGATGCGGGATTCGGGATGCGAGATGCGCATCGGCGTGCTCCTTCCAAATGCAGTCAACTTGGCGCGGGGCAGGATTACGTCCCCGCGCGGGGCGGCAACTTTCTCACAAGGTGCTTGCCGCGCATCTCGCATCCCGCATCCCGCATCCCGCATCAAGCCAGTATGAGCCTTCCAGTTGCCATCCTAGCCGGCGGTCTCGCCACGCGGCTCCGGCCCATCACGGAGAAGATCCCGAAGTCTCTCGTGTCCATCGCGGGAGAGCCGTTCATGGCGCATCAATTGCGAATGCTGCGCTCGCAGGGAATCACCCGTGCCGTTTTGTGCATCGGGCACCTCGGCGAAATGATTGAGGCCGAATATGGCGACGGCTCCGCATGGGGGATCGAGCTCTCCTACTGCTACGATGGCCCGCGCCAACTCGGCACCGGCGGCGCGCTTCTTCACGCACTGCCATTACTCGGCGACGCCTTCTTCGTGCTCTACGGCGACTCCTATCTCCCCATCAGCTACCGGGCCGTCGAGCACTCGTGGAAAACGAGCGGCCAGCCAGCGCTCATGACCGTCTTCCGCAACGAAGGATTGTGGGATACGAGCAATGTCGAATTCGCCGACGGACGCATCATTCGCTACGACAAAAAAGACCGCACGCCAGCGATGCTACACATCGACTACGGCCTCTCGATTTTCACCCGCGAAATCTTCGCCGGACGCCCCGAAGGCGAGCCATTCGACCTCTCGGAAATCCAGCGCGACCTCGTCTTGTGCGGAAAAATGGCCGGCTTTGAATCCGATCACCGCTTTTACGAAATCGGCTCCCACGCAGGGCTCGCCGAGCTGGAAGCGTATCTTGCCCGCAAGCCGACTTCGACATCCTGACGGTGCCCCGAAAGAAAGAGACCGCCGAGGAATACGGCTGAGCCCGGATGCCGGACACGCGAGGCGCAGCACATTGAGTCCGAGAAAGATTGACCGTGTCTTTTTTCGACGCCTCCGTTCCCTCACTCCTTCGCTTCGATGAGCTGGATCGCGTCGAGGATGACGAAGCCTTCGGTGCCTTTGTTGCTGATGATGATCTTCGTTTCCGCATCGGATGTGAGCTTGACGACACCCGCGCTGCGAAAGGCTTCGCCAGCGAGAAGAGGCTGGGTTTGATCGAAGGTGAGCGTGGTTTTCTGTGCGCCGCTTTCGATGATGATAGGCACTTTTTTCGCGCGAGTTTCGTGCGGCGAATAGGCGATGCGCAGTTCGTAGCGTCCGGACTTTGGCGCTTTGAAAAGGAACGTGGCGATGGATTTGCCGTCGCCGCGTTTGTCGTCGTGGACGTAGCCGGTGCCGATGTAGGGCTTGAACCCGGTGCTGGGTTTCCATTCGCCTTCGAGCGTCGCTTGCTTGTCGTCGAGGACGATGGCGGGGAGCGCGGCGACCACGGGGATTTCGAGCACTTGCTTTTGCGCCAGCAGACGCTCGCGTAGCGCGGGATACGGCAGCTTTTGCACGGTCACGTTTTGTTTCGCAGCGAGCGCGGCGGCGACGCCGGCGCTCTGGCCGAGGATCATCCATGTCGGCTCCACGCGGATCGATGAGATGCCCACATGCGTGCAGGAAAGCGCGACGGGAACGAGCAGGTTTTCGCATTCCGCAGCGAGCGGCAGGATGCTGCGATACGGGATGTGATATGCGTAGCCGTAGCGACGACCGGGCACCCGCACCGGCATGATCGTGCCTTCATCGACGACGCCATCTTTCGTCGCGACGCGCTGGCAATCGTGCGAGTCGATGGGGAATGACGAGATGACGATGGCGTCCTCCTTTTGCGGATTCTCCATGATGTCTTTCTGGCTGACGACATACATGCCTTTCATGCGTCGGCCTTCGCGGACGTAGAGTTGCGGCGACCAGTTCCCGTAGCTCGCGAATTCATCTCGGCAGAGGCCAAGGTCCGCGTGCTCCTTCCGCAGCGCCTCGGGCACGGCGGGGTCGGTGCAGAAAAAGTGATACATCTCCAAAGTGTATTGCTTGTGCGCTTCCCAAATCTTCGCGCGGCCTGCTTCGTCGGCCTCGCTCCAGCCATTGCAAGCGCCGACGAGCCCGATGGAAAACTGGCGTCCGATGCCGTTGTTCGCATCGAATTTACCGCCGGGAAGCGGATACAGGTCCCACATCGCGACAGGCTTTGCTTTTGCAAAATAGCGGCGGATGACCTCGAAGCGCGCCGGGTCGTAGTTCGTCGGCGCGGGGAATGGCACGCGGTTCGCCGGGTTTTTCGTGAGGCAAAGTCGGAAGCTATACACCATCACGTTTTTGTCGCCCGCGTCCTCGGGCCCGGCGTCGTCCGTGGTGATGAGCGGCAGCAGTTTGCCTGCGTCATCGCGGCCCGAAATGTTCATCAGCGGCTTCGGATAACGCTTCCCTGCGAGCGATTCGCCGAACTCGCTGCGCCCCTCGCGCCCGATGGTCCACGACACACCCGCCGCCGCCATGAGGTCGCCCTCGTAGGTGGCATCGATGAACACTTTCGCACTAAACTCACCATCGCTCGTCCGCAGCCGCGTGATGCGCGCGCCGTCTTTCGCGACCGACTTCAGCGCGCGCTTCGTCAG
Organism: Verrucomicrobiaceae bacterium; assembly: GCA_043728745.1. Classification (GTDB taxonomy): domain Bacteria; phylum Verrucomicrobiota; class Verrucomicrobiia; order Chthoniobacterales; family Chthoniobacteraceae; genus SXWH01. The sequence continues at coordinate 16,633 of JAYTMG010000013.1, forward strand.
CACTTGCACCTTCGCTTCATCGAGCATCTGCCGCGTGATGCGCATGGCCACGCTGGGCTCATACGTCCAATGCTTCTGGTCCTTTTCGCCGACCTTGTAAGGCAGCGTGATCCCGCGCGCCGTGTAGTCCGTCTCGATGCGCGTGTGCCATTCATCAAAAAGCCCCATCACCGTGCTGCGAACCGTTTGATTCGAGTCGCTGAAAGACAGCCCGCCCGTATTCACCCCGCCGACATGATCCGTCGGCTCCAGCAAAACGACCGAAGCACCTTCGCGCGCCGCAGCAATCGCCGCGCAAAAACCACCCGGCGTCGAGCCATAGACGATCACATCGGGCTCCGCCGCGTGAAGTGAAGCGACCAGCAGTGCGGTGAGGAATGTGAGTGTGCGTTTCATCTTTTTCCGCTTCCCTACTTTCCCAAGGCATCAAGAGCAAGAGCGGCTTGTAGCTCCTCGCGTGTGGCGGCTTCTTTCTCGGGGTTTTGGCTTCGTCATGTAGTCGCTGTTTCGGACTTGGCGGGCGTTGGCGTTTTGAATGATGCGAGCGCAAAAACGTAGCTCGGCATTCCAATGCCGAGTAGGGGCGACAGAAAGACAGGACGCGCTCGCTGATCAACGAATGCGTATCAAGCCGCCGCCGTATCGACGCTATTCTTTAAAATCCTCAAGCGGGAAAGCGGGCTAGGCGAGAAAAACGAAAATATAAGCGACCACCCTTGGCGCATGCCTACTGCTTAACGCGCTCGAATCGGCGAATTGACGCCCCGTTGGACTTCAGGCATTTTCCCGTATGAGCACGCTGACTGAAATTGAATTCACACTGCCGAGCCTCACCACAGAAGAGTTGGTGCGGCTTGACGATACGCTGGAGGCGACGTTGCGTGAGCGCCGGAAGGTGTTCACTGGGCTGGATGCGGTGCGGTGGTGGAGAGTGAACGCGAGCGGATGCCGGATGCCGATGCAGAGGCGTTTGCCGCTGATGTGGAGGCTGCTCGCCGAGAGGCAAATCGTCCGCCCGCTGAACCGCGATGGGAGTAGGCGTTGATTCATCTATTTTCATCGCGGCGGAGCGGGGCCGGTTTGATTGGGTGGGGTTCCACGCGGAGATTGGCTCGGAACGACTTTACGTCACGGTGATGTCGCTTGCGGAGCTTCTTCATAGGGCGGAACGAGCGGACTCGCCAGAGCGTAAGGAGAAGCGGATGGAGTTTATCGGAGATGTCGAGTTGCGGTATCCGCTATTGCCATTCTGCCGGGATGAAGCCGTGATTTACTCCAAAATTTGGGCTTCGATGAGCGCGACGGGGACGCTCATTGGACTTCACGATTTGCAGATTGCGGCGGTTGCGCTGCATCACGGTTACCGAGTCGCGACGCTGAATGTGGATGAGTTTTCGCGAGTGCAGGGGCTCGAAGTCATGGACGCGTCCCTTTTTCGTATCGTTCGACATGCTCACCCCTGAGATCAGCTCTGAATCCATGAATCAACACGTTCGACATCAAGGCAAGACAATGGCTTTCGCGTCGATCCGTCTGGTGATCGCGGTGTTTTTCGTGATGGGGGCAGGGCTGCTCCACGGCCAGAATCTGCTGACGAACGGCGGGTTTGAGAGTGGGTTCACCGGATGGAGCAATGCGACGAGCGGTGGTGCTGTCGCGTCCTTCTCGATCGAAACCTCCCAGCCGTACACCGGAGCGAAGGCCATGAAGGTCGTCGTCACCAATCCCAGCTCGCAACTTCACAACGTGCAGACCCTGGGCGCCACCTTTACGACTCTTCCCACGGGCACTCCGACGACCATCACCTTCCGCGCACGAGCCGCGGTTGCTGGCACTACGGTTCGTTTTGTGATGCAAAACGCCGTCTATAACAACAAGGAGTTCACGCTCTCCACTTCTTGGGCGAGGTATTCTTGGAACCACACAACCACAGAAGCCGATCCGCGTCTGCGCATCCAGTATCGATCTACAGGAACCATCTGGCTGGATGACATCTCAGTCGAGTCCCATCCTATCCCGAGCAGCGGCATCCTCGTTACTTTGGATCCATCGATCCGGCATCAGACGATGGACGGCATCGGCGGCGCGCTCACTTGGTATTCTTCAAGAATGCTGTCCTTGCCGGCAGCGAAGAAGGCTGAGGTGGAGCAGTTGATTTTCGATGATCTCGGCCTTGATATCATCCGGCTTAAGAATTGGTATTTCCCTGCGGATTACCCAACCAATAAATCGCCGAGCAACATCCCCACGGCTAGTGGCTACAAGGGCAACTACGATAACAACAAGACCTTCTATGACATGGCCAAAGAGCCCGGTCGTGACATCAAGGTCCTCTTTTCCTCGTGGAGTCCGCCGGCGAATCTGAAGACGAATAACGACCTCCAAAACGGGGGCACCTTGAAAAAGGTCAATGGACAATACGTTTACGCCGACCTTGCTCAATACTGGGTCGATCTGCTGGACAACATGAATTGGACGCCCGATTACCTCAGTTTCCAGAACGAGCCCGGCTGGGTGGCGGCACACGAAACCTGTGACTTCGCCGCCACACAAACAACAACACTCGCGGGCTATGCCGAGGCATTGGACGCCATTCATAACCGCATCAAAGTTCGACCGAATGTGCCGATTCTCGTCGGCCCGGAATCGGAGAGCATGAACGAGTTTCTCATTCAGGCCGTACCGTTGCGCACGCGCACATTTCTGGGCGTCAACGCGTTCCATAATTACAATATCGGCAGCGAAACGGCCATCGACGGCGAGATCCCAAAGCTCAATCAAATCCGTAGCGAGACCGACTTAACCGGGCGCCGGAACTGGATGTCGGAATTCTCGAAGGGGGAATTCGATTGGCTGGATACAGCCAAGGTGATTCACAACACGCTCGTCGAGGCCGATTCCTCGGCCTACATCTTTTGGAAACTCGTCTGGGGAGATTCCGCCAGCGCGGGTGAAATCGTCTTCAACATCAATGGATCTGATTACGTGAGGGGGAACACTTATTACACTCTCAAGCACTACTCGAAGTACATCTCACGCGGCCACCAGCGGTTTGAAGTGACGAAGGCCACCGGCACCAACACAAACATACGCGCCTCCGGCTACATCAATCCCGCAGGCAACCAAGTCACCCTCATCGTCCTCAACACCGGCGCCACGGACGATGAAATCGCGCTCCGCCTCCGGGGACTCCCGCTCGCCTCTGTCACCTCATTCCGGACCCGGCAGTTCGACATCGGAAGCAGCGCGTTTCAACAACGCACGGTGGATCTCGCCAGCAACCTGCTCATTTCCAAAAACTCGATCACCACGTACGTCTTCAATCTGGCCGAAACCCTCAATCCCTATGCTCCCGAAATGTTGCGTGTGGATGGGATTCAAAATCAGGGGAATCAGGTATCGCTAACCATGCCTTCCCAGCCCGGCCAAAATTTCATCCTCTGGAAATCAACCAGCCTAGCCGCTGGATCCTGGCAAAAGGTGACCAATGCAGTCTCCACCGAGTCAGACGGACAACTGATCTTAACCGACCCGACGCCTGACTCAGGCCGGGCGTTCTACCGCGTCGAGCACAACAAAGGTCTGTGATGAGTCAACGGGCGCTCACGCGGTCCTCGCTTTTTTTAGCTGGGGACCGACTAAGGGCCCAAAGGAACAGTCGAAGGATTGGAAGGCGGCTGATTGGGCGGCAGCGCAACTGGCCCAGCCAGCGGCGAAACCCTTCTTCCTCGCGCAGGGAATCTCCAAGCCGCACCTGCCCTGGTATGTGCCGAAGGAATATTTTGACCGTCATCCGCTGGAGAGCATCAAGCTCCCGGAGTTCCGGCTCGATGACCTCGGCGATATCGTGGACGCCAAGGGAAAAACCAAGTTCGCGCCTAGCCCGGATTTCCGGTGGGTGCAGCAGGACCCGAACTTGTTCAAGGCTGCGGTGCAAGCCTATCTGGCCGCATCCAGCGCAGCGGATGATTGCGTGGGGCGGGTGCTGGATGCGCTGGAGAAAAGTCCGGCCCGGGACAATACGATCGTCGTCATCTGGGGAGACCACGGCTGGCATCTCGGCGAGAAGTTGCGATTTCGCAAAGCCACGCTCTGGGCCGAATCCCCCCGTCTGCCGTTGATCATCCGGGTGCCGGGGATGAAGTCGCGGCAGGATTGCTCCCGCTTGGTGAACTTGATGGATCTTTACCCGACGCTCATCGACTTGTGCGGCCTGCCAGCCAAACCGGAAATCGACGGGCGGAGCATCGCTCCCCTGCTGCGCGATCCGAAGATGCCCTGGCCCTACTCGTCCATCACCGTCAATGGCGCAGGCAACGCCTCGGTGCGCGACGAGCACTGGTATTTTATCCGCTACCGGGATGGGACGGAGGAGTTTTACGACATGGAGCGCGACCCGATGCAGCGGACCAATCTCGCCACCTCGAAAGACATCGACATCCTCTCCCATAAGGCGCGGCTCGCGGCCTCGTTCCCCGCTTCTTTTGCGCCGGATGTCACCGGCGAGAAAAAGGAGGAAACTGGAAACCTCGACCTGACCATTAAAACCACGCGGGCGGCGGCTAATCTCAAGTAAATGGGACTGGCCCCAGTCGGATATGGCACCAGCGCACCATCTCATTTATGAAAACATTCGCTTCGCACTGCTTGCCGCGTCCGCACTGGGGCAGGAATCGGCGCGTCCGCTTGTGGAGCAGCTCAGACGCGGAGTGATGGCCGGAAGTTGCACCGCGTTTTCTCCCCTTGCTGCTTGGCTTGGATACTCCAGGGGCTACACTTCGATCATGCGTCCATCGCTCACTCATTCCAGCCGCCAGACCGCACAAGAAATCCTCGATGAGCTCCGGCCGCTCGGCAGCGACGGCTACAAAAGGGTAATTTTCAACCACGGCATCAAGGAGCCGTGCTTCGGTGTGAAGATCTCGGAGCTGCAAAAGATCCGCAAGCGCATCAAGAAGGACTACCAGCTCGCGCTCGACCTTTACGACACCGGCAATTACGACGCGATGTATCTGGCAGGGCTGATCGCCGACGATGAGCGAATGACGAAAAAGGACCTCCAGCACTGGGCGGAAAAAGCGTATTGCCGCGCGATTTCTGGAGCGATCGTCGCGACGGTCGCGGCGGGCAGCAAGCATGGCTGGGAGCTCGGACTGGAGTGGATCGACTCCGATGAGGAACTCATCGCTTCCGCCGGCTGGGGGACGCTGGCGAGCCTTGTGTCCATCAAAGGTGACGCCGAACTTGCGCTCGCAGAATTGAAGCGATTGCTCCAGTGCGTGCAGAAGCAAATCCACTCAGCCCCGGACACTGTGCGGTATCAGATGAATTCGTTTATTATCGCGGTCGGATCCTACGTGCAGCCGCTGACCGAATCGGCGCTGGAAATCGGCGAGAAAATCGGGCGCGTCGCGGCGGATATGGGGAACACTTCGTGCGAGGTTCCGTTTGCGCCTGACTCCATCCGAAAAGTGCAGAAACGCGGCACCATAGGGAAGAAACGAAAGTCGGCGAAGTGCTGAAAAAGTTTGGCGCAATTGACGGTTGAATTGCGGGGCCTGCGGGCTGCATCCTCTGTCATGCCCATCTACGAATTTTTCTGTCCAAACAACCGCCGCATCTATTCGTTTTTTGCGCGGAGCCTGAGCTACTCCGACAAGATTCCGCGGTGCCCGGAGAATCCCAAATGGAAGATGGAAAAGATGCTCAGCGCATTCGCAATCACGGGAAAATCCGAGGAACCGAAAACGGGCGGGATGGGCGACGGCGACGATGCGCAGATGGACGCGGCGATGGATGTTATGGAGCGCGAGTTTGGGAGCATCGCGGATTCCGACAACCCCGACCCGCGCGCCGTGGCAAAGATGATGCGCCGGATGGGCGAGCTGACTGGCGGAAAAATGCCCGCGCAGATGGAGGAGATGATCGCCCGAATGGAGAAGGGCGAAGACCCCGACAAACTGGAGGAAGAATACGGCGACTCGCTGGACGGGATGGAGGATTTTGCAGACGGCGGCGAGCCGGGAGCCGCGAAGGAAAAGCGTGGTTTTCGACGACCTCGCAAGGTCACGCGCGACCCAGGACTTTACGAAATGAGCGAATGGGTCGGGCCTGCCTGAACTTTGCACCAGTGCTGGCGCGGAAGTCGCTGATGCAGCAAGCATGGTCACGGATGGCGCGGTCGATTACTCGAAGCTCCTGTTCCGCACCGAGCCGTTTAGCAAGATGGCTTCGGCGCGGCGCTTCCAACTGCTCTCGCAGGCGCGGTCGGTGCGGTATTTTCCGGGCGACTGCATTTTTAAGAAAGGCCAGGCTCCTTCCGAAGTGCTGCTGTTGCTGGGCGGCTCCGTGCGAATGCTCTCCGAGATTCCAGGCACGGACGAGCCCGTTCTCCTCGCCACTTATGCACCTGGCTCCTGTGTCGGCTGGGATGTCGCGCTGGCAGATATTTGCAGCGCACAGGCGGTCGCGGTGGGAGAGGTCACAGGGATGCTCCTCGCGGCTCCAGCATTCCTCGAATTTGCCCGCTACGACAACGCCTTACGGGATACGTTCCTGAACAAACCGAGTCATCTGGAGGTGTGGTGGGCGGTGCTCTCGGAGCTGCATCGACGCGGTCTGCCTGTGGAAAATACGCAGCAAATCGTCGAAAAGCTCGCGCCTGTTTGCTTGACGCGCGACTGGCCCGATGAGGCGGAATCCATGGACGCGAAGAAGAACCACAGTTGGGTCGTGTCCGGTGGCGAGGGCATCATCCCCGGCACACTCTGGGGCGATTCAAGCGGCATCCTTTGGGCACGGTTGACCGGAATTCCCAATGAGCAACTCGACCGCGCGATTCAAGGCCGCCCGCTCATACTGGAGCAGCCGCTCCCGAAACCGTACTCGCAACCAAAGAACGCACCCGACAAATCTCCGACTGCGGCAGCGGCGCCCGCGACGTCCAGCTCGCTGACCTTCAAGAGGTTTGCAAGCGGTGCGGTGTTCCTTGTCCTCAGCGTGGCAGCGGTAGCCGCGGGCCTTTGTGGATGGGCTTCCCGACAGCCCACGCTTGAGACGATCACCACAAATGGACGGCTGCATTTTACCGGCGATGTGCATGACCTCGGCGCATCGGTGACTGGAAAACTGACGGAGCTGCGCATTCGTCCCGGCCAGCGAGTCGGCAAGGGCACTGTCCTCGCAATCGTTCAGCCGCCAATGGATGAGGCAAAGGCAAAGATGCTCGCCGGGACCCTTGCGCGGGCAAAATCGCAGATTGAATTTTGCGATCAATTTCTGGCGGGGAACTCCATACGCCTCGCCGATGCGCCCGATGTGATTTCCGGCTACATGCGGGAACTCCTCGCATTGAAGAGCGAGCATCGTGTGAAGAGCGCCATCTCGACGGGCCGCACGGAGGACCCTTCGCTCACTGTGGACGAGCGAGCAAAAGTGGCGGCTCATTTTAATGCGCTCAAAGAGGACCGTGCAGCCAGAGTGGACTCGGCGCAGCAGGATTCTTCCATCAAACGCGAGGACCTCGTGGATGCCGAAGAAGCGCTGCGGGATGCGCGAGATGAGTTGCGTTTGCAGACACAAGCCGCATCCGCATTGATGAGCGAGCGGGGCGATGAAGCTAGGATGGACGCTGCATCGGCACAACGCGCAATCGCCGTTTATAAACGGACCGTCGCAGCGCGGGCGGATGCCGTCGCCCGGATTCGCAAGGAAATCGCATCGATCCGGGTCGCTCCCGCAGCAGTGGCGACCTCGACGCCTATGAATCTCGACAAGCTGGACGAATCGATCCGCGCAACGACGAGGCGAATCCACAGCTTTTCCGCATCGCTCCGCGTTCTCGCGGTGGAGACGGAAATCGCAATCGACGAGATGAACGCCGACGGGGCTCCGCGCCAGATTATTGCGCTCTATCCCGGTCTCATCACCGCGACAGAAGCCGTCGAGCCCGGAACTCCTGTGAACCCAGATACTGTGATTGGGAAAATGGTGACTCGCCAAGCGTGGGAGATCGAGTGCCCCGACGAATCCATCCGCTTTTTGAAATCCGGCCAGAGCTTCAACATCGTCGGAGTCGGCCCCGAAGGCCGCCCCGTCCGAATCAAAACCCGCTACGCCGGGTCGCACTCAGCGAAACAGAAAAGTAAATCCCTCCTGCGCCACAAAGCATCCGACGACAGTTGGCGGGATGGCGGCGAAGTCCAGTTGGAGGCGATCGTGGTTACCGGAAACCTCCTCGACCGTTGGATGTCAAAAGTCGGAACTGTGCAGTAGCGTTGCGCCAGCTTTTCGCTAAGAAGCGATACAAGTAAGCGTTGGAGTCTGACACCGGCAGGCTAAACTAAACGCTCCGACTCTACGAACATGCACTGGCAACCATCGCCCGATTTTGATCCGCACACACCGCCGCCCGAAGGCAGATTCCAGCGCTTTTGCTACTGGCTCGCCGGGGCTCGCGTAGAGACACTTCAGCACTGTCCTGCAACGGAGCGCGAGCGGATCGCGGTGCTCGGGAGCACTGTCCTCATCCCTACGATCATGGGTTTTCTCGGGATGATCTTCTACACGAAAAGCCGCTTTCACGAGCCGCCGTGGTTTAGCATCATCCTCATCTCGCTCGCGTGGGCCGCGGTGATCATGAACACCGACCGCATTCTGCTGGCGACCTACCGGCCGTTTCAGCCGTGGTGGCGCAGGTGCATGCAAGTGTGCTTCCGCTTCATGCTCGCGGGCGTGGTCAGCGTGGCGATTTCGTTCCCGTTCTGCCTCGATCAATACCGCCCCGCGATCGTTCACCGATACCAGACCGAGCTTCAGGGAAAGCTGAATGCGATGCGCTCCGATGAAGCTTCCGGACGAAAGGCGCTGCGGGATCGTCTGGAAGAAATCCGCACTAAAAGCGAAGCCGACCGCAAGCAACTGACCGCCGATTACACAACCCAGCACGACGCGTTCACGGTGCAACTCCCCGACTTGCAAAAAGCCATCGTGAACCCGGAGGCTTACGCCGATGTGCGGATGGAAGAAGAGCGGAAAAAAGCAGGCGAACCCACATTCGTCGCGCCCGCCAGTGCCACCACTCGGAACATCCTTTCGCAAATCGATGCGCAGAAAGAAACCCTCGCCAAAACGAAGGGCGAACTGGAGACGAAGCTCGATCTCCACCGCCGCCTCGTCGAAGCCATCGCCCGAGAAGCACTCGGCCAGCCCAACGAATTTTACCCCGAAGTAAAGAAAGCCGGTGAAGGCCCTCGCTTAAAAGACATGCAGGCCCGCGACCGCGCCACGGTCTCAGAAGCAAACCGGGTTGAGAGCGCATCCGTCGCGCAGCAGGCCGCACTGGTCGCGAACGACCGGCAGCTCGCCGACGCGCGGCTCGCCGACAAAAACGCCTACATGGACGGACTCGTCGCACGGCGGGAAGCCTTTGTGGAAGAGGGAAAAGAGAAAGAGCGGATTCGGAAGGACCGCCTTGCCAAAGTCACCAAAGACATCGAACAACTCGAGACTGACCAAGCCGCACGCCTCGAAAAACTCGCGCAGCACACCGCCACACTGGAGGCCGACCAAGCCAGCGGCATGAAGCGCCACGATGAGACATTCCTCCCCCCGATCGCTCGGGTGGAACAGAAAATCAGCGGCATCTTCGATCCGATGGAAGAAACAATCGGGCTCTACAAAGTCATCTTCCAAACTGCGCCGGATGCCACCGAGGACGAGAAGCGCGAAGGCGGCTATAAATGGATGGCTGGCGCGTTTCAGTTCCTCGTGATTTTCGGCACGCTGTTCGTTTTGGATCTGGTGCCGATCATGGCGAAAATCTTCTCCCGCCCCGGTCCGTACGACGTGCTCGTCGAGCACCCGGAGTTTATCGCGAATGAAAACCTCGCAGCGTATAAGCACGCCTACGGAAAGCATTATGGCGACACGTGGGAAGACGACGAGACGCCGAGCGATCAGAAGCTCCTAAAGAGCCGAAAACTCAGCCTCCGCACACCCGAGGAGCCAGTCTAGCAAAAGGACACAGGGCCGGAATCCGCGATAAGTCCGTGCTTTACGAGCAGGGAGCGATAGCGCTCGATGGCCGCTTTTCCGCGCTCGCCGATGTTAAAGTGGATGTGCGCGGTCAGGTAGCAATGCCGGATTTCGTGTGTTGAGAAATCGTCACAATCGACGATCTCTGGGATGCGCTGCACGCCGCTTTGTTTCAAAGCTCGGAGCTCGTTTGCGGCAGTTGGCGACACGCCGCTTCGCATCGCCCATAGCGCGAAAACGAACGGCAGTCCGGTGCAGCGTTTCCATTCTCCACCGAGGTCCAATATATTCCAGTCGGAGTTTGCCGGATTCATTCGGAAGTCGATGGCTTGATTTCCGATGAGCAGCCGCGCGTCCCCTTCCCCGCTGTATTGCGGATGCAATCCGTGAAACTCTGCGAGCATCACGCGCAACAAATGCGCGGAGCTGAGCGACGCGGGATCGAGCGCAATTTTCCGGATGTCGGAAAGCGCGCCGCGATACGCGAGGAAGACGCTGAAAACGGGGCCGTCCGATGCGATGACTGCGCCATCCACGAGCTGATAGCCGGGATGCCGGAGCGCCTCAAACACAGGCACGAGCGCGACATCGAGTTGGTCGGCGAAAAGCATTTCCGCGAGCACCGCGGGGTGCCTGAAAACGACGGAGCCCTCGTAGTCGCAGATGAGAGGACGCGAGTTCAGATACTGCACGCAGCCGACCCGCAGTCCGTGGAGAACCGGATAGCGCGCGGCGGTCATGCGACGACCGGTTCGGAAACGACCGGCTCCAGCTTGCGATACCATGTGTCGCGGGCGATGGGCTCGCGTCCAGCTTCGCGGATGGCTTTTTTGAGCGCAGCGATGGACTGCCCAATCGGCGTGACCGCACCGGCCATGTGAAATATTTTCTCCTCGAAAATGGTGCCGTGCAAATCGTCCACGCCGTAGTTCAGCGCGACGGATGCCATCGGCAGGCTGAGGCTGATCCAGTAGGCTGTGATGTGGTCGAAGTTATCGAGATAGATGCGCGAGACGGCGAG
>JAYTMG010000014.1:0-13984 GCA_043728745.1 Verrucomicrobiaceae bacterium
CCGGTTCTTTGGCCGCTCGTCAATGCACAGACAGGCGAGTTGCAACTCGGTCAAGACACAGCTCGGCGACTATTTTCACTTCGTGGCAGCCGAACGTGGAGTTTAGCCTCGTAAACTACTAAGAGAATCGGGGCGGGAGCGGGAGGACTTGCGATGATGGACAAGATTTCCAATGCAACGCCTTGAAGACAGTGCTACTCACTCGTGGACCATACCAAAATGAGATTTACCACCAGACCCGCCGTTCTTTTCGCCCTCGCCTATGCCGTCGCTCTCACCACATCCCACGCCGGGCTCGTTGGCTGGTGGAAATTTGATGAAGCCAGCGGCACTACCGCCGCCGATGGTGCGGCGTCGCCTGTAAACGGGAACCTCGTTACGGGGGCGACTTTTCAGTCTGCTGCCGGGCGTTTCGGTGGTGCGGTTTATTTGAACGGCACCTCGGGCTATGTCGATATGGGTGATGCAGCGAAGCTGGAGTTTCCAGCCGCGCAGAGCTACTCGCTCGCTTGCTGGTATAAACCGGATGGCGATGAAGCGGCTGTGGAGTTTCAGATAAACAACGGGCTGATTTCGAAAGGCTACGGCCTCAACCTTGGGACACCCGCTTACGACTCGGCGGGGTATTATTTGATGACGGTGAACTGGACGACGGGCGCGGGAAATATGACGTCGTTTTTTCAGTTCGACTCGCGGCAATCATCCGCCGCGGCCACGGCGTTCCGATTCGTCACTGCTTACCAAGCGCCCGATGCGGTGGTGAACGCGACGTGGCATCATTTCGTGACGGTCATTGATCGCGCGGGCGGGCAGGCTCGGACGTATCTTAACGGCTCCCTCTATTCCTCGAAAGCAATCGTCGCGGGCGCAGGCGGCGGGCAGTGGGACATGGGCGTAAATACGAGCCCTTTCATCGTGGGAAATCACTTCTCGCGGTTCACCAAAGGCTGGTTCGACGATGTCGGCGTGTGGAATCACGCGCTCACTCCGGCGGAAATCACGACCATTTATACGACGGGCATCTCGCTCGGAAATGACACGGACAGCGATGGGCTCGTGGATACTTGGGAGCAGCTTTATTTCGGCAATCTCGCGCAGACCGCTGCGGGCGATCCGGACGGCGATGGGCTTACGAATTTGCAGGAACAAACAGCGGGCACAAATCCCACGCTTCCAGACACGGATGGCGATGGACTCACCGACGGCAACGAAGTGCTGGTGAGGCTGACGAGCCCGATCCTCGCTGATACGGACGGCGACGGACTCACCGACGGCGCGGAGGTAAATACGCATCTCACCAACCCGCTGCTCGCGGACACCGATGGCGACACGTATTCGGATGGCGTGGAAATCACAGCGGGAACGAATCCGCTGAACGCTACGAGTTACCCGCCGCCGCCAGCGTTTAACGTCCACATCAACGAGTTCATGGCGAACAGCTCGCCGAAAGCGAACGACCCGACTGCGCCGCTCGACATGGACGGCGACAGCAATGACTGGATCGAGATCAAGAACAACGAAGTGACTACTGTGAATTTGCAGGGCTACCAACTTTCCGACGACCTCGCATTGCCTGCAAAATACACGCTCCCGAGCTTTTCGATTCCTGCGGGCGGCTACGCGATTGTGTATGCTTCGGGGAAAAATCGCCGCGTGAATGCTGTGCAACCGCATACGAATTTCCAGCTCGGCACGACGGGCGTTCTCGTCCTCTCGCGACCGACGGTCGGCGCACCGGTCGTCGTCAGCCAAATCGGAACGCCGCTCGTTCCGTATCCATCGCAACATCGCTTCACTACTTACGGCCCGGCGGACAATCTCGCGGCGACCGCGCCAGCCTACATGACCACGCCGACGCCCGCCGCAGCAAACAATCCGGCGACCGTCACGGGCTTTGTTGCGGATACGACTTTCACGATCAAACGCGGCATTTACTCCGCTCCGTTTTCCACCACGGTGACGACGCTCACGCCCGGTGCGACGATTGTTTACACCGTGAATGGCAGCGTGCCCACGCTCACAAACGGCACGCAGATTTTGCCACTCGATGGGCTCACTCCGCCGACGGGAAATATCGCGATCAACGCCACGACACTTATCCGTGCGCGTGCTTTTAAAACGGGCCTCGCCCCGACGGATACGGACACGCAGAGCTACATTTTCACCACCGATGTGCTCACGCAAAATGCGCCGACTGCTTCGATGGGACTCGCGCCCGCCGATACGATGACTTGGGGAAATGTCGGAGCCACGCTCACGAACCTCACCGCATTTCCGGGACTCACGGTTTGGGGCATCAATCAAGGGCTCGCGACCGATCCGGTGCCGGATAATCAGTTCGTCGAAAACGACCTCAAAAATATCGCGACCATCTCGCTCGTCGCGTCGTGGAAGGAGCTGTTTGGGCCGAGCGTGGTTTCGGGCGACGGCGGCATTTACCCGCCTGCGGCTGGCGTCGCGATTGAGGGCATCGACCGTGCGGCTTCGATGGAATTTATCAACCCCGATGGCAGCGTCGCCACGCCGAATCTCGCGTCTGGTTTTCAGGCTGATGGCAACATCCACATCTTCGGCGGCACGAGCCAAGGACGCTGGAAAAACTACAAACTCTCCTTCCGCTTTCAGTGCTTGAACGACGTCAGATTCCGCGCGTTTGGCGACGATGGATTTAATCAATTCGACAACTTCGTGCTCGATGCGCGGATGAACAACACATGGGCGCATCCCGACCCGGCGCAAGGCGCGCGCGGCGACTACGTGAACGACCAAGTCGTCGCTGATTTGCAGACGCGCGTAAGCGGTCGCGGCGGGTTCCGCAGCCGTCCCGTGCATCTCTATTTGAACGGCATGTATTGGGGCGTTTATTTCCTCACGGAAAAGCCCGACCACCATTTCGCCTCCGCGTATTTCGGCGGCGATTCTGGATTGTGGGATGTCTTCAAGCACTCGATGCGTCCGGCGTTCACCGAGAGCGATCCGCTCGTGAATGCGACCTACGTGAACCCAGCGCTGCCAATCGCTAGACCGACCGCTGGAAACCCCGCCGGCAACTCCACGGTGCAGGTCAATTACGAAGCGTTTCTCGACACCGTCGGCCAAGGCTACATCGCGCCAAACCCGACGCCCGACCTCACGCAACAAGCGAACTACGACGCCGTCGCAGCGCAGCTCGATATCGAAGCGTTCATCGACTACATGATGGTCAATTTCCTCGCGGGAAACCAAGACTGGTCCGACAAAAATCTCTACGCATCTTACTACCGCGGCGGGGGCGGAAAATGGCGCTTCCATGTGTGGGACGCCGAGCACACGTTCCGCACCGGCACGGAGAATTTCATCACCGCCAACGGCAACGAAGCCCCGAGCCCCGGCCAGCCAAAACCCATCCACAACGCGCTCAAAGCGAACGCGGAATACCGGCTGAAATTTGCCGACCAAATCCGCAAACACATGTTCAACACCGGCACGCTCACGCCAGCCGGAATGTCGGGCGTTTTCACCGAACACCTCAACCGAATCGACAACGCCATCCGCGCCGAAAGCGCCCGCTGGGGCCACATCCGCGCTTCCGTGCGGACCGCGCCAAACGTGAACGTGACGTATAAAAAGAGCGACTGGCTCGTGCGCAAAAACAGCCTTCTCACCAACGAAGGCAACGGCAACCCGCTCCTGCAAAATCGCTGGAATCTCGTGATGCAGCCAACGACGGGAATCTTCCGCACACAGCTCCTTTACCCCACGACGAACGCGCCCGATTTCAGCCAGCACGGCGGCAGCGTCGCAGCGAATTACGCGCTCTCCATTTCCAACAGCAACGGCAGCGGCACGGTCTATTACACGCTCGACGGCACCGACCCACGACTCGTCGGCGGCGCAGTCTCCGGCACCGCGCAAACATACAGCGCGCCTGTCGTGCTCGCGTCGAGCGGCACGGTGAAATCGCGCGTGTTGCTCAGCGGCGTGTGGTCCGCGCTAAACGAAGCATACTTCAGCGTCGGCACCGTTCCCGCGAGCGCGGCGAATATCGTCGTGAGCGAGTTCAGTTACAATCCATCGACCACGCCGCCGACGCCCGGATACACGGACCCGAACGATTTCGAATACATCGAATTGTTGAACATCAGCGGCAATACGGTCGATTTCACCGACTGCGAATTCACGTCGGGAATCACGTTCCATTTCAACAACGCAAGCATCCGCCAACTCGCGCCCGGCGCACGGCTCATCATCGCCGAAAATCCCGCCGCACTCATCGCCCGCCACGGCTCCGGCTTGCCCATTGCCGGCGCATTTGAGTTGGACACCGGCCTCTCGAATAACAGCGAACGCATCACGCTCACAGCAGCCGACGGCACGACGGCAATCCGCACTTTTGAATACAAAGACAGCGGCGCGTGGCCCATCGCGGCGGATGGCGGCGGCTTCTCGCTCGTGCTCATCGCGCCATTCTCCAGCCCGAATCACGACCAAGCCGAAAGCTGGCGCACCAGCGCGCTCGGCAACAACGGCACTCCCGGCAGCAGCGACAATACCGCCGCCTACGCCGCATGGAAAACCGCCAACAGCCTGCCTGACGACCTCGACACCGACGGCGACGGCACGATCAACTTGCTCGAATACATCCTCGGCACAAACCCGAATTCACCCGGCACCGCGACGATGTCCGCAGCGAAACAAATGCTCACCGTGAATGGAATTCCCGGCGAATATTTCACATTCACATTCACCCACGCACCCGCGAGCGACGACGTGACATGGCGCGTAGAAATGAGCGCCAACCTCACGACGTGGAGCGCCGCTCCCGCCGACACGCAACGCGTGAGCATGGTCGTAAACGGCAACGGCTCAGTGAGTGAAACGTGGCGCAGCGGCGCGCCAGTGAGCGGCGTACAGCACTTCGCCCGCATCTACGCGAGCACGCCTTAACGTCGTCTAAACAGCGCTCGCAATTCGGCTGGAACCCACGGAAGGTTGGGCCTTTCCATGCACTTGCCTTTCCGCCTCGTCCTTTCGCTGATCTTCGCCCTATTCGCTTCCGCCTGCGGCAAGCAAGGACAGGCGACACTCCCCATTGCACCGAAAGGAACCATCCGGGTTGTCTCGTGGAATCTCCAGTGGTTCCCGGGGCATAAGCCGGAAACCACGCCAGAAATCGCTGCGGCACACATGGCAGAAGCGCAGAAGGCGGTGCGAGAACTGAATCCCGATGTTCTTTTGCTGCAAGAAGTGCGCTCATGGCAGGCCGCAGCAGAGCTCTGCACGGCGGTTCCCGGCCTCACCCCTCATGTCGTAACCGCATTCAACATTTCAGTCCCCGATGCACGCCCGCAAAACCAAGTCGTCGCTTCAAAGCTGGAGTCTGATTCCGCATGGTCTGCGAAATGGGTCGGCGGCCACTACGGCCCGCCGCGCGGATACGCATTCGCAGCGCTGGATGCGGGCGGCGGACGCTTCATTTTATGCTGGTCGCTGCACCTGAAGAGCAACCTTGGTGCGCTCGCCGAAAACATCGCGATGCGGGCGGAATCCACACGTCAACTCATCCAGCACATGCAGGAAATGCTCGCGATTTACGGCAAGCATGGGAAGTGCGCCATTGTGGTGGCGGGCGACATGAATACGTCCGTGGATGATCCGAAATTTGCCAGCGACCCGACTATGGCGGGCTTCATGGAAAGCGGTCTGTGGTGGACTCACAAAGGTGTACCGTTTGCAAATCGAACGACGATTCCCGGCGAAGGCAGTTACCCGGACAATTGTTTCGACCACATTCTCACTGCGGGACTCGGTCGGCCCGTGGCTTTCGTGAGGTCGTATCCCGGCCTGAGCGACCACAATCCGGTCATCGTGGACATCGACTTATCAAAGGCTGACTTCCTGCCCGCGATCAATGTTGCAGCGGGTCTGAAGCCACTCGCCTCAATTTCAGCTCCGAATATCCCGACCGACCTTCCGGGCATAATCGCCGCGAATAATGATGCGGCGATCCGCGCGGCGATTGGAAAAAACGTGACCATCAAAGGCAAGGTTTCGCAAGTCGGCGCCACCAAGACCGGGAGTATGACTTTCATAAACTTCGAAGGGAGTGCGCGGGGAAATTTCGTGGTTGTTTTAAAGAAGGACCACTTGGCTCGCGTTTCGAGTGCATTCGGAGGGGACATCAAAAACCTCCAAGGCAAAACTGTGGAGGTCCGAGGCGAACTCATCCTTTACAAAGAAACGCCAGAAATCGAAGTGCGTTCGGAGACTAAAATTCGAGTGCTCCCTTAGCGGCATCCAAAATCAAATTTCGGCCGCCCTCAACTCCCGTCTGCCCGCCATTTTTCTGCCCGGCATTTTTACGCCAAAATCGAGCCGCTCATTTGCCATAAAGATGTCGGGCAGAAAAATGGGTGGCCTGTTGGTCGCAACAAACGTGCAGCACTGCATCACCCGCTTCCAATCACGCGCTCTAAATGGCTATCAAAAAACAAATCCCTCCGTTGGCTCGAATTCCGCTACCTCAAGTCCAATATATGCTCGAACCGATCCCGAACATCGACAGTGATTTTAGCGCCCAGTTGCAGGCTCTCGTCATAGAGGCCGAGCAGACTCGCGACCTACACTCGCACTCCAAGGAGGAAACAAAGAAACACATCACCGACAGCGACATCCAGCGCATGTTGAAGCCCATTACCGCTGGAATCGAGGCGCTTCAGCGTTCGCAGGCCGAACAACTGAATTCGCTTTCGAAACTAGACAAGATCGCTGTCGCGAGCGAAGGCGTCCCCATCGCCCTCGCCGAAGCGAAACACGCAATGGAATCGCGAAACACCGTCAGCAAGGCGATGTTCGAGGCTCTCCATGCGGAACTGAAATCTTACAAAGATGCATTCATTCTTGAGTCGGTTCTCCGGCCTGTGATTCGAGACATGATTTCCGTGTATGACGACATGAGCGAGATCCATCGCCAGCTCTCGCTGACTCTCACAACTTTCGGCGATCAAGATCTTGCGGGTGGAGCAGTGAGCCTCGTGGAGAACATGCGGAATGCCATCACGAATCTCGACCACAATGTTCACTTCATTCTTGAAGTACTCGAGCGACTGGATGTCTTATATACGCCCGTATCCACGGGCAAGCTGGACAAAAAAACACAGAAGGCAATGTCGCTGGAGTATACCGACAACCCGGACGAAGATCAGCAAATCGTGAGGATTTTAAAGCGTGGCTTCCATTGGAAAGAGCGCATCATCCGCCCCGAGGAAGTCGTGATCAAGAAATGGAAGGAAGGCGCGCAACAAACTGCTGGCAGCGAGCCTTCCCAGCAGTAATCGCCACTCCAGCTACAGAAACTTTCAATCAACAGCCCAACTATGTCAGAAACCAATATCAATCGAAAGGCAGTCGGAATCGACCTCGGCACGACGTTTTGCGCCGTCGCCCATATCGACGCTTACGGGAAGCCCCAGATCATCCCGAACAGCGAAAGCGAACGCATCACTCCATCGGTCATTTTATTCGATGGGGCCAACGTCGTCGTCGGCACGGTCGCCAAGCAGAACGCAGTCGCCGAGCCGGACAAAATCGTGGATTTCATCAAGCGGGAAATGGGCAAATCCAAGACCCAATTCTCACGTGCGTTCAGCGGGAAAGTTTATTCTGCCGAGGAGCTTTCCGCGATTATCCTGCGAAAGCTGAAAGGCGACGCGGAAAAGTACTTGGGCGAGGAAGTAACCGATGCCGTCATCACAGTCCCCGCCTACTTTAACGACGCGGAGCGCACCGCGACTCTTCATGCGGGCCAGCTCGCGGGACTGAACGTATTACAGATCATCAACGAACCGACCTCTGCCGCGCTCGCGTATGGGCTCGATAAGCTGGATCAGGATCAAACCGTGTTCGTATTCGACCTTGGCGGAGGAACCTTCGACGTGACCATCATGCGCATCCAAGGACACCACATCCGAATGGTGGCCAGCAACGGAGACCATCGCCTCGGTGGAAAAGACTGGGACGACGTGATCGTCAATTGGATCGCAGACGAGTTCGATAAAGAGCACGGGGATAATCCACTCCTCGATCTCCAGAGCTATCAGGATTTATACAACCGGGCGCTGACCGCGAAGATCCAGCTTTCCACGCGTCAACGCACCACTCTCGTCCACAGCTACAATGGCAAGAGCGTGAAGATCGAAATCACCCGCGACGATTTCGAGCAGCGCACCCGTCATCTCATTGAGAAATCCAAGGCGATTTGCGAGATCGTGATGCAGGAAGCAAATCTCAATTGGTCGCAAATTGACCGCGTGCTGCTTACAGGCGGCATGACACGCGTGCCGTCCGTTCGCACGATGATCACCGAGACTTCGAACCGCCCAGTCGCCGAGGATGTAAGTCCGGACGAGGCCGTCGCGCTGGGTGCAGCAATCCAAGGAATGCTTTCCCTGCTACAAAAAGAGGACGACGCGGGAAAACGCAACATCGCACCCGAAGTTCGCGAGGCATTCTCAGCGTCCGATGGTTCCCTAATCAAGGTGACCAACATCACCACTCACACCATGGGAGTAGTTCTTTGGGATGACACCAGAGTTGAGGAATACGTTTTCTCGATGATTCCGAAAATGACTCCGATTCCGAACGAGATCAAAAACAGTTTCGGCACCGCGAAAGCCAACATGAAGAACGCAATTGTGCGCGTCGTAGAAGGGGAAAGCACGGTGCCCGGCGAATGCACACCACTAGGAATTTGCGATATCGAGCTGCCGCCGTTTCTGCCGAAGGGTTCACCGGTCGAGCTGACTTACCACTACAACGAAAATCAGGTTTTAGAGGTCGTCGTCGCCGCTTACGGGCGCACTAGCCGCGTCTCCATTGCTCGAAATACGGGGCTGTCCGAAAACGAACTGGAACTGGCGACTGCGGACCTTGCGCAGCTCCAAATTTCGTAGCCGTCCCCCCCGCCTTCAAGCTCAAGACCGTGGCTCTACCGAATCCAATACCCGACAACCCGCTCCGATGGGACGCATGGCGCAATTACAGTTCGCCAAGTCTCTACGAACGGCTTTGCCTCGATCACACGGGAAATCATAGTCCCGACATCATCGAAGAAAACACCCGCCAGTTGCTGGTTTGGTGGCAAAAGAAATTACCCCTCAAAAACCAGCCGAGTAACCCGATGGCGCAACTGCTTCGGCAGGGTCTGGATGAGGCTCCCCAATTTCTAGCGGAAGCACGCACGCGACTCCTCGACCCTGAGCAGCGCGCGAAGCACGATGCGGAGTTGCACGCGCAACTCGTCACGCAGGCGATTGGCGAGTTCAAGAAACTGCTCGCATTCACACTCGCGGAAAAGCGGCTGACGGAAGAGAGCGAAGTCCGCCTTATCACTGCCGGTGAAGGGATGGGGTTGCGGAAAGAAGATATCCTCCCCGTGATCGAGGCAGAACTCCAGCAGACAGGTAGCACGCGCGTCCTTTCAGCCGCGGTAGCCTCCCCTACTCCGCCCGTTCGCGACATCCCTTTGCCTGCTGCGGCGAAACGCATGTTTTCACCGCCTCCTGAGGAAGCCTCCGAGCGAGATCCTGCGACCGAATTCCGAAAGATTCTGCAGATGTCGCGCTTGTGCCTCGATGGCGAAGAAATGTCCGACGATCAACGGGATGCAATGTGCAATCTCGGCGAGAGCCTCGGCTTGAGCGGGGCTGACTCCGAAGACTTGATCGATCAATACCTTGATGAGATGGCATCGATGCCGATGTCGGCTGAAGTCCCCACGCCAAGTGTACGCTCGTCCGCCTCAGTGGCGACTTCGACACGTCCCGGGCCTGCTGCACCAGTGCTCGGGCGACCCGTCGTAGCCGCGCCGGTGAAGCCGACGATCAACTTATCTCCAGTCGCGAGAGCCGATGAAAAAATCAAGTACTCAAACTTCGTAAATTCAGTGGGTCTCGACATGTATCTCATCCCGACGGGGCAATTCCGTATGGGCTGCGAGACTGCGGATGCACAGTCGAACGAGACACCGGTTACCCCGGTAATCGTCTCCTGTTTCTACATGTCGCGCTATACCGTCACAAACGGCATGTATGAAAAATTCGATGCTTCCCATCGTAGCAAACGTGCCGCGTGGGCGGACGAGAACCATCCAGTCATCTACGTCAGCGCGATAGAAGCCGATGCCTATTGCAAGTGGCTGAGCCAGCGCGAAGGACGCAAATACCGCCTGCCCTCCGAGGCCGAATGGGAGTACGCCGCACGAGGTGGAGAAACCCGTATGTTTCCATGGGGAGACAGCACCGTCATCGCACAGCTCGCGAATTTCGCCGATGTTCGCACTTCGTTTGCGTGGCGCGACCCGAATGTGGACGACGGATACGCGGAAACCGCACCGATCGGTAGCTTTCCGCGTGGAGCGAGCTCGTTTGGAATGGAAGACATGGCGGGCAACGTGTTTGAGTGGTGCCTCGACGCATTTGAGCCCTACAAAGGCAAAGAGTGCACCAACCCGAAAGTGCAGAAGCTTTCTTCAAAGCGCGTCTATCGCGGCGGCTCGTGGAAATCCCGAATCTCCAGCCTTCGTTGCTGCTCCCGAAACTCGAACATGCCGGGCTATCAAAGCAACGATGTCGGCTTCCGCATTGTTTGCGACTGCGAGTAGCGCGACTGAACACGGCTCGACATGAGCCCGCGGCGTTGTTCCATTACGCGGAGCCATGCGTATCATCCTCATATTCCTCGCCTTCATCTCCTGCACCTTCGCCGCGAAACTGGAAGTCGTCGCAGGCGGCGGCACTTTGCCCGCCGATGCACCGGCGACGCAGTGTAAATTGCGCGAGCCTTTCGCGGTCGAGTTTACACCGGATGGACGAATGATCATCGCCGAGATGGTCTCGGGAAACCGTGTGTTGGCGGTGGATCAGGCGGGCAAACTCACGCTGCTCGCGGGCACCGGAATTAAGGGATTTTCCGGCGACGGCGGCATTGCCGTAGCGGCGCAGTTTAATGGAATCCACAACGCAGCCATCGCAAAAAACGGAGACATTTTTCTCGCCGATTCGTGGAATTACCGCATCCGAAAACTCTCGCCCGATGGCACGGTGAGCACGTTTGCTGGGACTGGAGCGAAAGCGTTTAGCGGAGACGGCGGCGCTGCGAAAGATGCCGGGTTTTCCACGCTCATCCAAATCGCACTCGACCCTGCGGGAAAGAACCTCTTCATCGCAGACATCGACAACAAACGCATCCGCCGCATCTCGCTCGACACGCAAATCGTGACCACCGTTGCGGGCAACGGAAAAGGCGGATCGCCACAGGATGGCGCGCCCGCAATCGAGTCGCCACTCAGCGATCCACGCGCCGTCATTCCGGCGGCAGACGGTTCATTTTATATCCTCGAACGCAACGGCAACGCGCTGCGCTTTGTGGATGCGGCGGGGAAAATCCGCACGCTCCTCAGCGGCACTCTCAACGGCCCGAAGCACGCATGTCTCGACCGCGACGGTGCCGTGATCATCGCGGACGCCGAGAACCACGTCATCCGCCGCTACGACCCGAAGACCAACGAACTCACCCGCATCGCGGGCACCGGGAAAAAAGGCGCGACACTCACGGATGACGCGATGACGAGCGAACTCAGCCGCCCCCACGGCGTGACCATCGCGCCCGACGGCGCACTCATCATCACAGACAGTTACAACGACCGCATCCTCCGGCTGGCGCGCTGACTTTCCGGCGAGTGAAATTGGAATTGGCTAAGTGCCCGCAGATTGCGGGATATAACACGAACCATGAACCAGCCAACGCTCGTCCTCGCCATTACCATCGCTTCCGTCCTCCCTGCGCTCGCGCAAAAGCCCAACGCCAACGTCGAAGCCCGCTACGGCCTCGATAAAGCGAAGGCGAATATGAGCACTTTCACCGTCGCCCCCGGCTTGGCCTCGTCGCTTTTTGCCGCCGAGCCGATGGTGCAAAATCCCACGAATATCGAAGTCGATCACCGTGGCCGTGTATGGGCGACGGAGTGTACGAACTACCGCGGACACATGAATACACGCGCCGAGGGCGACCGCGTCGTCATCCTCGAAGACACCGATGGCGACGGCCTCGCCGACTCGGAAAAGACTTTTTACCAAAGCAAAGAACTCACGAATCCACTCGGCATCTGCGTGCTCCCCTCGCCCACCGGCAAAGCCACGCAAGTCATCGTCAGTGCCGCGCCCAACGTGTGGCTGCTCACGGACAAAGACGGCGACGATAAAGCGGAGGAAGCCGTCGTGCTTTTCAAAATCGGCGGCGTGTGGAACTACGACCACCAGATCCACTCGTTCATGCGCGGACCGGAGGGGAAGTTTTACTTTAATGCCGGCAACTCCATCACCGAGATGAAATGGCCGGATGATTCCATTGTCACCGATCTCGCGGGCAACAAAATCACAAACAAAGGCGAGCCGTATCGCCAAGGAATGGTCTATCGCTGCGACATCGATTTGGCCGCTGGCAAAGCGAGCAACGTGGAGACGCTCGGTCACAATTTCCGCAACAACTACGAAGTCGCCGTCGATTCTTTCGGCACGATGTGGCAGAGCGATAACGACGACGATGGCAACAAAGGCGTCCGCATTTCCTACGTGATGGAATATGGCAACTACGGCTTCACCGACGAATTCACCGGCGCAGGCTGGCAGTCCAAACGCACGAACTGGGAGACAGAAATCCCGCTCCGCCATTGGCACCTCAACGACCCCGGCAGTGTTCCGAACGTCTTGCAGACCGGCGCGGGCTCGCCCACCGGATTGCTCATAAACGAAAGCAAGACGCTCGGCGCGCAGTTTGAAAATCAGATGATCCATTGCGATGCCGGACCGCGCACCGTGCGTGCGTATCCTGTGGAGAAAGACGGCGCGGGCTACAAGGCCACGATGGTCGATGTGCTCACGAGCAAGGATTCGTGGTATCGCGTGAGCGATGTCGCCATCGCGCCGGACGGCTCGCTCGTCGTTGCTGATTGGTATGATCCCGGCGTCGGTGGACACGCGATGGGCGACCACGAGCCGGGCAAAATCATGGGCCGTCTCTACCGCGTCGCGCCCGCTGGTTTGGCCAAAGCGCCCGCTGCCGATTTCTCCACCGCCGACAGCGCAGCAAAGGCGCTCACTTCGCCAAATCGCGTGATCCAAGCAACTGCTTGGTCTTCGCTGCACGCGATGGGCGCAAAGGCCGAGCCAGCATTGCTCGGATTGTGGAAAAGCAGCGATGCCCGCATTCGCGCTCGCGCTCTCGGGCTTCTTTCGCAGGTCAAGGGCAGCGAGATTAAATACCTCGCAGCCGGTCTCACCGACGCCGACGAAAATATCCGCATCTGGTCGATCCGCCTTTGCTCCACGCTCCACCGCAGCAAGCGCCTCGACACCACGCCGCTCGACAGCGACATCGCCCTCGTTGGCAAACTTCTGCGCGACACGCCCGCCGTCCGCCGCCAGATCGCGCTCTCGCTCCACCGCGAGCACGACATCGCGAAACTATGGGCCGCTCTTGCGCAGCAGCACGACGGCAAAGACCGCTGGTATCTCGAAGCTCTCGGCATCGGCTCCGCGAAGAACGAAGACGTCTGTTTCGACGCCTGGCTCGCCGCCGTCGGCGACCAATGGAACACGCCCGCCGGGCGCGACATCATCTGGCGTCTGCGCTCGGCCAGGAGCGCCGGCTTCCTCGCGAAAATCCTGAGCGACAAAGCCATCGCCGAAGCCGACCGGCCGCGCTACCTCCGCGCGTTCGACTTCCTCCCCGCGAGCGACGAAAAGACCAGGGCTCTCGTCACCCTCGCCGGCCTCGGCGACAGCATGGGAGCCGTCGCTGGCGAAGCCCTCGTCCGGCTGAAGAACGTGGACATCCACGCCCGCCCCGAAGTCCAAGCCGCCCTCGGGAAACAGCTCGCCGCGACCAAGGGCACCCCGCGTTTCATCGAACTCGTCCGCGCCTTCCGCCTCACAGGCCAGGCCCCCGC
>JAYTMG010000015.1:0-2305 GCA_043728745.1 Verrucomicrobiaceae bacterium
AACGACGCGAGGAGTGCCAAGAGGATTTTCTTCATAGAAATAGGTGGTGAGTAGCTCTTGCGATGTCGCCCGAAATTCACATTCCCGCAAACAAAATAACCGGGGCCGCGCAGGTGTGTGCCGTTTACCAATGATAATGGTTGGTACCGAAGGTCACCAGCCCACCGAGAAAGCCGGTAACTGAGACGAGCAAAGCGCCCAGCAGCAACGCGCCGCGAAACCTCTTTCGTTCCGGGGAACCTTCTTGGCACTCCGAGGCGCAAACCAATACGGCGCAAACGATGGCCCACACGGCCGTGGTGACTCCGAGCCAGCGGTGCCATTCGGTGATGGTGTCGGTGTGATTATCGTATTTCGCGATGAGCCAGCCCAGTGTCGCAACCATCGGAGCACTCGCAGCCCCGACGACGACGAGGAATCGCACGACGAGCAGCCATTCCTCCCTTTTGAAGAACCACGCAATTCCCTCGGCAAGCACGGCCGCCAGGAGCAAACCGACGGGAAGGTGCGTGGATGCAGGGTGAAACTTGCCGACCCACGCAAGCAGACGCGTGAAAAAAGGCCGCCCATTTTTCATTTTGGGAGCGGGCGCTGCTGCAAAAACTTCGCCGGGGATTCCGGGTGCTCCAGCTTTGATCCACGCCGCGACGGTCTTTAATTCAGCGGGCGTGAGTGGTGGCACATCGGCGTCTTCGCCGGGCATCTCGTTGTCCTCGACCATCTGGTAGAGCTTGGAGTCCGCGACGTCTCCGGGCGTGACGAATTTCGCGGATTTTCCAAGGCGCTCAAGGTCGAGCACCCATCCGAATTTGCCCTTCGGCTTCGGGAGATGGCTGCCGTGGCAGTCGGCGCACTTTGCGTTGAAGATGCGGTGGACTTCTGTCGCGAGGGCGGTCTTCTCGTCCGCGAAACACAATCCGCTGAGAATCGAGAGGAACACGAGAATTCTGATGCCGTTCATGTTGAGAGGGTAAGGCCGCGCGGGCTGAATCTATTAGGGAGCTCGTGTCGGACGTTGCGCAGCGGCCAGTGTTGGCTAGCGTGGCACGAAGTGAAATCACCAGACTCGAAGCACATCTTCCAAGCACTCCGCGCATTGCGGTTGAGGATGATGCTATCGAACTTCTTCCATTGGTCGGCGCGGTGGACGCTGTTTTTTCTGGTCGTGCTCGTGGGTTTTTTTGCGTGGAAGTGGGCGACGGATACGCTGCGAGTCGGCGCGGAATTACTGCCCGCAGTCGCGCTCTGGGTTCTCATCCCGACTTTTGCCGGAGGAATATTTTGCGGCGCGCTCATGACGCTCATGGTCGTGCCGTCCCGTCGGGATGCGGCGCGAAGTGCAGACCGGCTTTGGAATTCGCGGGATCGATTTGTGACAGCGCTGGATCTTCTCGAACGAAAATCGCGGACTGATTTCGAAAGCATGGCGCTCGCCGAGTGCGGAGCTTTCGCAGCGAAAGCACAGCGTCTGGCTCCGGTGCCCGCGCCCGCAGAGTTGCGATGGGCGGTCGTTCCTGTGGTGATGATCGCGCTGCTGGTTTGGGATTCAACGCGGCAGGAATCCATCCGCCGCGCACTTGTGGACAAGGCGACGCGGGAGACCGCCGGGACCGTGCAGCAGCTCGAATCGCTCGCGAAGCAACTGGAGAAAAAATCCGCCGCCGAGGACGAAGCGCGCAAGCTCGCCGAGCGTTTGCGCCAGGCCGCCGAGCAACTCCGCGCCGAGGCGAAAGAAGGCCGGGATGGTGAAAAAGCCGCGCTCCTCGAATTGTCGAAACTGGAGCAGCTCGTGAAAGAAATGCGCCAGCAACACGCAGCTACACCGGAGGAGTTGAAGACGCTCGCCGATTCGCTCGCGCAGCAGGAGCAAACCAAGGAAGCCGCCGAGGAAATGAAGCGCGGAAATTTCGCCGAAGCAGCCAGGAAACTCGACGAAGCCGCGAAGGACCCGGAGACGGCGGAGCGAGCAGAGAAGAGTATTGAGCGTGCGCTAGAGCATCTTACACAGCAAAAAGAGCAGCTCTCTAAACAGATGGAGCAACTCCGGGATAACGCCCGGCAGGCTTCTGCGAGCGGCGAGCGGCAGCAGCTTTTGCAGCAGCTCTCGCAAGCGCTAAACGAGCTGCAAAAACAGGGCAAACTCGCCAAGGGAAAAGACGGCAAGGTGGGAGAGAAACAGGAGCAACCACAACCGGAGCAGCAGGCCGGAGGGAAAGAGATGACGGACGACGATCTGAAGAAAATGCTCGGAGCGCTTCAGAACCTGAAAAATAATGAAGGCCCTGCGGATGGCGACGCAGAGGGT
>JAYTMG010000016.1:0-21025 GCA_043728745.1 Verrucomicrobiaceae bacterium
ACCGCCGCCGGTGTAGTATTTGCGGAGCATGGAGACGTCGAGATACCAGCTTTGCACCTTGGTCTTGCGGGCGTCCATGGCCTCCAGCGCGCGCGGGCCGAAGCTGACGGGCGAGAGTCCGGGCGGGCAGGAGAGGCATTTTTGGGTGCCGGAAAAAATGGCGTCGATGCCCCAGCCATCGACCTGGAGTTCGTGACCGCCGAGCGAGGTGACGGCATCGACGACGAAAAGAACCCCGCGTTTTTTGCAGAGCTCGCCGATTCCTTCGAGGGACTGGAGCGCGCCGGTGCTCGTCTCGGCGTGGACGATGGTGAAAACTTTCGCTTTCGGCGCGGCGTCGAGGGCGGCTGCGATTTGCGTGAGCGAGAAGGTTTCGCCCCACGTCTGCTCCATCGCGTGGACGGTCGCGCCGCAGCGTTCCATCACGTCTTTCATGCGGGTGCCGAAGACGCCGTTGACGGCGACGACTGCTTCGTCGCCGCGCTCCAGCAGATTCGTGGCGATGCACTCCATGCCGGCCATGCCGGTGCCGCTGACGGGGAATGTGAGCGCGTTCTGCGTGCGGAAAACCTGACGCAGCAGCTCGCACGTTTCGTCCATGATTGCGAGATACTGCGGGTCGAGATGTCCGAGCGTCGGCGCGCTCATGGCGCGGAGGACGCGGTGAGGCACGGAGCTGGGGCCGGGGCCCATGAGGATTCGTTCGGCTGGATTGATTTGCGGTGCGCTGGTCATGCGTGCAGTGAAAGAGAGCGGGGCAGGGGATGAAAAGGGCAAAGTGTCCGATCGATGAAAACCGCGGGTATTTTCGATGCGCTGTTCCGGGCGTTCTGATTCTTTCCGATGAGCGATGGGGGCGACTTCGATTGCTCACTTCCATTCCATCGCGGCCATCGTGCGGTGAATAGCGCCATTAACTTCGCCGCCGCCAACTTCGGTAAATATTCGATTGCGAACTTGCGGTGAATGAGTACGGGGAACGCATGAATAAAATCAACTTCTCTCGAACTGTTTCTTTCCTCGTCTCCAGCATCGCGACTCTCGCAGCACTCCCTGCATTTGCCGCTCCGATCTTGTGGAATGCGCCGCAGGTGATTTCGGGCGACTCGGATGTGAGTCTCACGGGGTCTTTTGATCGGGCGCACCTTTTTGGCGGCTCGACGGCGGTGGTGAATGGGGTGACGTTTTCGCCGTTTGGTGCGGGCGACACGGCTTCGATCTCGGCGCAGTTTGGTGGGTTTGGCGGTGGTGGTGCGCCGTTTGATAATCTCTCGCTCGATTATCGCACGCTGCTCACGAATGGTTTTTATGGCGGCACAAATCCCGAGACGATCACGCTCAATAATCTCGCGAGCGGGCTGGATTACGAAGCGCAGTTTTGGGTGAATGATTCGCGCGCTTGCTGCTCGGGGCGCAATGAAACTATCAGCGGTTCGGCGGCGCTTGCTTATAGCACGATTCCCGGCGGAACGGGCGGCGTGGGCTCTTATGTGAAGGGCACGTTTACGGCGGATTCTACGAGCCAGGCGCTCACACTGAACTCCGTACACAGCGTGCAGGCAAACGGGCTTCAGCTCCGTGCGACGGGCGTTTCGGCGGGGAATACGGCGACGATCACGACGCAGAAAAATTACGCGACGCTGACTTCCGGCGCGGGTTCGACGGTGAACTTTAATTACGCCACGGATTCCTGGCAGAGCACGGTGCTCTCGGGCTCGGGCGGGTTGCAAAAATCGGGCGCGGGCACGCTCATTCTTACGTCAGCGCAGACTTACACGGGCGCGACGACGATCTCCGGCGGCACGCTGCAACTCGGCACGCCGACAACGGCGGCGGCGGGTGCGTCGCTTCAGCTCGATGCTTCGACCCTGACTGCCGGGAGCTTGACGACTTGGAATGACGTGAGCGGCAACGGGAATGTCCTCACTGTCGGCGGCGGCACTCCGACGGTGGTGGCGAATGCGCTGAATGGAAAATCGGTCGTGGACCTCGGGGCTTACGGCAGCGGGACTTGGATGCAGTTCGGAACGGACATGACGAACATCCAGACGGGGTTCATGGTCATGGATGCGGGGAATTTCCTGCTCGGCAGCACGTACAATTATCACTTCCATCGCGGCCCTGGAGACGGCGCGAATGACAGCGATCCGATTTGGAGCACGCAGTATGCGGCACCGAGTTTGAAGGCCGGGCAAACGTATGTGAACGGGAAGCAGGTGAACGGCGAAACGACGGGCGTGCCGAGCGGCTATTCGATGATCGATTTCGTGACGAGCGGCGGCGGCGTGCAGTCCAATGCGCTGGCGAACGATCGTGGTATTGGCGGTCGCCAGGGTGGTCAGAAAATCGGGGAGATCATCCTTTTTAATACGACACTCAGCACGGCAGACCGCGTGAAGACGGAAGCCTATCTCGCCGGAAAATGGCTCGCTCAGGGCGGCGCGACGAACAACGTGTTGCCGACCGGAACGCCCGTCACGATGTCGGGCGCGGGACGGCTGGACTTGAGCGGCTTTAATCAAACCATCGGCTCGCTCGCGGGCACGGATGCAAGCGGGACGCAAGTGCTGCTCGGCGCAGGACGGCTCACGATTGGCGGTGCGAACAATACTTCGTTTGACGGCGTGATCTCCGGAACCGGCGGGCTCACGCGCTCGGGAAATGGCGCTCTCACGCTCGCTGGAGTAAATACTTACACGGGCACGACCGACGTGAATTCCGGCAAGCTGCTCGTGACTGGATCGCTCGCGGCTGGCAGCTCGGTGACAGTCGCAACCGGCGCGACGCTCGGCGGCTCGGGCACGGTGAATGGACCGGTGACCGTGAATGCAGGCGGCGCAATCGAATCGACGACCGGCGTGCTTTCGCTGGCTTCGCTCACGCTGAGCGGCAATAGCACTTTCAACCTCGCTACGGCGACCGGCGGCTCGGTGAATGTCACCGGCGCAAACGCGCTGACTGCTGGCGGCACTGCGACGATCAATATCATGGGCGCGGCCCCGACGATTGGGCTGCACTCGCTGATCAATTACGACGGCACGCTCGGCGGCGGCTTCGGTTCATTTTCGCTCGGCACTTTGCCAAACCGCGTGCTCGCAAATCTCAATCACGATTCCGGCGCGACGCTCATTCAGCTCAATGTCACGGGCACGGATTTCCCTGTCTGGTCCGGCGCTGAGAGCAGTGTATGGAGCACGGCCACTATCCCGAATTCGAAAAACTGGGCGCTCAATTCCAACGCTGGCGGGACCGACTTCCTCGCGGGCGACAACGTGCTTTTTAACAACAGCGCGGCCAACACCACTGCGAGCATCAATGGAGCCGATGTCGTCCCCGCAACGGTGCTCTTTGATCATACGGTAAACTATACCGTGAACGGCTCGCACGGCATCGCGGGCAGCACGGGCATTACGAAAAACGGTAACGGCAGCCTCACGCTCGCCAGTGCGAATTCATTCAGCGGCGCAGTCGCCATCAACGCCGGAACCGTGCGCGCGGGCCATGCAAACGCGCTCGGCTCGACGGCATCGGGCACCACGGTCGCGAGCGGCGCGACGCTCGATTTGAACGGCACGGCAGTCGGCGCGGAGCCGCTCACACTCAACGGCTCACTCGTCAACGCGAGCGGCACGGCGGCGAGTTTTGCGGGCGATATTTCGGTCGCCACCGCAGCGACGCTCGGCGGCAGCGGCGAGTCCACGCTCAACGGCGTCGTCTCCGGCGGCGGCGTGTTGACAAAAGCGGATGCTGGCCGCGTGATTCTCGCAGGCGCAAATTCGTTTAGCGGGCAGATGTTCATCAACGCTGGCGCAGTCCGCGTCACGAACAGCGCAGGCATGGGCGCGGGCGGATTTAATGGCGTGAGCAATTCGACCATCGCAGACGGCGCAGCGCTCGAACTCGCGAACAATGTGACGCTCACCGAGCACTTCCATTTTGCTGGCACCGGCATCGGCGGCACAGGCGGCGTGCGCAGCATCAGCGGTAATAACGCGCTCAGCACCGCGTTTGCAATCGACACAAATTCCAGCATCGGTGTGGACGCCGACACGCTCGCGGTGAACGCCGTGATTTACCACGACGCGGGCTCGCTCAGCCTCACGAAAGTCGGCAACGGCACACTCGTGCTCAGCGCGGCGAACACCTTCTCCGGCGGGCTCAATGTGAACGCGGGAATCGTGCGACCCACGCTCGGCAACGCGCTCGGAGCGGGCACGGTGGCCGTGAATTCCGGCGGCTCGCTGGACATGAACGCGCAGACGCTTGTCGGCAAAAATATCCAAATCGCCGGAGCAGGCGTGGATGCAAATCTCGGTGCGCTCGGCAACGCCTCGGCGACCGCGAATTTGAACTCCATCGACAACATCACGCTCACCGGCAACGCCACCATCGGCGGCAACGGCGGGCGCTGGGACATCGGGCGCTACGACTTCCCCGGCGCGGGCGCAAACACGGTACACATTTTCGGAAATGGCAACGTCCTCACCAAAGTCGGCAGCAGCTACGTCGGCATCCTCGGCTCCGCAGCGCCGGGCTCCGACCTCGCGGGCACCATCGTGAACGGCGGCACGCTCGCGCCGCACCAGAGCCTCTCATTTGGCAGCGGACCCGTGACCGTGAACACCGGCGCAATCGTGCGTCCGTGGGGCGCGCCGGTTTTCGCAAACAACTTCACGCTCAATGGCGGCACCATCGAAAACGAAGGATTCACCGACACCTACAACGGCACGCTCGCCGTCGGAGCAGGCGGCGGATTTTTCACCGGCGGCGGCACGACAAATGTGAACGGAGTCGTCTCCGGCACAGCAGCAATCAACAAATCCGGCGGCGGCACACTCCGCCTCACAAACGCCAACACACACACCGGCGACTACAATCTCAACGGTGGTAACATGCGCGTCGCCAGCGCCACCGGCCCGGCGATTCTCGGCAATATCAACTTCAACTCGGGTGGATTCCTCGTCGCTGAACAGTCAAACCAATTTGGCCCAAACACGATCATCAATTTCACCGCGACCAACAGCCACGCTGAAGTTGCGCTCTACGGCAACAGTCAGACCATCGCCGGACTCACGACCGTGAACGACCTCACCGTCATCCAAAACTCGCATAGCGGAATCGGAGCCGCGAGCGCCAACTCCGTGCTCACGATCAATCAGAACTTTAACAGCAGCTACAGCGGCTACATCCGCAACAACACCGGCAACGACGCCACCACGATCGGCATCGTAAAAAGCGGCAGCGGAAAACTCGCGCTCAGCGGCGGAAATCTGACTTACACCGGAGCCACCACGATCAACGGCGGCACGCTCGAAGTGAACGGCGCAATCACCGGCTCATCGTTCTTCGTCGATAACGGCGGAACCCTCGCAGGCACAGGCTCCACCGGCCCGGTCACCGTCTATAACGGCGGCAAAATCGCACCCGGCAACAGCCCCGGAGTCCTCACCACCGGCACGCTCTTTATGGACGCCGGAAGCACGCTCTCGCTGGAACTCAGCAACACCACGCTCGGCACCGGCTACGATCAACTCAGCGTCGGCGGCACCGTCGATATCACCGGCGCAACGCTCAGCCTCAGCGGCACCTACCTCACCGCCCCAGCGATTGCGAACGACCTCTTCACTATCCTGCTCAACGACGGCGCGGGCGACCCGATCACCGGCACATTTGCAGGACTCGGCGAAGGCGCATACTTCACCGCACTCGCCGGACAAGACTTCGTCATCAGCTATGTCGGCGGCGACGGAAACGACATCACGCTCCTAGCCGTCCCCGAGCCCGGCAGCGCCACGCTGCTCCTCGGTGGCCTCGCGATGTTGGCCGGAAGCCGCCGGAGAAAGTCTGAGGCTACGCGAAAGTAGTCAGCAAAAGACCGCGAAGCGAAGAAGGAATCGGGAGTAACACGGCGCGATTGCGTCGCCCTATGATTTTGCCTTCGATGATTCTGCCAAACTCCGCGTTCCCGCACGATTATGGCAAAATCATTGGAGGCAGAATCATTGAGCGACTTTCCGCGATTCGCTCTTCAACGTTTTGAAAATTGGCAATCGCAGGCAAATCCTGCCAACTTCTCCACTGCAATGCCAACAGACACACCACCGCGCCGCAAATGGCGCATCACCCGCTGGCTCATCGTCGGGATTATCGCCACGCTGGGCTGGGGCGGGTGGCGGGCGCACACCTTCCGCTCCGCGCTCTCGCAGGCAAAGGCGCTGGGCTGGCGGGTGGAATACACCGACCCAGCGAAAGAGATTCGGACGGACTGGAAGGCGGCGTTCAAGAAAGCTACATGGCTGGACGGCGTGACAAACGTGCTCATGTCGTCAAGCGAATCTCTTGAGCAACATCTCGCCATCGTCCATCGGCTGACACCAAAGAGGCTGACAATCGGCAACGCTGCGACATTGCGCGACCTCTCACCGCTCAAGAGCCTCTCCGCTCTTCAAGAGGTCCATCTTATCAATTGTACAGGACTCAAGAATGTGGACGGGCTCAAGAACCTCTCCGCGCTGCAAATGGTCAGTCTCAGCGGCTGCACAGGGCTGACGAATGTGGACGCCCTCGAGCACCTCTCCGCTCTGCGCACGGTCTATCTCAGCGACTGCGGGCTCGCAAATGTGGACGGCCTCAAGAACCTCTCCGCGCTGCAAAAGGTCTGGCTCGACGAATGGACAGAGCTGGCGAACGTCGATGCTCTCAAGAACCTCTCCAAACTAAAATGGGTCCATCTCAACGGCTGCACAGGGCTCACGAATGTGGACGCGCTCAAGAACCTTCCCGCTCTGCGAGACGTCTATCTCGAGGGCTGCACAGGGCTCACGAAGGAGAGCGTCGCGGCGCTGAAGGCGGCATTGCCGAAGGCGCAAATCTCCGGCCCGTGACCACCACACCACCACCGCGCCACAAATGGCTCATCACCCGCTGGCTCTTCGTGCGAGAAAGCTACGACCACGCCGCAGCGCGAGGGGAGGGGTGAGTTTGTAACTCGACAAGAGCAGCGCAATCATCGTCACCACGGTGCCGTAGCTCGCCATTCCAATGTCGAGTTTTGGCGCTCTCCATGTTGACAACGCCCAGACTCGGCTTTGGAAAGACGAGCTACGTGAGTAGCCCAGTTGGCGGCGCAACTGGACTACTTCAAAAGCTGGCTCTCCGCTGGCTTCACAGCGGACTTGTGCTTTTCTACGGCGGCTTTGATTTCTGCGATCACGTCGGCGTGGTTGGCTCCGCATTCGAACGACTCGCCGGGGTCGGCATCCAGATCGAACAGCAGCGGTGGGTCGTGCGGGTCGGGCTTTGGCTGGCCGTAGCCGGTCTGCGTGAAGAAGTGCGCTTTGTATTTCCCGAGCCGCGCGGCGAACAACTCGGTGCCGCGGTAGTAGCAAAAAACTTCGCGTTTCACCGGTCCGGTGCCCGTGAGCAGTGGCGCGATGTCCACGCCGTCGAAGTCGCGATCCTTGGGCATTTCGACTCCGGCGAACTTTGCGATGGCGGGCATCAAGTCCATAGTCGTCGCGACTTCGTGGCAGACTTTTCCGGCAGGGATGCGGCCCGGCCACCACGCGATTCCTGGCACGCGCATCCCGCCTTCCCACGTGCTCCCTTTTCCATCGCGCAGCAGTCCGGCGGTGCCGCCTGCGAGTCCGCGGATGAGCCACGGGCCGTTGTCGCTGGTGAAGAAGACAAACGTGTTTTTGTCCAGCCCCTCGCTGCGCAGGGTTTCGAGGATTTGGCCGACGCTCCAATCGAGTTCTTCGACGACATCGCCGTAGCGTCCACGCGGGCTCTTGTCGCGGAATTTGTCCGAAGCGAATAGCGGCGTGTGTGGAAAGCTGTGCGGGAAATAGAGAAAGAACGGCTTGTCCTTTTTCTCGCGGATGAACGTCACCGCTTGCTCGGTGTAGCGGCGTGTGAGCGTGGTCTGGTCGGCGGGTTGCTCGACGAGCGACTCTTCGTCAAACAGCGGCGCGTTCCACCATTTTTGATCCGGGTTGGTGCTGTTGTCCTCGCCCTTCGGTCCGCCTGGATTGCGGTTCATGTCGTTCGAGTGCGGGATGCCGAAGTAGGAATCGAACCCGTGTTTATGCGGATGTCCTGCGGGATTGTTCATCCAGTTGCCGAGGTGCCATTTTCCAACTGCGCACGTCGCATAGCCTTTTGTCTTCAGGAGTTCGGGGATGGTGATTTCATCATGCGGCAAATGTCCGGTGGACTCCCGGCGCAGCACGCGAAACTGATTGTGCGCCATCCCACTGCGGACCGGATAGCGCCCGGTGAGCAGCGCCGCGCGGCTCGGCGTGCAGACTTCCGCAGCGACGTAAAAATCCGTGAACCTCATGCCTTCGGCGGCCATGCGGTCGAGGCTCGGCGTGCGGATGCTCGGATGCCCGTAACACCCGAGATCGCCGTATCCGAGGTCGTCCACAAAGATGACGACGAAGTTCGGCTTGTCCGCAGCAGCGGCGAATGAAGCGAGGACGGCGAGCAGGATGGAAATGAGCGAGCGCATAGCGAGATTCTCACCGGAACGAAACGCGGTGTCGAGCGCGCGGGGAGGACCGTTGGAAATTGGCCTCGCCTCACGCGACTGCACGGGGCTGGCGAAGAGCTGAGAGTGGCGCTTGCGAAAGTAGTCAGTCCCGACCGGTCGGGATAGCGACGTGATAAGCCGAGAGCGCAGGGAGGTCCACTCACCACGTTTTTCTGCGAAGCGTGCCCGCTCCGAAAGCACTGCGGCACTTCGGCTGAAGCCGCTGACTACTTTCGCAAGCGCCGCTCGTTTGCTTGCACGCTCAAATGAGGCGACTCCACTTTTAATCATACCCGCCCAAACTGAACACCGGCCAACACCCTTGCGCCTCGCTCTCATCCGGTGTAGTTCTTGGTGCTCTTTCCATGACGAAAACCCTGCTCACTTTGCTCGCTGCTGCGTCATCTTTGTTCGCCGCGCCCGTGGTGTCGAATCTTGCGCCAGCGGGCGTTCTGACGGGTTCCAGCGTTTATACGGGTGCGCCGCCGAGCCAGTTCACGGATGGCAGCGATGGGAATCGCGATGGGAATTACTTCGGCGGGTTGTCCGTGTTTCATTCAGGAATCCCCGATCCGAATCCGCCGACGTTTTGGGAGGTGGGCCTCGGCGCGAATTTCCGTCTCGACCGCGTGATGATTTGGCCGCGCACGGATGCGGCGCAGAATACCGTCGAGAACTTCCGGCTCACGGTCCGCGACAATGCGAACGTCATCGTGTGGCAGCAAAGTTTTCTCCCGACTGCGGCGGTAAATACCGTGTGGGGAACTTCCGCGATGCGCGGTGTGACGGGGCGACGGGTGCGCATTGAGAAGCTGGATCAAAGCCCGAATTTCATCACGTTTGCGGAGTTCGAAGTGTGGGGCAGCGTGCAGGATGGGCCGGTGAATCTCGCCGCTGGAAAGCCCGTGAATGCTTCGCCAGCGGGCTTCAGCACGCTCGCTGCAAATGGCAATGACGGGAATCTCGATGGCAATTACGCGCTGCCCGGAAATCCGATCTATCACAGCGCTGGGCAAGCTGCGGGGCAGTTTTGGGAAGTGGACCTCGGGCTGGATCGTCAGCTCGACTATGCGACGATTTTTAATCGGACGGACTTCGCATCGACGACCAGCGTGCGATTGAGCGTGCGCAATGCTGCGGGCACGGAAGTCTATTCTACGACGCTCGCCGACATCTCGCGCAATGTGACGGTGAATGGCGGCGTGCAGTTTGATGTGACGCACGATTTCCCCGGCGTGCTCACGGGGCGCTATGTCCGCGTAGAAACCACGCTGGCGCAGTATCTCGCGTTCACGGAACTCGAAGTATTCGGGCCGGTCGCCGACACGCTTGCGCCGACGATTTCTTTGATCGACCCGACTGCTGGGACGCTGCTCGCGGAGCTTTTTCAAACCGAGGTGACTTTCAGCGAGACGGTCGCGGGCGTGAATGCGGCGGACCTTTTGATCAATGGCATCGCGGCGACGGCGGTCACTCAACTGACGCCGCAGCGATACGCGTTCAGCTTTCCGCAGCCGACAAACGGCACGGTGGATTTTGCATGGGCCGCAGCGCACGGAATCGCAGACACGGCGGGCAATCCATTTGCCGGTGCGGGTTGGAGCGTGACGCTGAATACCGCGCTACCTCCGCCGCGTCCGGTCATCAGCGAATTCATGGCGGATAATGCGGGTGGTTTACGCGATGAAGACGGCGCGTCGTCGGACTGGATCGAGATATACAATCCCGGTCCGACACCCGCGAATTTGAACGGCTGGTATCTCACCGACTCGACCATGACGCCTGCAAAATGGCGCTTCCCCACGCTGAACATCGCCGCCGGAAGCCGAGTGATTATTTTCGCATCGGGAAAAGCTCGCGCGGTTGCGGGCGCGGAATTGCACACGAACTTCAAGCTGAAAAAGGAAGCGGGCTACATCGCGTTGGTGAAGCCCGACCAGACGACGGTTGCGAGTTCGTGGACGTACGGCGCGCAGAAACAGAATGCGAGTTTCGGCGTAGGCGCGTTGCTCGGCGGGACTCCGCTGATCACCGCCGGAGCTGCTGTAAAATGGCTCGTGCCCGGCTCTTCGGTGGCTGGCTGGGAGAGCACGACATTCAACGATACGGCGTGGATGAGCGGAAATGCGGGCCTCGGTTTCGATCAAAATCTCGGGGGCGGCGGGCTGCTCGGTTTTTGGAATTTCGACGATGCAAGCAACGCGGCATCGGCTGTGGACGCCAGCGGCAACGGGCGGACCGGCACGCTCACGACGGCGACCTACACCGCGAACGCAGGCGGCAGAACCGGCGCGACCGGCGACCGCGCGATGACGTTTGCGGGCTCCGGTTTTATGAGCGTCGCTGCCGCGGCGACGGGCGCTTTCGACAGCAGCGCGACGAACGACGCCATCTCGCTGAGCCTTTGGGTAAACGGAAATACAGCGCTCCAGCCGAGCGGTGATTTCATTTTCTACGCGGGCGCAAATGCCGACGGCGGCGGCACTCGCAGGCTCGGGGCGCATCTGCCGTGGAGCGATTCGGTGATTTATTGGGACACGACGGATTGCTGCGATCCGTCGCTGCACCGCGTCTTTGTGGGTGAGCCGAATTCGGCGCGTTGGGAAGGCCAGTGGAACCACTACGTCTTCATCAAAAACGGCGACACGAAGGAAATCTGGCAAAACGGAACGATGCTCCACAGCGCGCAAAACACGGCGGACTTCGCGGCGTTTCGCAGTCTGTTCCTCGGCGCGTTGCCCGGCGGCGGCGGCGGCTACCACGGGCTCGTGGACGATTTCGCCGTGTGGGATAGTGCGCTCGCTGCCAGCGAGATTTCGGCAATCGCAGCCGGTGGCTCGCCGCTCGCCGCTCGCAGATTTACGCCGCACGTCGCCACGGACATCGGCGCGCAGATGCGCAATGTGAACGCGTCAGTTTATGCGCGCCTGCATTTCAATGTGACGAATCCAGCGGGCCTCGATGTGCTGCTGCTGAAGATGCGCTACGACGATGGATTTGTGGCGTATCTCAACGGCGTGGAAGTCGCGCGTCGCAACGCTCCGACGACGACAAGTTTCAACTCCGCATCGGCATCCGTGCGGGCGAGCGGCGCGGCGCTGACGCCCGAGCAAATCGACATCTCCGCATACGCGCCGCTGCTCGTTGCGGGCGACAACGTGCTCGCATTTCAAGGGCTGAACGCATCTGCCGCAGACGGTGGATTTTTGCTCCAGCCGGAACTCATCGCGGGCACTTCGCTCGGCGGACGCTACTTTCCCTCGCCCACGCCCGGCGCTGCGAATGGCGCGGGCTACAGCGGATTCACGGGGGATACTTCGTTCGCGGTGAAACGCGGTTTTTACGACACGCCGCAGACGGTTACGATTACGTGCATCACGCCCGGCGCGACCATCGCCTACACGACCGATGGCACCGACCCGACCGCGACCAACGGAACGCAATCCACATCGCCCGCAGTCATCGCGGTAAACACGACGACGATCCTCCGCGCGACCGCATTTGCAAACGACCTCGCGCCCGCGAACATCGACACGCATTCGTATATTTTTCCAAACGCCGTCGCGTCGCAGATGCGCCCCGCGAGCCTCGGTGCGACTTGGCCGAGCGGTCAGCCGACTGATTTTGAAATGGACTCGCGCGTTTATTCCGGCGCACTGCCGGACTACTCGGTGCGCGATGGATTGCTGTCGATTCCGACGCTCAGCGTGACTGTCCCGCCGGATGGATTGTGGAGCGCGGCGAATGGCATCTACTCGCTGTCCAGCGCACGCGGTAGTTTCTACGAACGCGTCGCGAGCGCCGAGTATATCGTGCCGGGTCAGCCGCTCGCGGGCTTCCACGCAAGGTTCGGTCTTCGCATGCACGGAAACATCTCGCGCGATAAATCGTTCACGCCGAAGCACAGCTTCAAAATGTTCTTCCGCGGGGACTACGGCGACGCGCGGCTGAACTACGATTTGTTCGGCGGCGGCGTGGATAAATTCGACCAACTCATCCTCCGCGCAGGCAGCACGGATACTTGGGCGTGCGTCGAGTGGGGGCAGGTCGGCATCGGTCCCGGCGGTTCGCCCGCGTATCGCTGGCTGCGTCCGTGGTCGAGTTTTGTGCGCGACGAATGGGTGCGCACGACGTTTGTAAATATGCAGCAGCCATCGCCGCGCGGACGCTTTGTGCATCTGTATCTCAACGGTCTTTATTGGGGCGTTTACAACATCGCCGAGCATCCCGACGACGATTTCTGCGCCGACACCATCGGCGGCGATGCGGACCATTGGGACACGCTCAAGGATTTCGCAGAACTCGAAAGCGGGAACTTTGATGCGTGGAATCAACTCATCTCGCTCGCCAGCGCTGGCCTCGCGTCCGACGCGCAATTTCAACGTCTGCTGGGCCGCAACGCCGACGGCACGCCGAACGCCGCTTACAACGTGTTGCTCAATGAAGACAGCCTCATCGATTACATGCTGCTTCACATCTTCATCGGCGCAGACGATTGGCCGGAACACAATTGGTGGGCAGGCCGCAAATCACGCGGCATCACGCCCGGCGATGGCTTTCACTTTTTCCCGTGGGACCAGGAAATCTCGAACGAGAATCACACGTACGAGCGCAGTTCGTGGGGCCACGTTTACCAAAACGCAAACGCCGCGAACACGCCGACGCAGGTCTATTTCGCCGCGCGCAGTAACCCGGAATTTCGCCGCAGATTCGCGGACAGAATCCAGCGTCACATGTTCAACGGCGGCGCACTTTCCCAAACCGCAAACGTCGCGCGATGGGCGTCGCTCACCGGCCAAATCGACAAAGCCGTCGTCGCCGAAAGCGCACGCTGGGGCGACCATCAACGCCCCGCGCAGCCTTACACGCGCGAAACGGATTGGCTCTCGCACACGGCTTATATGAACGGCACTTACTGGCCAAATATCAACGCCGCCGTGCTCGCACGCCTCACCGCCGCAGGGCTGTGGCCGTCGCTCGCAGCGCCCGCGTTT
Organism: Verrucomicrobiaceae bacterium; assembly: GCA_043728745.1. GTDB lineage: Bacteria > Verrucomicrobiota > Verrucomicrobiia > Chthoniobacterales > Chthoniobacteraceae > SXWH01. Next base: position 13,528 of record JAYTMG010000016.1, read on the forward strand.
ACGCCGTTTGGCGGCGCAGTCCCCATCACGCACACGCTCTCGATGACGAATCCGAACGGCTCCGGCGCTTTGCTCTACACGCTCGACGGCACCGACCCGCGCGCATTTGGCGGCGGCATCGCCGCGGGTGCGACCACGTATTCCGGCCCCGTCGCCGTGAACACTCCGCGCACCGTAAAAGCCCGAGTCCGCACGACCGCCAGCGAATGGAGTCCGATGTCCGAAGCCGTCTTCGCCATCATCGTGGACAGCGACAACGACGGCCTCGGCGACGCATGGGAACTCGCAAACGGCTTCTCGCTTTCCGCCAACGAATCCACGCAAGACACTGACGGCGACGGACACAAAAACCTGCTCGAATACCGCGCCGGAACCGACCCACGCTCACCCGGCAGCCAGCTAAAATTCGAAACCGTCACGCGCGTCGGAAACACCGTGACGCTCACATTCACCGCCCGCGCAAACCGCGCCTACACGCTCCAACGCAGCACCGACCTCATCACCTGGACCGAGGCCGCAACACACGCCGCCGAGCCCGCCGACCACCCCTCAACATTCACCGACACCGCGACCGGCCCGACAACTTTTTACCGCCTCGCACCGAGCGTGCCGTGATGCGGCCCCTATTCGGGGCAAGTTGTTTCGATGAAAGGCGCTTGGTTTTCGCGGAGTTGCGGGTTGTGGAGAGTTCATGAAAAGACTTCTTTCACTCATCGCTTTGCTTCTTTCCGTTCCCGATTCCGCGTTTGCGGCTTCGGGGGATGATAAGCTGACGAACCCCGATTTCACCAAAGGTGAAGCGATTCCCGCGAAGGCGAAGCATGATTGGAATCTCGGTGCGACGGGCGCGCGCGGCTGGATGTTTTGCGATAAAATGGTGACGACCGATGCGCGGCAAATCGCCATCACGAAAGTGGACAAAGGCTCGCCTGCGGATGGCGTGCTGGAGATTGGCGATGTATTGCTTGGCGTAGGCGGCAAGCCGTTTTCCTACGACCCGCGCACGGAATTCGGCAAAGCGCTCACGGCGGCGGAGTCGGACACGGGCGGCGGAAAACTCGCGCTCACTCGCTGGCGCGCAGGCAAGGCCGAGGAAGTCGTGGTGAAGCTCGCGGCGCTTGGAAATTACAGCGCCACCGCGCCGTATGCTTGCGCGAAAACGAAGCGCATTTTTGATAACGGAATCAAGGCGCTCGCACTGCGCGTCGCGGCAGCCGACTACGGGAAAAACCTCGACGGGATTCCTCGCTCGCTCAACGCGCTCGCGCTCTTGGCCAGCGGCGACGCGGCGCATTGGCCGGTCGTGAAAAAGGAAGCGCAATGGGCGGCAGAGTTTTCGGCGGGCTCGATGCAGACTTGGTATTACGGCTACGTGATGATGTTCCTTTCCGAGTACGTCACCACCACAGGCGACCAATCGGTGATGCCCGGCCTCAAGCGCCTCGCGCTGGAAGCCTCAAACGGCCAAAGCGCGGTCGGCTCATGGGGGCACCGTTTCGCGATTCCCGATGGTCGGCTCCCGGGCTACGGCATGATGAATGCGCCCGGCGTGCCGCTCACCATCTCGCTCGTGCTTGCTCGCGCGGCGGGCGTGAAAGACGCGGCACTGGATCTCGCCATCGAGCGCAGCGCGCGGCTGTTGAGGTTCTATATCGGAAAAGGCGCGATTCCTTACGGCGACCACGCGCCGTGGACTCAGACGCACGAAGACAACGGCAAGAGCGGAATGGTCGCCGTGCTTTTTAGTCTGCTCGGCGAGGCCAAAGGCGCGGAGTTTTTCTCCCGAATGAGCGTCGCCTCGCACGGCGCGGAACGTGACACCGGCCACACGGGAAATTATTTCAACATGCTCTGGGCCATGCCCGCCATCGCGCAATGCGGCCCGCACGCGACGGGTGCCTGGATGCAGGAATTTGGCGGCTGGTACTTCGACCTCGCGCGTCGTTGGGACGGCAGTTTCACGCATCTCGGACCACCGGAGCCGAACAAAGACAGCTACGGAAATTGGGACGCCACCGGCGGTTACTTGCTCGCTCACGCGATGCCGCTGAAGAAAATTTACCTCACCGGAAAACGCCCCGCCGCAGTCCCGCAACTCACCGCCGCAGCCGCGCAATCGCTCATCGCCGACGGACGCGGCTGGAGCAACAAAGACCGCAAAACCGCCTACGATGCACTCACCGAAGAACAACTGCTCGTGCGCCTCGGCAGTTGGTCGCCGACCGTTCGCGAGCGCGCTGCTGCGGGCCTCGAACGCAAGAAAAGCACAGCCATTCCCGCGCTGCTAAAAATGCTCGAATCGCCGAGCCTCGACGCCCGCTACGGGGCTTGCCTCGGCCTTGGCTCGCTGCGCGGTGCAGCCGCATCCGCAGTTCCCGCGCTTCAAAAAGCACTCCGCCACGAAGACGTCTGGCTGCGCATCCAAGCCGCCGAAGCCCTCGCCGAAATTGGCAAGCCCGCGATGGTCGTCGTCCCGGAACTGCTGGAGCGCCTCGCCCGCGAACCTTCTGCGCAAGACCCTCGCGGCATGGAGCAGCGTTATCTTTGCTCCGCGCTTTTCGGCAACTTGCTGGTAAGATCACTCGACGGCGTGGACCGCGACCTCCTCCGCAAAGCCGTAGCCGCCGGCCTGCGCAACCAAGATGGACGCGCTCGCGGCGAGATCGGCAGCGTTTACAAACAGCTCAGCTACGAAGACATCATGCCGTTGCTTCCCGCCATCCACGAAGCCATCGTCACGCCCGCGCCGAGCGGCGAAATGTTCGCCGACGGCATCCGTGTCGAAGGGCTCAAGCTTTTGGCAAAACACCGAATCGCAGAGGGAATCGCCGCGTGCGTGAAGTACACGCGCGAGCAAAACCCGTGGGCCAGCCAAGAGCGCACGCCCGAGCTGATGAAAATCCTGCTCACTTACGGCACCCACGCAAAAGCGGTGATCCCCGAGCTGACGAAGCTCGGCGACTACTTCGAGAAGGACGAAAAGGATTTCCCAAAAAAGCTGATGCTCGTGAAAGCCCAGAGCGTGCGCGACACCATCGCCGCCATCGAAGCCTCGACGGAAACGCCGGAACTCGTGCGGCTGAAATAGCTGAAAATAATGAGACAGACTCAAAACGTGGAGAGCGCGGCGTGGCTCGACTCTCCGACGTTGAGTTACATTTTATGTTCGCGCAGGCGAATGGCGGGGCAAACCATAGTGAATCCCTCCACTCACTGCTCGGTACGGAAACCGCGGGCATAGTCATCCATTTCGGCGCGCAACTGCGGGTCGCGGATCGTCCCGAGCAGTTTCTGAGCTTCGTCGATTTTACCTTCCTTTAACAGCGTCCTTGCTCCGCCCTGAATCATCGCATCGCGTTGCAGATGCTCCGGGTTTGCCGTCAGCCAAGCGGTGAATTCCGCCGGGTTTTGGGACTGCAAATATCCGCCCACGGTGCCGTATGCCAACGGCACTTGCGGAGATTGCATGCGGCTCGCACGGCCTTCGATCCATGCGAGCGACTTCGTCGCGTCGGCTTTCGCCGCATACATCAGCGTCTCCTTCATCGTGTTTGGGCCGAGCATTTCGACGTATGGCTCCAGCCACCCGAGCAGCTTGGGAGCTTCGGCTCCGGTGGTGATTTTCTTTTGCACTAAATCAAACAGGATTTTGCCTTTCAACGGATCAGGAACGTCCGATCTGCTCTTGATGAATTCGAACAATTCTTCGCCCGCTCGAAAGCCACCAGACTGCATCGCACCCTCGATAATCCTCGCCGCACCGGGCTCCCATGTGTCACGCGGTTGATCTAAAATGAGTGCTATCGCAGTTTTGCCATCGGACCGTCCGAGACCAGCGAGCAGGCTATTGAAAAATTGTGGACGAAGCTCGGGAGGCTGCTTCTTAAACCATTCCATCGCGCCCTTCGGATCGGCGGAGGCAAAGCCAGTCAGGACTCTCTGCGCACGGTAGATGTCCGACGCCTTTCCTAATCGGATCGCCTCGCCAAGCGCTTCGACACCCGCGACCTCGCCGACACGCTCGATCATGAGATGCCACTCATCGATCTGCCAGCGTCCTTCGGTGTTTGTTTGAACCGTAAATGCATCAACCGCGCCGCGCCAGCTTTCGGGCGAAAGTTGCGCGAGCAGTTCGCAAAGTCGCCGCATCCGCGTGACGCGATTTGGCTCGGAGAGGACTTGGAAAATGCGAGTGCGTGCCGCCTCGTTCGTCATCGGTGCGGATGTATCAGCAGCCGTTACAGACTCCGCTGTTACGGCAGACGTTTCCGAGGAACCAGCGGGCGCCGTCGGATGCAGGGTTTCCGTCGAGTTCACCGCAGCCGGAGTGCCATCGTGAGAGCCGAAGAATATCCCGCTGATAAAGCTGATGACGCCCACACAAACGATCACGATGCCGGTAAGAATGGGGGATTTCATTGTGCTGGAGATTGTGGATTCATGCCGACCACCCATAACTCTTTGGGCGAAACCCGCCAGCCAGCATTCGCAGATTTAACGTTGGTGCGCTGAGACTTTGACGTTCGACACTCTTCCCTTGAGCGGATTCGGTGCATCGTATTCGCCGACTGCACTCTTCGCATCTTGGCCGATGGTGAGTTCGTCTTGCGGTTGTTTGGCAATGAGCCCGCTCGCATTTCCCTCTGCGACTTGTTTGCCGTTCACCGCTAGCGTCATTGAGCCGCCGATTTGGAGTTGTGCGGCGATGTCGAATTTCCCGCTCGCTGCGCCGCCGGAAATCGCGGTCGCCTTGCCGTCGATGCGCACGGCGAAAACGAGCTGGCCGTTTTTCAAATGAAGTGCGTAGCCGTTCTGGTTGCCGCCTTGCGCGAGGATTACGCCGTCCTTCGCTTCGGTCTCCACTTCGCAGCGGATGTGGAGCGGTTTGTTTGTGATGTCGGGATTGTCCGCGCGTTTTTTGACCACGCTGCAACGCTCCGCCCATTCGTCCCACGCCTTTGCAAGCTCCGCGACCCGCGCGGGCTCTTGCTTGGCGAGGTCGCGCATCTCGGTTGGGTCGGCGGTGATGTGGTAAAGTTCCCGCGCTTTTTCGTGCAGTGCGACGAGCTTCCAATCGCCGTCGCGGACGCTGCGATTGCCTTCGTGCTCGATGAAAATACGTCGCGCGGGCAACGCCTCGCCTTTGAATATACCCGAGAGATTTGCCCCCTCCTGCGCCAGCGCATTTTCCGGATATGTCGCGCCCGCGAGCGCGCAGATCGTCGGCATGAAATCGGTGATGTATCCTGGCCCTGGCGCGAGCCCGCGCGCTTTCAAGCCCGCAGGCCAATGCACGATGAAGGGCGTGCGGATGCCGCCTTCGTGGTTGTAGTGCTTGTAGAGTCGGAACGGCGTGTTGCACGCATTTGCCCAGCCGCTGCCGTAGCTGATGTAGCTCTCCGGGCCGCCCACTCTCTTGAGATCGTCGCCTGTGTGTAGGACGTTTTGCGGACCGCTCTTGTTGTCAAAGCCGTAAGGGTCCCACTCCGCGCACGCGCCGTTGTCGCTCAGGAAAAAGAGCGCCGTGTTGTCGAGTTGTCCGGTCGTTTTCAAATGCGCGATGATGCGCCCGATGGCAGCATCCATGCGGTCCACCATCGCGGCGTACACTGCCATGCGACGCGCCAAATCGCGACGACGATCCTCCGGAAGTGAATCCCACGCAGGGTTTTCCTGCGCGGCTTTATTGAAGAGATTTGGCGGCACGTTGCTCCGCGGCGTGAGCGCGAGATCGTGCGGGACGATGCCCAATTCTTTCATCCGCGCGAGACGCTCATCTCGGATGCGGTCCCAGCCTTTTTCAAAGTACATCGCTTCATACTTCGCGATGTCGGCCTCCGGCGCGTGCAGTGGAAAATGGGGCGCATTGAACGCCAAATAGAGAAACCACGGCTTTCCGTTTTTCTGTCCGTCGGCGATAAAATCGACCGCGTAATCAGCGAACACATCGGTCGCGTAAAACGCATCTTTCGCATACGGGCGTTTCTCGCGTCCTTCCGGCCAGCGCGAATAAATCCGGTCTTCGCGCCACATCGAATCGTATCCGCCGAGCATCCCGTAAAATTCGTCGAACCCGCGCTCCGTCGGCGGGTTCTTGGCGTTGAGATGCCATTTGCCGACCATGTAGCTGCGATAACCGGCGGGCTTCAATACCTCCGGAATCGTCGCGCAGTTTGCAGGCAATTTGCCGCTCAAATTTGGGAACCCGGCTTGATGCGGATGCAGCCCGGTTAGAATTGCCGCACGCGTCGGTGAGCAACGCGCGGAGTTGTAAAACTGCGTTATCCGCAGCCCGTCTTTTGCCAGCGCATCGAGCACTGGCGTCTTGATTTCCCCGCCGTAGCACCCTAGGTCCGAGAACGCTAAATCGTCGGCGAGGATGAGCAGGATATTTGGTTTTTCTGCTGCGAGTGAAGCGCCGCAAGAAATGGCGAGGAGCGTCAGAATAGCGATGCGTGGTTTCATGGATGAGTCATTAAATTAAAGAGCGAGTTACTCCGAAACCATGGGCTTTTCCGTTGCCCAGCGAAGCATGAGTTTAATGTTTTTCTCGATCGCTCCACAACGGGCGGACCATTGGTGGTCTGCCTGCCGATGGATGATGGGTTCGTGGTTTTATTGGCGGTGATTGGTGATTTGTCGCAAGCGTGAAAAGCACGCCGACCGCTTGGGACCATTCACCATTCACAAATCAAAGCCGATAAGCACGGCGGGTTACCCATCCCTGACGGCTGGAAGAGCACTAGTGCTTCCCGTTTTTCCCGTTGCCGCCGTGCTTGTAAAACTTGGTGACGAACATCGGCGGGAGATTCACGAGACAATATTGGCTCTCGGCTTTTTCAAAATGGTCGCAATGGCCGCGGGTGCGCAGTTCATTGGTGACTTGATAGATGATGAAGGCGGAGTGCGCTTCCGGGGCGAGGACGGCGTGGGTTTTCTCCAGGATTTCGCGTTTTTTGCCTTTTTCTAAAATGCTGAACGGGATTCCCGAGACGACGTAATCGCAGTGTGGGAGCTGCTTTTCTACGAGGACTTCGGGGAGTTTTGCGCAGTCCATGTTGTGGACGCTAACTCGCGGATCGTGGGCGAACTGTTTCTCAAGGTGAACGGAGAGTTCGCGGTCGAGTTCAAAGAGCATGAGCTTCGATTCGGGGTGCATTCGACGGGCGATTTCGCGGGTGTGGCAGCCTTCGCCGGGGCCGTATTCCGCGATGACGCGCGGAACGGAGTGGTCCATTTTGTCGGAGACTTTGCGTATGAGCGTTTGGGAGCTGGGTACGATCGAGGCTACCTGAAACGGGTTCTTCAAAAATCTCTTTAAAAATATGGTGCTCATCGTTGTTTTGCTGAAGCAGCGGCGGACATTAGAGGCGGATGTTTTTATGGCAAGTGCGGAGGCGGAATCATTTCCCTCCTGAGTTGACTTGGATCAAGAGACACGAGCCCTCTGCGCTCGGAGACTTAGGGCGTCGTGACGCTTTGCGAGGCGCACGCCATG
>JAYTMG010000017.1:0-12116 GCA_043728745.1 Verrucomicrobiaceae bacterium
GTTAAAAAATTAAGCTGCGAGGTCGATGGCGAGCTGGTCGAGCCGTCCGCGCACCGAGGAATCGAGGACATTGCTGCCCACTTGGATACGAAGGCCGCCGATGAGGTCGGCATTCGTTTTGAAATCGGCCGTCACATCCGCACCATACTTGGCGCGAATGGTGGCGGTGATTTGATTTTTCTGCGCATCGTCAAGAGCAGTAGCGCTCTCAATGACTGCGTGGCGCTTCGCCGCTTCGAGGCGGATGAGGCGCGCAAATCCCTTGAGCACGCCGATGTAGTTGCGCGGCTTCGATTGAATGACGAGATCCGTCACTTGCTTCACCTTGGCTGCGTCGAGCAGTCCATTGGTAAAGCTCCCGCGAAGCAGGCCTTTCGAAAGTTTGCGTGACTCCTTGTTGAGTTTCATCGCTTAGGCGGCGAGTTCCTTGTTCGCGTTGTCCGCGATAATTTTCTGGTCGGCTGCGGTGAGCACCTTGCCGGTGACTTTCGCGGTCGAATCGACGATGAGGCGGCTGATGTCTTTTTTCAGCTCAGCCATCAGGCGCTTCTGCTCCGCTTCACCAGCTTCGCGGGCCTTCTGGATAATGTCGGCTGCCTGCGCAACTGCACGCTGACTTTCACGCTCAGTGACGAGCTTTGCTGCGACCTGCGCATCGGCGATCATCTTGACTGCGTCGGCGTTCGCCTTCGTGCGAATTTCTTCGGCAGCGGCGGTGGCCTCGGCAAGTTTCTCCTCGACCTTGCGGGCGTTTACCAAGCCGTCTTCGATACGCTTTTTCCGCGATTCGAGCATCTCCAGCACCGGCTTGTAGGCGAATTTGTTGAGCAAAAACGCAACGAGGCTGAAGCTGATGACCTGCGAGAAAAACGCGAGCGGGTTCCAGCCAAATTGGTCGAGCGTTCCTTGCAGCGCGCTCTTTTCCGCCACTGCGGGAGCAGCGTAAGCAAAAAGAAGAGTGAGGTTCATTATTTGAAGTTAAGAAATCTGTCAGCGCGGGGCCGAAACCCCGCGCCGGGATAGGGTTACTTGGCGAGGTAAATCGCGAAGAACACGATGCCTTCCGCCAACGCCGCGAGAATAATCGAGATGTTACGGATTTCGCCTGCTGCGCCGGGATTGCGTCCCGTTGCTTCGGCTGCTTTGAAGCCGATAAGTCCCACGCCGATTGCCGCTCCGAGAGCAGCGAGACCAATGTGGAAGTTACCAGCGAGTTCAGCTAGGATGTTCATGTTATATTATTGTTTTTGGTTTTCCCGCCGGCGTCCGCTCTCTTTGGACGGTCCCGCCGACGAAATGGTTTACTCAGTGGGCGTGGCCCTTTTTGTCATCGTGATGGTCGTCATGTTGCTCACAGATGAGCAACGTGAAGACGGAGGTCAGGAGCATGAAAACAAGCGCCTGAACCAGCCCGACGAGCAGTTCGAGAAAGTAGAAAGGAATCGGAATCAGCCAGCCGAGCGCAGGCACGATTTGCTGCATCGACTCCAGCGTCGTTTCACCCGCAAAGACGTTTCCGTAGAGACGGAAGCTGAGCGAAACAGGGCGGAACAAAATCGAAACTAACTCCAAGACGCCGACCAACCCAAAGATGGCGATCATGAAAAGCTTCATGAAACCGGAGTCCTTGCCCTTCGGCGCAAAGAGGTGCTTGAAGAGTCCGACCGGGCCATTCGCGCGAAGAGCCCAGAAAATCCACCATCCAAAGAACGTGACCGACATTGCCGACGTCATGTTCAAATCCGCATTACCACCGCGAAAGAGCGGCTTCTCGACGTGTGCGAAAATATGCGGCGAGGCGGGATCGTAGTGCGAGCTCCATCCAATCGTCCCAACGCCGGGCACCAAGCCAAACCAGTTCGTCGCCACGATAAAGATGAAGATGGTCGCGAAGAACCAGAACGTGCTCTTCACAAGCTTCGGACCGAGGATATCCGCGAGGAAATTGTGCAGACCTTCGATGACGAACTCCCAAAAGTTCTGTCCGCCCGTGGGCACTTCCTTCGCATTTGCCATCGCCTTGCGAGCGCCCCAGATAATCAACGCGGCAACGACCCACGTCACAACCATCGAGTTATTGACGAAGCTGTAAATCTTCGGCGCAGCAGTCGGGAGGCTGTGCGCAGCGTCCGACGCAAATGCCGGGACACCGGAAAGCGACAACAGCGCGAGGATGCGCACCGCACTGGATGCGGTTGACTGACTGCGTTGGTAAAAAGCGTTCATTGGTCGTGAAATCGATGCCCGTCCCGAGGCTTCCCTCGCCTCGCGGTCGGTGAAGACTGCGAGTTGTAGGTGGTGGGATTAAAGCCATGCAATGGCTTTCCCGGGAAAAGCAGGCGGCGAGAAAAGCGCACCGTTTCACCCGTGGCAAGTACTTTGTGAAATTTTTCACAATCTTTTTTGCATCCCTCCCAGTCGCCCCTTTGCGCCATGCCGTTAACGGTTCACTTTCGCCGGATTCAGCCACTCCATTGCCCGTGTCCTGAGCACGCACTGCGCGCTGCGCTCAGCATTTGCGCCGCGGCCCATACCACCCTCGACGCCATCGCCCGCGGCGAAGCCCTCGGCCTCCTCAGCGGATTCCTCAGCCTCCTCAGCGGATTCCTCAGCCTCCTCAGCGGATTCCTCAGCCTCCTCCGCACCAGCGAAACCAGCCGCCAGCACACCGACACCCAGCGCGAAGAACTCCAGGCCCTCTACCCCGAAGCCCAAGCCCTCGCCGCCGACATCTGCGACACCGTCGAATTCTTCTACCGCCACGACCTCGAGCCCTCCAGCCGCCGCACCAAAAGCCGCCGCTGGGGCGTCGTCTATTTCTACGAACCCAACGAACCCCGCGACGAAGGCGACCCTACCGGCCCCGGCACCGGAGGAGTCACCCCACCGCCCACGCCTCAATAAAGATGGGGAAACAAACGCGCCAACCACCCCGCATCGCAGCGATGGTGGTTGGCGCGTTTTCCTTCACCGCAAAAGCCCCGCAAAAAATGAAACCGCAGCCCACGCCCACCGCGAAAACTGCAGCCGACCCGCTCGGCATATCGGGGCCTCGGCATTTTTGGAGCAAATGCCAATAGCCCTCCCAATATGCCAACCAGACGGGTGTGATTAAAAGTGGAAATGCGAGCGTAAGCGAGCCAAGGAGCGGCGGCATTCCTGCCGCCGTTTTTATAGCGCGCAGCGCCTGATTTGCTAACCACGCCTCTCGCCGGAACCGCAGTGATCAAAAATGGGCGCTTCGCGCTATAGCACGGCGGCAGGAATGCCGCCGCTCCTTGGCTCGTTACACTCGCATCGCAACATTCGCGTTCCACTTCCAATCACACCCCCAACCAGACAGCCGCGCTTTTCCGCCATCGACAGAGAACCCGCGCCCTGCTCCCCTCGGCATCCGCAAACCGAAAAACCAATATGCCAACTCCATATGCCAACAGCAGCCTCCCAGTTTGCGAGAGAGTAAGATGTTAGGCGACTTCGCACGTCTCCCGTGAACGCTTACATCGTGATTTCTATTCCGCCACGAACATCTCCCGAGGAGAAGCCCGGCTGGATTGCGAGCCTTGCAGTCGGAGCACTTCGCCGAATCGTGCCCGCAGCCAATCCCGACATTGAGCATCTTTACGAGCGAGTTACCATCTGGCATGTCGAGACAGACGCTTCCACAGGCGAGCCGCTCCGCGAGGTCGGACTCGATAGCACCGGTCACGTCGTCGTCATTGGCCCGTGGAACGACAACTACGGATTCATCGTGGACAGCAATGTTACTTTCAACCCGTCCGAGTATCAGCACGTCTCCGCCAAGCAATTTGAGCAGGAGTGGAACAGCTTCAATGCAACCAACGTCGCCTTGCGAACGGCGATGGCAGACCGATAGTTACCCTCTACGTGATTTAAAAATGAACTTCCGCTCCGCGCTCCTCGTTCTTGCACTCTGCTTCTTTGGGCGAGCTATCGCCGCTCCCGTTGAGAAGATCGTGGATGGAGTGACCTACCATGTGCTGCGCGCACCTGCGGAATCGATCAGAGTCATTTGGACCGACGAAGGGGGTAATCAATTACGAACATTTCCCGCAGTGGCTCGTTACCTTGCAAACAAGGGAATTGCCGTAGAGACCTTGATGAACGGAGGCATTTTTGAACCGGGGGGAGTGCCGAGTGGGCTCTTGGTGCAAGATGGCAAGGAGGTGAGGCCCGTGAACCGGAATGAGGGTATCGGTAACTTTTTTCTGAAACCCAACGGAATCTTCCTGATTGGCTCCAAGGGCGCAGCCGTGATTCGGACAGAGGAATATCCGTTGAAGGATGTGGGGATTCAGTATGCCGTCCAGTCCGGTCCGCTACTGCTGCGCGAGGGTAAGACGCATCCCCAATTCAACGCGAATTCCACATCGCGGCTCCACCGCAACGGGGTGGGAGTGTTAAAGAACGGTCAGGTCGTTTTCGCTATGACCGATTTTGATTCACCCAAGTTCCCCAACCTATACGAGTTTGCCCAAATATTCCGCGCACTTGGCTGTGAAGACGCTCTGTTTTTGGACGGAGACCTGTCCCAGATGCGATCCGGTGCAGACATCATGAAGCCAACCAATAACTTCGGGTCGGTCATCGCCATCACGCCAATCAAGAAATAACAGCGGTGACCGAACGTTTGTCGTCGGCCCATATGCCAAAGGCGTTTCATCACTCAGCCCAAGGTTGCAGGGAGGCACGAGCGGCTACCTTGGAGACGCGAGGCGCGGCTGTCCGACTTTGCGCGGGGATCACCCTCTCTGTTTCCTCCCACTATGCCCCGCAGACCAGATTATAGTTCCGACCAGTCGTGACCTTGGATGGCAAGATTTTGGCGTATCCGCATGTGAAACTCGCTCCAACTGACGGCGGACTTTCCTGATATAAACTCCACCTTCCCCGACGCCCGCAATTTTTGGTCGAGCCCGGCTGCCTGCCGCTCAAAGAGCTGATCTGACAATCGTTACTTCTTCGCCGGCATTTTGGCCGGGACCGGCGGCGGCGGGATCACGGGCGCTGGAGCGGGAGTGGCTGGAACCGCGGGGACTGCCGCCGGAGCGCCAGCGGGGGCGGCTGCTGGTGGCTCTGGCACTGCGAGTCTTGTGATATCGGGCCAATTAAAAAGCTCGCCCGTGTAGCCGCCAAAATCTTTCAGCAACTCCTCGCAGCGGGTGCGCCATTGCACATAGTCGGGCGGGGTAGCAGTCTTCTCGGCAGTCCCGGTGAACACCAAATAGGTCACTTTCAAGTCGCTGATCGCACGATTCACACCGTTTGAGCCGGGACGGATTTGCCGGCAAATCCGCAGCGATGCTTCGCCGATTTTTGTGGTCGGGCCCGCGTCGCCCAAAATAGCGGGATACAGCGCATCGCCGACGACCACGATGCAGTAGTCGCCGATTCTCGGAACAAAGCCCGAGCGGTTGCGGCCGAACATCGTCGTGGGCAGAACAATGAACGGATCGAACGCGCCGGAAAGGTAGCTGTGAGCCTGCAAATCGCGCAGTTCCAGTCGCAGCCGGTTGTTATCCGAGCGAAGCCGCTGCTTCTCGGCGTCGGGCGTCTCGGGTTTGGCGATCTTAGCGTCGTTGTCCGCGATGCGCTTTTGCCAGACGGGCTCGACGGGATTCGGATTCTTTGTGCGCTTTGGCCAATGGTAACTGGTGAAAGGCTGAAAAGTCCGCGAATTCCCCGTATCCACCGTCGCGATACGGTCGCCATCGGAGCCGTCGGTATCCACATCCATGTCAGACTGGATGAGCAACGCTTTTCGCTTTGTCTGTGGGTGCGTGAGTTCGAGGATGGTCTCGCAGTCGTAGAAATTGTGACGCGAGAGCAGGCTGTCGAGACGGTTCAAATTTGAACGCAGAGACGTCACCTTGTTTCGATAAAGTTCATCAAATTCCGGCGACACTTTCGCAGTCTCCAGCGACGCGGTCACGCCGGGCAACAGCTTGTCGAGATTCGGCGCAAGCTTCTGCAATTCCGGCAGGAGCTTGTGCGGCTTCGGGATGTTTACGCGCACGTTCATTTCGATCGTGTAGCTCCCCGCGTCGTCGCGTTCGCGGGTCGCGGTTCCTCCGGCGACAGTCTCGAGGTTCGCCTTAAAAGTCACACCGTTGAACATGCTGCCGGTTTGCAACGACTTCATGGGCACATAAGGCGTCGGAACGGGCGTAGGAACAGGCGTCGGCGTCGGCGTCGGGACGGGCGTCGGCTCGGGGGTTGGCTTTGGCGCAGGCACCGGCGGGAGCTTAGCCGGGGGCGTCGGGGTCGCAGGAGTTGGCGGCTGCGCAGGGTTGTCTGCCTTCTTGTCGCACGCGGCGAAAAGAAAGGCGATCAAGGCGTAGAAAATGGCGAAGCGAGTGGACATCGACTTAGGTGCAGGGAGCGAATTCCGGGCCGCGCAGCGAAGCCCACGGTTCTTCCGCCGATACATCCACAATCCCCGGCTCAGCCGCGCCCGATGGTGAAAGGATGGCCAGAAAAACCAACCGCTCGGCAAATGGATTAAAAGTCCCATGCACCTCGCCCATCGGGATGAATGCCGTTTCGCCGGGGCCGAGGACGCGATGCTCCTTGCCCACCCATTGCTCCGCGCGCCCGGAAATAATATAAATCAATTCCTCGCGGGTCGGGTGCGTGTGAAACGGGTGGCAGCGACCGGGCTCCATATTGGCGCGGACCAAAAGAAGCTCTTTATTATCCACGACATCGCCGCGACAGATCCACTCTTCGAGGGTCCAAGGAGATTGGAAATCAACTTTCTCTGCGGCAGTGACAAATCGACGAGGATTGCTCATGCGTGAGGCGTGCCGAAAATCTCGCGCGGCGAAAAGGAAATTCCTTCATCAACCATCCCCGGTCATCATTTCCCGGCTAACAGAAAGATCACTTCCCCTTGCGAGCGTTCGGCGCTCAAATGCTGAAAACTGAATCCCATTATGAAAGCATCGCCCTTCCAGCTCGCAGCAATCGCCTTCACCGCCCTGATCGCCGAAGCATTTGCGCAATCCGGCCCCGCTTATGAAAAGGCGGCTGGTATCCGCTATCCAAAGATCGATTTTGCAGACGCGACCCTGCAAGACGCCGCAACCTTCCTTGCCCGAGCCTCTCGTGATCTCACGCCGGATAAAAGCGGCATCAACATCATCCTGAAAACAGTCACCCGAGAACCGAAGACCATCTCGCTCCACCTCGCCAATATCCCCGCGCCGGAAGTAATCCGATACTGCGCAGATGCAGCGGGATATTCCGTTCGCTGGAGCGGAAACGCGGCGATTCTTTCCGACGACAAAGCAGTGCCTCTTCCCACCGTGGCTTTCAACGCTGGCCGCGCCGGACTTGCCCAGCGTGCAGCGAAGACCGTTCTCCCGCGCATCGACTTCAAAGACGCCACCACTCGCGAGGTGCTTGAATTTCTTTCGAAAAAAACACGGCAACCTGCGCCGAACGAAACGAAGCTCAACATCGTCCTCAATACCGCAGCAGTCGCCAGACCAGTCGCGCCGCAGCAAGGAATTCCCGGACTGCCCGGCGCTGTGAAAATCGCGGGATTGGATGAGCCGCCCGCCGCCCCGCCGCCAGCCCCGGTCAACGCGGAGGAACTGGCTGCCCGGCGCGTGTCGTTTGGAGTCACAAACACCACGCTGCCCGAAGCCGTGCGAATCGTCGCGCTGCTCGCCGACGCCACCATTCGCTGGGATACCCACGCTGTCATCGTCGGATCTGCGGGCACGGAGACCCGACCATCGATCGTCAACACCGTCGCGATAAAAGGCCAGGTCATCATGGAAAAACTCTCCGCGATCGAGATTCCGAGATTGGATTTCCAAGCAGCCACCATGAGCGAATGCGCGACTTTCCTCAGCCGCAAACTCAAGGAGCTCGACACCGAGGGTAAAGGCGTGAACCTGCTCGCAAGCGGCACCGCCGCGAGTGCGATCCTCACGTTGAAACTGGAAACAATCCCCGCGCTGGATGCGCTTCGATACATGGCCGAGCTTTCCGGCACGGACCTCCGCATTGAGCACGACGCGATCGTCTTTCAACCACGCAATTAGCCCGCGAATCCCCCGGCGCGTCGGACGTGTGAAGGAGAGCGGGCCAACTTTGATGAACACAGTCCCGGCGTCTTCGTCGCCGTTGCGCGACTCCGGTTTTAAAATCATCGATACGAATCCCACCTCCGTGGACCCGGTCCGCCTTGTATTCGAGCCCGTGAAATTTCCGCGCATGGAACACTTGCCGTCGTCGCGTGAGCCACGCACTGTTTCCGCGCTCAAAGGACAATGAATTCGCAAAACAAACAACAACACATGCTCGGACGACTCATCTTTCTAAGCCGCTGGATGCAGGCTCCGCTTTACCTCGGGCTCATCGTCGCGCAGGGCGTTTATGTCTTCCGGTTTTTCATGGAGCTCTGGCACCTCATCAGCATCGCGACCCATGTCGGTACGGTGAAAGAGTCGGACATCATGCTTATCGTCCTCGGCCTCATCGACGTCGTCATGATCGCGAATCTCCTCATCATGGTCATCATCGGCGGCTACGAGACATTCGTGTCGAAGCTGCGCCTCGACGAACATCCCGACCAGCCGGAATGGCTCTCTCACGTGAATGCCGGAGTGCTCAAAGTGAAGCTCGCCACTGCGCTCATCGGCATCTCGTCCATTCACCTTTTGAAGACCTTCATCGATCTCAAAGGGCACACCCAACACGAAATCCTCTGGCAAGTGATTATCCACATGGCGTTCGTTTTTTCTGCATTGATGCTCGCATGGATTGAGCGCCTCGTCAGCGTGCCGAAACACTGACCGCCGAAACGAAATTCCGCGCGCCGAAAACTGCGAGATCCAACCTCGCTCAACCGAGGTTCCTGCGCACTGGCCGTGAGCGGCGGGTGAGCAAATATCCGAGTCCGCAAAGCAAAGACGCTGTCGTGCCGGGCTCAGGAATCGCGACGGTATCCCAGCCGATGTCTTGGAGAAAAGTGAGGTCGAGTTGCGTCAATTCCCGCCGCTCGCCGTTAGAGAGAATTGGGCTCGCCACCACTTCCTGCGAAGTCACTCCGTCGAGCAACAGACTCGTGAGGCCGTCCCGCGGGTGCGACCCGTCGGGCGCAATAATTCCGGTGCCCGTCCCGTTCAGCGCGATGGTCTGTGCACCGAGCCAATTGAGCCCTGACACTTTACTCGTCCAGTCCACCGACTGCCCGATGCCGAGCGCGTGCATCAGCTCGTGCAGCGCCACGGAATAGAAATCGTATTTTTCAAACACCACCGCCGTCGTGTGGTCGAACTGCCAGAACGCATTGAGCTCCGCAGGGGTGTCGGTATCGCCGTCGTCATCGGTGTCGAGGTCAAACGCGATGCTCCCGGCCATCGCGCCGTATTGCAGCGAATACTCGCCGACGAACCCGCCGAAATTACTGCTTCCGCTGATGCTCCCCATTGTGGGGCCATCACCCCGCGGGAGCTTCGCGTTGGAAAGCGCCTCTGCCGCATCGACCGCACCGATCCATTGATTCGGAAATCCGCTGCCGCTTAATCCGAATCCCGCGCCGCCACCCGAGCCGACGCCAAGCGTCCCACCGCCAAGATTCCGCGCGCCCGCGAAAACACGCACTTCATTCGCCGCCAATCGCGGAACCTCGATCGTCATTGCGGAACCAGTCGCCGGATTCGGATACGTAAGACGCCAGTCGAACGTCGCGGAAGTGGAGCCATTCACGCCGGTGAAAACATCTGCATCGACGGGCGAGAGATTCGTAGTAATCGCTGCACTCAAGTCGGCAGCCGCAGCCTCCAGCGCATTCCGAGCCGCAGCATTCCCCGCAAAAAATGTGTCATTCGAGTAATCGAGCACGATCATCACGCCCGAGGCTTCCCCGCTGAAAAGCGAAACAGCCGCGACGGCGAGTGAGAGGCAACGGTTTTTCATAAGGCATGGTTTAGAGCGGTGGAGCATTGAAGTGCGAAGCCACTGAATAGCTTAAACAGGGCCGCACGGCACGTCGAAATTGGCGAGGGCCAAACGCAGCTCTTTCCCTATTTTGAAATCGGCTGCGGGATGCGCAGATACGCGAAGAAGTCCCGGAGTTGCTGGTCGGTGAGACCTTCCAGCAAGCCTTCCGGCATAAGACTGCGGCCTGCGCTTTTCATCTCGGCGATCTGGTCGCGGGGCAGGGCGATGTCTTGTCCATCGAGGCCGCGCAAGGTTAAGACGTTCGCATCTTTATCCGCGAGAAATCCGCCGAGTGTGCGACCGTCTTTGGTCGTGATGGTAAAGTTCTCAAAGCCTTCGCGAATTTCGGCATTTGGGGTCAGGATACTGGTGAGCATCGTGCCGAGGTCTTCGCGCTGATACGCTGTGAGGTTTGGGCCGATTTTGCCGCCTTTGTGGAAGAGCTGATGACACGCGGCGCAGCGGGCGGTGTAGGTCGCTTCGCCGTCGTACGGGTTGCCGTTTCCCGCAGCGAGGATGGCCCGGATTTTGTCGGATTGCGCGCGGTCAGCGACGGCAGGTGCGACTTGGAAAAGACGCGCGGCTTTCTCACGATCGGCGCTCTTTTCGCGCAACCATTCGACGGCTTCCGGGGGAACGTCTGTCGATTTGAGCGCGCCGTTTTCGACGAGCGTAAGGAGCGCAAAACGCGTGGCGTCGCGGCTGGCGAGCAGTGTGACTGCCGCAGGCTGTGCATCGTTGGAAATCGAAGCGAATTGCGCGGCGACGGTCGTGCCGATTTGCGCGTCGTCAAACGGCAAAAGCGAACCCAGCGCGGCCTTGCGAATTTCGATGTTTGCATCGGTGGTCGCGAGCGCGAGCAACGGCTGTACGGCGATGGCCGTCTTCGTCTCGCCAAGCGTGCGGATGCAAAGGAGACGTTCTTCGAGCTTCGCCTTTGGGTCGGCGATGAGCTTCAGCGCATCGGACACCGCAGCCGCATCGCTTTGCCGGATGCGAAAGCCGATGGAAGTGCTGCCCGCCTTGACGAGTGCGGCGACGAGTTCATCGGGCAGCGAAGGAAGCGTGCGGCCTTTGAATTCGCCCTCAAATACGGCGATGAGCGCTGGGCGATTTGCCTCGTCGGTCTGGCTCAAAAGCATCGCTGCACTAAGAAGATCGGCGCGCGTGCCGGAAGCCGCGAAGCGGCGCATGATCCGAGGGATGATCTGCTCGCGGGCGGTCTTCGAAGTCCGCCAAGTCTGCGCGAGTTTTAGAATTTCGAGGCGCTCGCCAGCTTCCATTGCTGCTTCTATGTTCCACCAGCAGAGCAGCGCCAGCCATTCATGGTTGGGAACGGACTCGTCGATGATAAGGCGCGAAATGTACGGCAACGATTCTATGCTGGGACGTCCACGAGCCGTGGAGGCGATCTGTAGGCGCACAATCGGGTGATCTTCGTTGGCGAAGGAGACGGGTAGGGTGGGCGTCCCGCCCGCCGTGCCGGGCATCCTGCCTGGCACACTCGCCAGCGGATCGATGTGGCTGTCCAACTCGACGTTCGATGGTCCACGCGAGACGCGCGGACCGGCGGGCGGGACGCCCACCCTACCCGCGTCTCCGCTCAACCGAATCGCCCACGCTCTCACGTACGGCGCTGGATGAGCGAACGCCTCGCTCGGTTCCCCCATCTGATGCAGCGCCCATAGTGCTTCCAGCGCGGGATGCGTCTCCTTTTCCGCGAGCAGCTTTTTAAGCGGCTCCAGCGCGGATTTGTCGCGACGCTCGCCCAGCAACCGAACCGCCGTCATGCGATGCCACTTGTTCGGATGACGCAGCAGCGCGACGAGTTCGGTCGTCGGTTTTTTGGAAAGGTTCGTGTCCTTTTCCAGCGGCGCGTCTTTTCCGCGCAGGCGGTAAATGCGGCCAGTGCCCGGGTCGATCTGGCCTTGGTAATTTTGTCCGTGGGCGATGTATTCCTCGTAAAAGTCGGCGATGAAAACTGAGCCGTCCGGCGCGTTCGTCATATACACGGGGCGGAAAGCGATGTCGTCGCCGATGAGCGGCACGCCGATGTCGCGTGTAGAAAATGTCGGGCCTTCCGCGATGCGTTCCGCGCTCACGATGCCGCGCCGGAGCGGGTCTGCGCCGAGCATTTT
>JAYTMG010000018.1:0-1740 GCA_043728745.1 Verrucomicrobiaceae bacterium
GGGACATGAATGTAGTCTCAGCCAAATTTCAAATCAGCGCGCCGGACCTTGCTTCATGCCCGGAATCGGAGTTGCGGGAGTTCGCATTCATCGGGAGGTCGAACGTCGGGAAGTCGTCGCTGCTCAACATGCTTACTGGCGCAAAGGCGCTCGCGAAGGTCTCGGCGACGCCGGGGCATACGCAGTTGATCAATTTCTTTTTGATCAACAACAAGTGGACGCTCGTGGACTTGCCGGGCTACGGCTACGCGAAAAGGGAGAAGACTTCGCGGGATCGTTTTGCGCAGATGATTGCGACGTATCTCACGGGGCGGAAGAATCTGGCGGGCGTTTTTGTGCTCATCGACTCACGGCATACGCCGCAGCAAATCGATCTGGAATTCGTGGAATGGCTCGTGGAGGAATCGGTGCCGTTCGCGCTCGTTTTCAGCAAGGCGGACAAGGTGAAGCCGGGGCTGTTGAAAAATCACATCGAGCTTTTTCAGGGTCACATCTCTGCGTGGTGCCAAGACATGCCGCGGGTTTTCAGCACGTCGGCGGAAGAGCGCACGGGGCGCAGGGAACTCCTCGATTTCATCGGCGAGACGTTGTCAGGAACAGGGACATTTTCCCGCGCTCGATAAAGTTCCCTCCGAGCGGCCAGCGCCCGTCGCCGACATGCCAGCGTTTTTCACGGCAAGAAACGCCTTGATTACGCGGGGTTGTGTCTTCTCCCGACAAATATGAAGTATGCCGCGAAGCCCAGCCAGCCAAGGATGCCGACGGTGTGCTTCACTTGCGCCGGGACGCTGGACGGGGACCAGAATGCTTCGATCGGGGCGGCGAGCGTGACCATGAGCGCGCCACCGATGAGGATGGGCAGCGCCTTGCGTCCGGTCGCAGCGAGCGCGTCCTTTCGCGAGAGACGGCCCGGTTTAACCAAGCCGAGCCCGACGACGGTGCCTGCGGCTCCGCAGAGGATGATGCCGAGAATCTCGAACGATGAATGGCTCGCGCAAAATGTGTAGAGCCGGTGGAGGTTTCCATTGGCGTGGACGTAGCCGAACATCGCCCCGAGGATGACGCCTTGAAAACCCAGCGCATAGACTGCACCGACTCCAAAGAGCACTCCCGATGCAAAAGATCGGAACGCGATGGAGACGTTGTTGATGATGTAAAATCCGGTCGCGGCAAAATTGCCGCCGAAATGTTCGCGGATGTATTCCTGCTCGGTGCCGGTGCCATATTGGGAATCCATCATCACCTGATGCGCAGGCGACAGCGCGGCGTAAATCCACTTGGGCTCGAAATAGGCTGCCGCAATGAATGCGAGAAACGGCAGCCAAAACATCGCGATGCACAACCACACAACACGCCATTGCGAGCGCACTGCGGCGGGGAAGGTGTGCCCAAAAAACAACGCGAGCCCGCTGGAACCGCGGTTGAGCGTGGAGTGGAGATGGCCCCATGCGGAGATGACGATTCCATTTAACCGCTCGCAAAGCTTCCGCCCGTACATCCGCTGCTGCGCGAGCGCAAGGTCGCCACAGACTTGACGGAACAAGCGCGGGAGGCGGTCGGCATCGAGGAGCGGGCGCTTGCGGTCGAGCTCTTTCACGGCGGCTTCCAGCTCTTGCCAATTCGCCTCATTCTGTTGTTCGAAATCGGCGCGTTTCATGAGTCTCGTAGCCACACGCCGATGCCCAGAGCCCGCTGCACCGCGCCATGCCCTGTCACGCCGAGCAGCTCGGCCAGTGGTTG
>JAYTMG010000019.1:0-1495 GCA_043728745.1 Verrucomicrobiaceae bacterium
GCCCGGAACACGAGCGCGCCCTTGTCCCTTCGGATGAAGGCAGTGCGGCTGATCGGGAAAGAAGAAGCAGTGCATCTGATCGGCGGGGGCGAACCGGACGCGCTGCAAATCGCTGCCGCGAAAGTGGTGCTGGAATCTGGTCACTCTGAAACCATTGCCATGCTGTTCCGGCGCGGGCCGTTGAGCAGGACGGTGCGGCGGCAGATCATCGCGTCGTCTGTGCGGTCGAAAGCCGCCGCGCTCGAATTGGAACGAGCCGTTGCTGATGGAAAGGTGCCGTTGACCGAAGTTGACCCGGCGACTCGTCAGGCCTTGGAAAATTTCAAGGATGCGGAAGTGCAAGCCCGGGCCGTTGAATTGTTCAAAGGCTCCGCGTCCCAGGACCGCGAAGCAGTCGTCGCGAAGTATCGCGCCGCGCTGAAACTCACCGGCGACCGCGCGCGCGGCGCGGCGCAGTTCGAGCGCGCGTGCCTCGTGTGCCATCAGATGCAGGGCGTGGGCGCGAAGGTGGGGCCGGACTTGTCAGGCATCGGCACGCACTCGCGCGAGACGTTGCTGGTGGAGATTCTTGATCCCAGCCGGCAGGTGCTGCCGGATTTTGTCGCGTACCACGCGGAGACGAAGGCGGGTGACACTTACACCGGATTCATCGCGAACGAGTCCGCGACGACGGTGACATTGCGGCGGGCGAACGAGCCGGATCTCACACTGCCGCGCGCGGAATTGAAAGAGTTCAGAACCGGTGGCCAGTCGCTGATGCCCGAGGGACTGGAGGCGGGAATGAGCGAGCAGGATGTGGCGGACTTAGTTGAATTTTTACGCCGGCCGGATCGGACGCTGTTTTATGAAAACTCCAAATCCCAAATCCCAAATCCCAAATAAATTCCAAACTCCAAGCTCCAACCGATGGGCTGACGACGCGCGCCGCAGCATTTGGAGTGCGCTGACTTGTCCGCACCTTTTCCCGGCGCGACCTGTCGCACCGACGTGCCGGCAGGCTGGCACGCGGGAAGGCGATGACAAGTGGCCGCACGCCCGAACGCGCCGTTTGGGATTTGGAATTTGGAGCTTGTTTGGGTTTTGGGTTTTGGGTTTTGGAATTTCCGCCGCCCTCGCCGCCGACCCCACCAATCCTCCACCACGCCGCGTCGGCCCAACGCAACCCCTCTCCCCCGAAGTCGCGGCGGACCGCACCGTCACCTTTCGGGTGCGCGCGCCGAATGCGACTAACGTCTCCGTGTCCAGCGAATGGCCCGGTGCAAAGCCGATGACGAAAGATGCGAACGGCAATTGGAGCGTCACCGTCGGGCCGCTCGCGCCGGAACTCTACAGCTACAGTTTTTCCATCGATGGATTTCAGACGCTTGATCCCGGCAATCCCGCCGTGAAGCCGGGCCGCTCGCCGCGCAGCAGCATGGTCGAAGTGCCGGGAAATCCGCCGCTGGCGCACGAGTGGAACGCCGCCATCCCGCACGGCAAGGTCAGCGTGCATTCG
>JAYTMG010000020.1:0-2756 GCA_043728745.1 Verrucomicrobiaceae bacterium
TTTCCCCGTGAGCGCGCTGAGCAACACGCGGCGCTCGCCGTCGCGGTCGTCGATGTGGATGTCGAGGATGTCGCCGGGGACGCGGAGTTTGAAGTCGAACGAGAGATCGAGCGCGGAGAACGGGGAGACGTAAAAGTGCTTCGGCGTGATAAGTCGGAAGGAGCCGTCGGCGTTTGGCGCAGGGACGAGGTAAGGCTTCATCTCGCGGAAGGTGTTCCCGACTTGGACAACGGCACACAGGGGCGAGCCCGCTGCGTCGAAGCAGAAAAAGAATGAGACTGGATTGAAGACATAGCCGAGCACGCGCGGGAGTGTGATGAACTGGATACGCCCGCTGGGCGGAAACTGGATGCCGTTCTGCGCGAGATAGCCGATGACGTTCGCCTTCAACGACTTCGTCTCGAAGCCCGCGATGGTGAGGTGATCGCGATCGCGAAACTCGTAGAGGTTCCAGCGATTGCGGCTGAAGAATGGGATGCGGAGGGAGTCGATCTCATCGAGATCGAGCGAGAACATGAAGATACGATAGCGAAACTGGTTCACCTTCGGCTCCAGCCGGTGATGCATCACGTCGCATTCGTAGAGACAGGAGTTCATGTCCAAATCGGCTCGCCCGTCACGGCTCGCGCGCACTCCAGCCCGCTCGTAAATCCATCTTCGTGGAAGCCATACTTGAACCACGCTCCGGCGTAATAAGTCGTCTGGTCGGGCGAGATGCGGTTGAGCGCTGGCAGTTCCTTTTGCGCGGCGATGGCAGCAAGATTGAAAAGCGGGTGCTCGTAGTCGATGCGGCGATGCACTTTATCGGGCGCGATTTGGTCGTGGCAGTTGAGCGAGACAAAATAGTTCGCGCGGTCCGAGACGCCCTGGAGTTGGTTCATCCAATAGTGGACAGTCGGGAGTCCGTTGCCGCCGGACTCGATCCTGTAATTCCACGCAGCCCAGCAGCGGCGGGTGCGCGGCATGATGGATTCGTCGCTGTGAAGCGTGGCGATGTTGGGCTGGTATTTGAATTCCCGCAGCAGGCGCGACTCCGTGTCTGTCGGGTCTGCGAGCATTGCCAGTGCTTGATCGGCGTGGCAGGCGAGGATGACTTTGTCGAATTTGCGCACCTCGCCATCGGCGGAAGTCACGCGGGCTGTAGTGGCTGCGCGCTCGACGCGAACGGCTTTCTTTTTCACGCCGATGCGGTCGCGAAACGGGGCGGTGATTTTTTGCACATACGACTTCGCACCGTTCACGACGGTGTGCCATTGGTGCTGTGTGTCGAGGCCGAGAAATCCGTGGTTGTGCCAGAACCGCAGGAGCGTCACTGCGGGAAAATCGAGCATCAGCGCCGGTGGCGTGCTCCACACCGACGCGCTCATCGGGACGAGATATCGCTGCAAAAAGTCTTCGCCGTATTTTCGCTCCGCCACGTAATCGCGGAGCGTCATCGTGGCAAAGCGCGGGTCGTCGAGTGCAGCCACTGCTTCCGCGTTGAATCGGTTGGTCTGCATCAGCATCTTCCAATGCCGTAAATTTAGGAGGTTCCTGCGCTGGCCAAAAAGCAGATTCATGCTCCCGCCATTATACTCCAGTCCGCTCGCACATTCGCGCACGCTGAATGACATGTCGGTCGGTTTTGTCGCGACATCCAGCTCGCGAAAAAGACGCGTGAGGTTCGGGTAAGTGACGTGGTTGAAGACCATGAACCCTGTGTCGATGGGCACGGGGCGTCCGCTCTCATCGACCGTAATCGTATTGGTGTGGCCACCGACGTAGTCGTGCTGTTCGTAGAGCGAAAGGTCGTATCGTCCTTGCAAAAAATGCGCGGCACCCAGCCCGGAGATACCTGTCCCGATGATTGCGAGCGTCTTCACTGCGCGGGCGCTTTCTGCGAGGTTGAGGCAGTCGGTTGGTTGTGATTTGAAAGTTCAAGCATCAGCGATGGAATCGGGATACGCTTTGTATCAGCAAATGGCTACCACGCAAAAGCGCAACGCAGTATCCAGTGGGTCGGCGGCGGTGTATTTTTCCGGGAAGAGTTTCGCTGTTTGAACTAAAGCGGCGGGCTGCGTATGACCGCAGCGTTTCATGCTCATCTTCACCGTCTTTGCGCAAGTGCTGCTGCCGATTCTCATCATGTTCGGCGCTGGCTGGCTGCTGGATCGGAAGTGGGGCGTCGATCTCGCGACCGTCGTAAAGCTGAACCTCAATTTGTTCGTGCCAGCGTTCATCTTTTACGAGCTGACCACGACGCAGCTCAAAGGAAGCGAAGCACTCAAAGCGGTCGCATACACGGTCTCGGTCGTCTTCGTTCTGTTTGCCATCGCGGCCGTCGTCGCTCGCTTCACCCGAGCGACTCGGGAACAGACGCGTTCGCTCCAGATCGCCAGTATCTTTTACAACTCGGCGAACTACGGCATCCCGCTCATGCACCTCGCATTTCCAGGGCCCGCCGAGGCGCTGCAAGTCTTTGTGATTCTTGTGCAGAACATCGGGAATTTTACGCTTGGGGTGTTCCTGCTTTCGTCGGCAAAAAACACGGGCTTTCGCTCGCTCGCGCCGATTTTGCGCCAGACATCCGTGTGGGCCGTCATCATCGCGCTGACTGTCCGCGCTAATTGGGGGCCTATCACTCCGGACGACGAAGGGATGCGATGGCTGTGGGTTCCGCTGAAATACTTTCACGATGGCCTTGTCGCCGTCGCGCTCGTCACATTGGGCGTGCAGCTCTCGAAATCCAAAGCGGGAGCCGCGCTGCCGCGACTCCG
>JAYTMG010000021.1:0-2262 GCA_043728745.1 Verrucomicrobiaceae bacterium
GACTGGTGAGAAGTGATTAGTCGCAAGCGGGGAAACCACGCCAACACGCTTGCGACCAGTCACCACTCACGAGTCACAAGTCACCGCCGGATTGCTCAATCGGTTACCATCATCTCACGACTGACAGAGCACTAGTGTAACGCTCGTCCTCGAATCATCGCATCGTCGATCCGGAATTCGTCTGTGATCGGCTCCGCCGAGGTGTGAGACCGCTTTCCGAGATGAAAGAAACGATGCAATACCGAGGGATATGTAACGGGTAGGGCTGGGCATTCTGCCCGCCGCGCTGCGTATCCTACGCAGTGCCCGGTGGAGTCGTTCGGCGTGACCATCGCCAGCGTTACGCCCAAATACTCCACCGGGTGTGGCGTAGGATACGCCCCACGGCGGGCAGAATGCCCCGCCCTACCCGCGGCAGATCGCTCGGCGATGATACGTCTCATTGATTTCCCGAAGACACTATGCGAACTCCAAATTCGCACATCGTTCGGACAAAAAAACGCCCTCCTCCGCATGTGCGAAGGAGGGCGTTTGAGTGCGTTGAAAAACCTCTCGGTTTAGTAAGGCTTCCAGGTGCCGGGGATGGCGCGTGGATACATCCCGTCTGGACCCGGCTTCACGGGCATGTCGGCGTCCCATGCGAGCGTTGGCGGCATGAGGCTCTTGCCTTCCTTGAGCGCTTTTTCCATCGACACTTCTACGCCGCTGTAGGTCGCCATGCGGCCCAGGATCGCGGTCATGGAGCTCATCGCGCCGTATTCCAGCTCGCTGAATTCCTTGTTGTTGCGGATGGCATCGAAGAAGTCGTCGTGCTCCTGCTGATACGGGTCTTTGTCGCCTTCGTTCTTGTGGCGCCATGCTTCGCCGCCAGTCGGGCTGATTGTGTGGCGCGAGATGTCGCTCTTGCCTTTCGAGCCTTGGGCGTGCTCGGAGACACTGTTCCAGCAGCCGACGATGTGGCGGCACTGGCTGAAGCAGCGCGAGCCGTCTTCGTATTCAAATTCCACCGCGTGATGGTCGAAGATCTCGCCATAGTCGGCACCTTTGCGCACTTCGCATCCGCCCATGCCGTTCGCTTTGACGGGATACTTGAAGCCCTTCGCCCAGTTGATCACGTCGAGGTTGTGGATGTGCTGCTCGTCGATGTGATCGCCGCAGATCCATGTGAAGTAATACCAGTTGCGCATTTGGTATTCCATCTCCGTAAGTTTGCGCCCAGCGGTCTTCTCGAGGTCGGCCCGTTTCTTGACCCACGGAGTTGCGCCGTTCCAGTAGGCGCGCAGTGTGTGGATGTCGCCGATTGCTCCATCATGCAGGCGCTTCATCGTTTCAATGTAGCCTTTCTGATGATGGCGCTGGAGTCCCACGCCGATTTTCAGGCCCTTCTTTTTTGCCTCCGCCGCTGCGGCGAGGACGGTGCGGACGCCGGGAGCGTCGGTCGCCACGGGTTTCTCGGTGAAGATATTTTTGCCCTGCTTCACCGCTTCTTCGATCTGCATCGGGCGGAAGCCGGGAGGCGTGGCGAGGATGACGACATCGGCCAGCGCGATCGCTTTCTTATACGCATCAAAGCCGATGAATTGATTCTCCGGTTTCACATCCACGCGCTCCTTGTGCTGGTTCTGGAGATTGCTCAGCGAGCTCTTCAGGCGGTCTTCGAAAACGTCCGCCATCGCAACGAGTTTCACCGGTCCTTGGTTGAACGTGCTCAACGCCTGACCTGCCGCGCCGGAGCCGCGTCCACCGCAACCGATGAGCGCGATTTTGATTTCTTCGCTGCCTGCCGCGTGGGCGAAGTAAGATGGGTTGAGCGCCGTGGCAATCGCCGCGCCGCCGAGGAGACCTCCCGACCGGCGCAGGAAGCTGCGGCGATCGAACTGATCTGGAGTGATGATTCTGGTTTCTTGATTCATGTGTTTGTTATTGGAGTTTGTGAAACGGGTTCCGGGATTTTTGGTCCGGTGCGCCGCGCGTGTTACTCACCCGCAGCGGGTCACGTTCTTTGGCGTGACCATCGCCGCATTGCAATCGCAGATGCGCATCTTGCGAAAAATGACAGTGATTGGGGGACAAGTAGTGCGCTATAAATGGGGATGTCGGGTTCGCAGTCTCGTCGCCGGCCAATGAGTGGGATTTGATTCGCGAGTTCGGAGTGTGATTAAAAGTGGAATTGTAATACTCATCCGGCTGATTGCTGATTGATGAACTCCGATTGTTGATTGTTGAAGTTTTCCGCCTCTCGCGAGCCGTGTCACCATCCGA
>JAYTMG010000022.1:0-4282 GCA_043728745.1 Verrucomicrobiaceae bacterium
CAGCACCGTCGGCTCTTGCCTCGTCTCGTCGTAGTTTGGGACAAAGTTGACGGTATCCTTGTCCATGTCATCCATCAGCGCCGCGCCGAGATGCTGCAAACGCGCCTCGGTGTAACGCATGGACGCCGGCGGGTCGCCTTCGACGCTGCCGAAGTTTCCTTGCCCCTCGATGAGCATCTCGCGCATCGCCCACGGCTGGGCCATGTGGACGAGCGTCGGGTAAATCGCCTGGTCTCCGTGCGGATGGTAATTACCCATCGTCTCGCCGACGATCTTCGCGCACTTCAGCGGCTTGCGAGTCGGCCATGTACCCAGCTCCGACATCGCGAACAGGATGCGGCGTTGGGAAGGCTTCAGCCCATCGCGAGCATCGGGCCGCGCGCGGGAAATAATGACGGACATCGAGTAGTCGAGGAACGACTTCGACATCTCGTCGGCAACATTGATTGGAATGACTTTTTCGTTTTGATGATACATTGCAGATTAGTTGGGAAGGAGAGTGGTTGTTTGGTTCAAACGGTGATGGTTTTTACGTGAGGATAAAGAAGAATACGTCCGTCCACGGTGAGCAACTCACAGTTCAAAGCACGAGCGGTGGAGACGATGATTTGGTCGGCAGGGTCTTGATGAAAGGGCTTTGGCAAGGCACAAGCATCCACCGCGATTTCTTTGCTAAGCGGGATTACCAGAACGCCCGTTCCGATCAGGTTATTTCGCACCCAATCTAAAACCGGATCAGGCAGGCTGATTCTCCCAATCTCGCTCAATTTGGCGATCTCCCAGATTGTGAAAATGCTAATCGCTAAGTCGTCACGAGGCTGGGCATCGAGCCACGGCAACCGCGATTTCAGCCGAGGATTTCCCTCGCACCACCAAAGCCAAATATGGGTATCCAACAAAGTCACAGCGAAGCATCCTCCCGATTCGCTTCCCATGTTTCTGGCGGCACTGCTGGTTCACACGGGTCGTCGTAGCGATGTGGCAATCCGCGATAGGAAAAAGTACGCAGGTTCGTGGCTGGGCGTGAAGCCGGACGTTCGATCACGATGACTTCAACATTCGTCCCAGGCTGAAAGGGCAAACACTTGATGTTAATATCTCCGGATTCCGGGATCACAGTTTCAAAGACGTGCGCGTTCATGGTGTTTCGTTGAGTAAAAATGAAGTGCGGAATTCCGCAATTTGACCGTCGAGTTCGGCGATGCGCAAATGAGCGTAGCGTATCTCAGCGCCAAGCTCCTCAGCGGGTAAAACCGCGACCGCACCTTCGCGATCAACCACGAGCGGACGACCATCACGGCGATGTTCTTCGACCGTGGCCAGGAACGCCTCGTTTAGCGCACGCTCGGAGAGCAGGTGCATCGGAACTCCGCAGGCCGGTGAAAAAGATTCAGCTTTCATACAGACAGGCTAAACTCCGCCCGGATTTTATCAAACTTCGCGTGGTCCAAAATCTCGATTTCTTCTGCGGTGCCATAGGCGATCACTCGCGGCCTGAGCACTTCGTTCGAGTGCAGTGTCCATTTGTCCACCACCGAGCGGTAGATGGAAAAAAGATTTTGCAAACTCACTGTAAATCGCCTCCGCAAATCCGACTCGATAACATCGTGCCCACCCGCCTCAACGCGGTCTGCGACCCGCCGAATCGAATGCGCCACGGAAGGCAGCATCAAATAATCGAGTTGGATGCGATAGCCCCGTGCGCGTGCATCTTCAAAAAGGCGGCGATAAGTGCGCCCGCTAAGCGTCGTTTCGAGACAGAAATCGCGAGCCTCGGCGACAAATTGGCGAAAGCGAGTTAGCACGGTTCTTCCAGCCTCCAGTTGAGCCCGCGCAGGTGCGAAAGGCGAAAGCCCGCGAGCAATTTCGTCCGCATTGAGAAAGTCGAGCAGCGCCAATTCACTCGGCGCGAACCGCTTGATGAAAGTCGTTTTCCCCGCCCCATTTGGGCCCGCGATGACGTAGAGCGATGGCATGGCGTCCTAAGCATTGGCGAGGTGCGAGCGATGGCGCGTAGTGGCGCAGGCGACCCGCCGGCATGAGTCTTGACGGGCGACTCGCCCGACGTTCCTGCGGAACGAAGCGCAATCAGGCGAGTCGCCTGTCAGGACTGCTGCAGGCGAGGTCGCCTGCGCCACTACAGCCCGTGTGATGCGCGAAAAAGTGAATGCGCGGCTGGACGCGAAAGTAGTCAGCAAAAGACTGCGAGATGCGGAAGGAACGGGAAATAACACGAAGACGTTGGCAGCGGGAATAATGTGCGCGGGGTAGGGCGGGTATTTTACCCGCCGCACCGGGTATTCTACCCGGTGCATACAGCGTAGGACGGGCGTTCTTCTCGCGAAAGACCCGGATTCCACTCCGGGCGTGCCGCGTAGAATACGCGGCACGGCGGGTAGAATACCCGCCCTACCCCGCACATGATTTCCCGCAATCGCCACGCTCCATTCTTCAATACTTTGCAATGTGTTACTCGGGAGCGGCTTTAGCCGACTCGCCGTCGTGCATGCGAGGCGTGAACGCTTCGCAGAAAGACGCAGTGTGTGAAGCTCCGTACCGTTCCTGTTTCTCACGTCACTACGGCTAAAGCCGCTGACTACGATTGTCGCTGCCGCTACGCGGCCCCGGATGGCCTTCGTGGTGTCTAGAATCTTCATTCAATCGAACAGCTCTTCCTCGACTGCTTTCAAGTTCTTGTTCACGTAAAAAATATTCTGTTCCCCTACACATCCAACCGCGCATTGAGCGCATTGTCTTCAATGAACTGCCTGCGCGGCTCGACGACATCGCCCATCAGAATGGTGAACATTTTGTCGGCTTCGACGGCGTTGTCTTCGTTGAGGTCCACTTTCATCATCCGGCGTTTTTCCGGGTTCATGGTGGTCTCGAAGAGTTCTTTGGCGTTCATTTCTCCCAAGCCTTTGAAGCGCGAAATCGAGAGGCCGCGTTTGCCGATTTCTAGGACCTTGTTGAGGATTTCTGGGATGGCGAAGAGTTGGTGTTTGATGGCTTTTTCGCCTTCGCCTTCGGTGAGTTCGAAGATCGGTTTGTCGCTGTTGCTGTATTGCTCGATTTTGAGTCCTTTTTTCGCGAGTTCGCCGATGAACTTTTCGATGGCGGGCGTCTCGTAGAGCTCGACGAGGCGGGCGCGGCGGCGTGGGCCTTCTTCCTTCTTGGCGCGCTTTGCGGTAGGCGCGGCGGCTTCTGCGGGGACGACGGGTGTGCCGTCGGGATTCGTGAGGTCGAGGATCGGCTCGGGCTCGGGCTCGAAAAGTCCGAGCTCCGGGTCGCTCTCGTGGAATGCGCGCACGGCGATGTGGTCGGTGAAGAACTGCGTGGTGTCCACGTTGCCTTCACGAATGCGGACGAGATACTCGGGCAGTTTTCCGGCGGCGTTGCGGGCGTTGAGATATTCCTCGAAGTCCGCTCCGTGGCGGCGCATGGCGTCGGCAAAACGGGAGAGACGATCGAGCAATGTGAGCAGCTCTTTCAGCGCGGCGACGGGCACTTCGCGTCCGTCGGCGAGATTTTTGAGTTTCACTTCCTCGGCTCCGAGCTGGATGAGCATTTTGTTCAGCGCTGCGTCGTCGTCCACGTACTGCTCGCGCTTTTTGCGGGTGATTTTATAGAGCGGCGGGCAGGCGATGTAGATTTTTCCGGCGCGCACGAGTTCGGGCATCTGGCGATAGAAGAACGTGAGCAGCAGTGTGCGAATGTGCGAACCGTCAACGTCGGCATCGGTCATGATGATGATGCGGCCGTACCGGAGCTTCTCCATTTTGAACGTCCATTCCTGATCGCCCGAGCCTGTGTTGCTGCCAATGCCGGTGCCGATGGCGGTGATGAGCGTCTGGATTTCCGTGTTTTGCAGCACTTTATCCAAGCGCGCTTTCTCGACGTTGATGATCTTTCCTTTGATGGGCAGGATCGCCTGATAACGCCGGTCACGCCCCTGTTTCGCGGAACCGCCTGCGGAGTCACCCTCGACCACGTAGAGCTCGGTGAGCTCCGGATCGCGCTCGGAGCAATCGGCGAGTTTGCCGGGCAGTCCGCCGCCGGTGAGCGCCGATTTGCGCACGGTCTCGCGGGCCTTGCGTGCAGCCTCGCGGGCGCGGGCAGCCATGAGGCATTTGTCGATGATGCGCTTTGCCACGTTCGGGTTTTGGTCAAAGTGCAGCATCAGCCCCTCGTAAGTCGCCGAGCCCACGATGCTCTCCACCTCGGGCGAGATGAGTTTCACCTTTGTCTGGCTCTCGAACTTCGGGTCGGGATGCTTGATGGA
>JAYTMG010000023.1:0-5232 GCA_043728745.1 Verrucomicrobiaceae bacterium
GAACGGCTCGCCGCCGAGGATTCCGAAGAACGCGTTGCCGTGCGCCTTCGCGTCGTTGATGGTGCGGTTCAGCGTCTCAAGGTCGATGGCGACGCGATCTGCGGCGACGTCCACCCAGCAGCCCTGGCAGCGCAGGTTGCAGGAATTGAGGATCGAGATGTAAAGAAACGGCGGGAAGAATTCTCCGTGCTGGATGCGCTTTTTGAAAAGCTGGATCGACCGGATTCCCTTGTAGCCGAAATTCCAAAGGAACTTCCCGAGGCAGCGCGGGTCGGTGGTCTGCAAAATACGAAGCGCAAGTGATGGAAACATGTGTAAGCGGTCTATATCGCCTGCCGGGAGTTGCAAGCAAGGGTGTGTGTCAGCGGCTGAGCACCATTTCGATGGAGCTCTCAAAAAATCCGGCGCGCTGAATCGACGGCGGCGGCGCAGGAAGGCGTGTCGCCCGTTTGCAAACGGACTCCAGCGATTCGTCCACGATGCGGCTGCCGCTCGATTTCGACACACGCGCAAAGACGACGGTGCCATCGGCGGCGACGCGAAAACGGATGACGCCGATTTGTGCGCCCGCGTTCCCTTCTTCACCCACGACCGGCTGATTCCACAATCCGTCGAAGTGACCCTGGATGAGTCTGCCGTAGTCCTTAATCGCTTCGGCGACGGCCACGCTGGAGCCAGTGCCATTGGCGGCACCGGGGCCGGGTTTGGTGCCGTCCTGCGGATTCGAAGCATTGGTAGTCCCCGTGGTTTCGCGCGGGGCAGTCGGGCGGTTGGCTTCTTTTTTCGGAGTCGGGCGAGGGGTGGTTTTCGCGGTCGTCTTTCCCTTGGGCGGCGTGGATTTTGGGCGCGGGGTTGTCGGCTTCGGTGTCGTTGGCTTTGGCGTTGCAGGTTTCGGCGTCGGCGCTGGCGTTGGTGTGGGCACGACGGGTTCTGCAAAATCACTCGGTGTCTTTGGTGCCTCCGGCGGGGGCTCCGGCGTTGGAGGCTCTGGAGCCTCCGTGGTTTTCACCTCCGGCGCTGCCGCTTCTTCAGCGGGAACTGCGCCGCCATCGAGCCAGGTGATTTGCTCCACCACGCGCGGCGGAAAGAGCCAGCGGGAAAGCGCGAGACCTCCGAAAATGACGACGATATGGATTGCCACCACGATCGCGAACGTCCGCCAGAAGCGTTCTTCTTTTTCTGCATCGGGTGCCAGCGGATCGAGAAACATGGCGCTCTATTCCGCTTTCGGATTGTTCGCGATGCCGACCTTCCGCACCCCGGCCCGCTTCACGGTCTCCATCACGTCGATGAGCTTCTGCACAGCGTTCTCGCCGTGCGGGCGGATGAGCACGGCGGTTTGTGGGTCCTTCGCGACAGCGGCGGCGAGGGTGGATTCCACGTCGTCAAGAGTGACCGCACGTCCGTCCATCGCAAGCTGTCCGTCGGCGCGAATGGAGATGGCGTAAACCTTATCCAAATTCGCCGGAGTGCCCTGCGGATCGCCGCTCGGCAAAACGAGGTCGGTGCTGTTCTCAATGAGCGGCGTGGTGATCATGAAAATGATCAGCAACACGAAAGCGAGATCCAGCAACGGCGTGACGTTTAACTCGCCCACCGTCGTAAGCTGGTGCCGTTCGGAAAACTTGCGCCTCATACGACGGGCTCCCGGCGGCGCATGTGATGGTCCACGTAGCGATGCTCAAACACGCTCGCCAGCTCAGCGGAAAAAAGCTCCAGCTCCACGACCATGCCACGCATCGTGCTGACGAGATAGTTGAGCCCGAACATCGCGGGGATCGCCACCATGAGGCCCATGACGGTCGTAATGAGCGCGGCAGAAACGCCCGGAGCCATCGCCGCGAGGTTCGCTTTCCCCGCCTGCGCGACATCGCCGAATGTCTCCATCACGCCCCACACCGTGCCCAGCAGTCCGAGAAACGGCGCACCGCTCACCACCGTGGAAAGCAGCACCATCCGGGCTTCCAGCTTCAGCGCGCTCTCACCGACGGAACGCTCCATCGCCGTCTTCACCACGCCCATTTGCGCAGGCGAAATCGGCGTGGCCGTCTCGAGCCGCGCAGAAAAAGTATCGTCCACTTCTGCCGAGCCGAGCATCTGCAAACACAACTCCTCGCATCCATCCTGATACACGGCAAACACCGGCGTCCCCCGGAAAAGCTCCTGCGCTTCATAGAGGCTCAGCGGCTGGCGATTGCCACGAAACGCCTGGAGGAAATCCTCCCGCCGCGCCTGTGCCCGCCTGAGCTGGCGGAACTTCGTCCACATCACGGTCCATGACAGCAACGACGCGAGGAAGAGCGAAAACAGCACGAGTTTTCCCGGCAACGTGCAATTATCAAACGCGTAAATCAGACCACCACTTTGGTCGGCGGCGAGGATGTTAAAAGGCGAATGCGACATCGGCGTGAGTCTTTAGCAGGCGCGCTGCGGGACGCAAAGTGATGTTCGCGAAAGCGGCGAAATAATTTGGGAACGAGAACCGAAGATTCTACATGGGGCTTTGGATGAATGACGAATGACGAATGACGAATGACGAATGACGAATGACGAAACGCAAGCGAGTTGAGTTCACCGCACGCTTGCGACTTCGTCATTCGTCATTCGTCATTCGTCATTCCCCATCGAATCCCGCCCACCCGCCGCCTACAGTCCGAGCATCTCGCGCTGCCACGGCATGAGGCGCGGGAGCGTTTCTTCGGGGCGAAATGCGAGGCCTTCGAGCGTGGCTTTTGCGGAGATGAGCGAAGGGTCGAGATTGAGCTCTGCCGCTCGCGCGTCGCGGACTTTTTTCAGCTCGAGAAAGCGCTGGAATTGCTCTTGCGATGGCCGGTTTCGGGCGACGCGAATGACTTTCGGCCATTCGGCCTCGGGGCACACGATTCCTTTGTGCGCGGCGATGAAGAAGCGTTGCGCGCGCGGGCCGCGGATGTGCTTGAACTCGACACGCTCGCCCGCGTGGATGCGCTCGGCGGCTTTGATGAGCATCTCGCTGTGGAGGATGTGGAAAGTCGGCTTGTCCACGCGCTTCGCCTCGTCCTCTCGCCAATGCCAAAGTTCGCGGAAGATCGCAGCGGCGCGGCCACGGAGAAGCCCGCTTCCGGAGATGCGCCAGATTTGGTCCGCATCGTGTTCGCGGTCCACTTCGGATGCACGGATGGCGCGCTCGCAGCATTGGTCGAACCACGCGCGTCGGCCCATGCGGTCGAGATCGGCGCTAAGGATGTCGCGGAGTGCCCCCAGATGACGCGTGTCGTTTACGGCGTATTCCATCATCTGCGGGGAGAGCGGGCGACGTGCCCAATTCGCTTTTTGCGAAGCCTTGGCGATGGGAATCTGGAAGAGCTTTTCCATCAATGCCGCGTAGCTGAATTCCTGCACACCCGTGAGGCGCGCTGCGAGCATCGTGTCGAAAATGCGGGCCGGCGGCGGGCAGCCCGCGCGCCGCAGGAGCCGCAGATCGTAGTCGGCTCCGTGAAAAATCAGCTCTTTTCCCGCCCATGAATTCCACAGCGGAGTGAGGTCCATCGGCGCGAGCGGATCGATGAGAAAATCGAGCCCTGGAACTGTGATTTGAATGAGGCAGAGCTTCTCGAAATAGCAGTGCAGCGAATCCGCCTCCGTATCGACCGCGATGCGCTCGTGCGGCTCAAAATGCGGAAGCAGTTCGTTGAGCCCGTCACTGGTATCAGTAAGCGGGACCTGCGGCGTGCCGCTTATTCCATTCTCGCGCTCCGGGTCGTTCAGCCTCGCAACCCTCCCATCAAAAGCTGCGCGTTAGATTGGGTCGCCTTTAACGCATGGAGCAGCACTTCGGTCGCCTCAAGCGGAGGCAGCGCGGAGAGCTGGCGGCGGAGGACAGTAATCCGATTGAACTCATCCGGATGATAGAGCAATTCATCGCGCCGCGTCGCGCTTTGCAAAAGGTCGATCGCCGGGAATACGCGCCGGTCACTGAGGAAGCGGTCGAGCTTTACCTCCATGTTGCCGGTGCCTTTGTATTCCTCGAAAATAATGTCGTCCGCCTTGCTGTGCGTCTCCACGAGAGCGGTGGCGAGAATCGTGAGACTTCCCGCTTCCTCGGTATTGCGCGCGCTGCCGAAAAACTTCTTCGGTTTCACAAGTGCCTTCGTGTCGAGTCCGCCCGTCATGATGCGTCCGCCGCCGGGCCGCGCATTATTGTAGCCACGCGAGAGCCGCGTGATGGAATCGAGGAAAATGAGGACATGCTTCCCCTGCTCCACGAGCCGCTTTGCGCGATCCGCAAGGATTTCGCAGACTTGGATATGGCGCGTGCTGGGCTCGTCAAATGTCGAGGCATAGACCTCCGCGCCTTTCACACTGCGTTGCAGGTCGGTGACTTCCTCCGGGCGCTCGTCCACGAGGAGGAGCATCACATGCAGCCCTGGATTGTTCGCCAGCGCGGCGATTGCGAGTTCCTTCAAAAGGATCGTCTTTCCTGCGCGCGGCGGTGCCACGAGCAGGCCACGTTGACCCCGCCCAATTGGTGCAATCAAGTCCACAGCGCGGGCCGTGACGGATGTGCGGCCCGTGCCTTCGAGCCGGATGCGCGCATCCGGAAACCGTGGCGTGAGAGTCTCGAAATCGCGGGGCGTCACCCAGTCGGCAAACGGAGTCCCCTCGATCGTGACGACTTCTTCGACCATGAAATACTTCTCCTTTTGCTCCGCTGGGCGGAACCGAACCTGCACGAGATGACCCCCACGCATGTTCAGCTTTTTGGCGTGCTGCATCGTGAAGAATGCATCTTGCGGACAAGGCCGGAAGCTGTATCGCGGGAAGCGCACGAAGCCGCAGCCATCGTTCGTGATGAATTCGGTGATTCCCTCCGCCATCAGCTTGTAGCCTAGCTTGTGGTAGGCGCGGAGAAGATCGCACACGAGGTAGTGCCGGGATTTCTCCGGGTTTGGCCGCATTTTGAGCTGCGCAAATCGATCGTGGAGTTCATGCACGGTCAGCGAATGGAGCTCATCGATCCAGATGTCGCGCGCCACGAGCTCGGGGACGACCGCGCGCGGGTCTCCGTTTTCGTTGAGAAGTTCCTCCTCAGCGGCAGTCGCCGGTTGAATTAAATCGGGTTCCTTAGTTGCGCCCACCGTTACCGGTAGCGCGACAGGGACGTAAATCGGCAGGACTTCGTCCCCCGCAG
The DNA here is from genome assembly GCA_043728745.1 of Verrucomicrobiaceae bacterium. Lineage (GTDB taxonomy): Bacteria > Verrucomicrobiota > Verrucomicrobiia > Chthoniobacterales > Chthoniobacteraceae > SXWH01. The sequence continues at coordinate 5,171 of JAYTMG010000023.1, forward strand.
TTTGAAGTGTTGGGTTCATATGAGACGTTCCTTCATCCGTAGTGCTGCTTGAGCCAAGCAGC
>JAYTMG010000024.1:0-25937 GCA_043728745.1 Verrucomicrobiaceae bacterium
AAGGCGGCTTGATACACCGAGCCGTTGCGCTCGATGTGCAAGACTCCGCCCGGCAAGCGTCTATCGGCGATTGCGAGCCGCACTGCTGCATCCATCTCCCGAAGTTTATCGGGATGAAATGCGTCGCTTTCGCCCCCAAAGACGACGCCGAGCAGCCCGAAAAACAGCAGGAGAATTCGCGCGGTCATTTTCCAAGCGGCGTGGTCACGTTCACTCCGGCGGGCGGCGCGAAGTCGAATTTCGAGTCGCTCTGCTTGGACGATTTCACGTTGCGATACGTCGTCACGACGCGGTCGCCTTTCGGCAAAATAGCGTCCGTCTTTTTGATCATCCCGTCGGCGTCCAGCGAGACTTGCAGCGTGGTGATGTATTTCTTCAAGCCGCCCGATTTCGGCACGAGCGCCACTCGATATCCGCCATCCTCTTTACTGGCAGTGACCCGGAAAAACTTCTCCACGCCCTCAAAGTTCAGTCCAGCCGTCAGTGCTGCGAGGCTGTCGTCGAAGATCTGGCGCTGGCCGAGTGTGTAGTGCTCGGCTTCTTTGAATGCGGGATAGTAAATCCACAGCTCCTCGCCATTGCACACTGCGGTGCTCGGCGAGTTGCCTTTTACCTCGCGGCGAAACTTATTGGGCGCTTGAAAGGCCATCGTCCCGCTGCTGACGATCGGCTTGTTCACGAGTCGCGTGGTACGTTCCTCAGTGAATTCCGCGCTGAGCGACGGGAGTTGCGCGCGCTGCGATTGGAATTTTGCGACGAGCGTCTTTTGCTCATCGGCGCTCAATTCCTGAGCGTGGGCCGTGATGGTGAAAGCGAGACTAAGGGCGAGTATAGAGCGGGACATAATTAAACCATTGTTCCGGATATCGGCGAATGAGCGACTCGAAAATATCGGCGATTCGCTGCGTGTTCGGCTGCATCGTTTGCCGAAGCGAGCCGGTTTCCATCGGCACTTCGGGCAGCGCCATTGATTCATAGCGCCAGCTCGGCTGCGCGAAGACGAATGCCGGAATCACCGCAGCTCCGGTATGATGCGCAAGCATCGCGGCGGCCATGCTGAATTGCGTTTCGCGGCCAAACTGCCGCACGGGAATCCCGGTGCCCTCGTAAGGCCGGTCCACGAGCACGGCGAGCACTTCATTTCGGCGTAAAACGGCGAGCATTTCCACGAATGAAAACTCCCGACCTGGGCCGACTTCGAGTGTGCCGATCCCTAACTGCCGCCGGGCCGCGCCACGCCAGCGGGAAAGATCCGGCGAGGGCTCCGGAAGCGTAATCACGGTGAGCGGCACGCCGCAGCAGGCGAGCCATTGCGCGCCGAGCTCCCAATGTCCGAGATGGCCCGTGACGAGGATTACTCCCTTGCCTTTTGCGCGCGCCGCCTCGACGTGCGCCCATCCTGTCGATGAATCAAACAGCGGTGCGAGAAGATCCTTTCGGCCCGCCGCAGTGACGAAATAATCGGCGAGCATTCGTCCGAAATTCTGGACTCCCCGCTCGAACATTTTCTCGCGCTCTTCGAGCGATTTGTCCGTGGCATATTTCAGATTTTCCAACATCGCGTTGCGCGCCGCCGGTCTCCGGTTTGCGCCGCCCAGAGCCACGCGCGCGGCGAGCCAATGCAAGGACCAGCGCGGGAATAACTGCGCGAGCAGGTACGCCATTTTGAACGAACTGATCTGATAAAGCCCCTGAGCCACCGATTGCGGACAGGCGTTCTATTTGTTCTCGGCGGGCTTTTCAGCGGGCTTGGAAAACTCCGCTTTCAGATGCTCCTCCATCGCGGCGAGCAATGGCCAGCGACGGTCTTCCATTTCTTTGCGCAACCGTTCTTCGATAATTTTCCGCTCCTCAAAATAACGCTCCACAAACTGCTTTCGCTGCGCCTCGTCGAGAGTGAGGCCCGAGCGATTGATGACTTCCTGAATCTCGGTGCGCATCCGCTCCATCCGATCCTCGTGCATTTTCTGGAACCGCTCGCGTTGATCTCCGGGCATGTCCATCCACGATTTGAAATTTCCCCAGAATTTCTGCCGCTGCTCGGGCGTCATTTTCTCGAACTCTTTCTTCGCCTGGTCGCGCATCGCCTGCGCCTCGGGAGGGAGCTGGGAAGACGGTCGCCCGGGCTCGCCACCTGGCTTCCACGGCGAGCGGTGCTCGTGGCGGCGGTCATCACCGTCGGGCCTGTGATGCGGCGGGAGGCCGCCTCCCGGTGGGAGCGGAAATTTCGGCGCGGCGTCAGGTGCTTTCGGCACCTCCTGTGCGGAGACGCTGAACGCGGCGGCAACTAGAATAATGAGGACGGATCTGCTTCGAGCCATATCGCGTTATCATCCGCCGCCACGAGTGTGTCGAGATCGGCGATGAGATTGAGTTCAGAACTTTCGGCCACGGCGACGGCCATGTCGTCCACACTGGGGCCGGACGGCGAAATCGGAAGCCCGCCCGGCAATGATGCAAAGACGGCGACCGCACACGCGGCAGCGCTCAGAGGGAAGAACCATTTCCTCCGCAGCCAAAGTGCGAGCGCCGCGAAGCCTCTCGGGCGCTCGATTTCCTCGCGGACCTTGCGCATTACATTCGCGGTGAAAAACGATGATGCCTTTTGCTCGCGTCCCTTACCGAGAAACTCCCACAGGTCGTCATGTTCTTCATTCATATCTGCTATTAACCACAGCCCGCTGGAAAAGTTGCATAGAATTTCCAGAGGCGGGAAAATTTCTGGAATGTCCGTTAGGCCAGTTGAAACGCGTAGATTCCGCCGCTGGAACCACGATCTCCGCCTGCCCGTTCAGCCAAGGATTCTTCGCGTTCGTTGCGGCCTTTCAATTTTCGCCGCGCCGTGCCACCTTAAAGTCATGCCGCGATTAACGTTCGAGATCTTGATTCCGACCGATCCAAGTCGGCAGCGCGTGGTTGTTGTCGGCACGGACCCTTCATTGGGAAACTGGAACCCGGACCGCGGACTCGTTTTGGAGCGCGGGGCGGATGGGAAGTTTCGCGGGGCGTGTGACCTGCCTTACGGGATTGTGGAGTTCAAACTCACGCGGGGCTCATGGGAGGTGGAGGAGTCGCATCTCGATGGCTCGCCGTGCCTGAATTATTCGTACCTCGTCGCTCACGATCTCAGCATTTCGATCGAGGTGGAGCATTGGAAGGACTCCGCGCCGGTGGATGCCGACCTTCTTTACGGCAGGGCAATCGAGACGGAGCTGGACGCTACGCAACTGGGCCATCACCGCCGGGCAATCATCTGGCTCCCGCCCGGCTACATGCGCAGCAACGATTCCAAGCATCCAGTGCTCTACTTGCTCGATGGGCAGGACACGCTCGCGGCGCTCAATTCGCCGGAAAATGAAACGCTCGATGCCGACACTTGGGTTCGCACGCTTTCGAAACTCGGAACCGTTCCCGAGCTGATTTTAGTCGCTGTTTTTCACCGCGAGGATTTTGGGCTGCGCGATGAGGAACTTTCGCCGCAGTGGGAAGGGCCGAAAATGGCGGACTTCATCGTGAACGATCTGAAGCCGTTCATCGACTACACGCTTTGCCGCGACCGGACTTTCCGCGAAGCGGAGCATACCGGCGTCCTTGGTTTTGGCCTCGCGGGCTCGCTGGCGCTTTGGATGGCGATGCGACATTCCGCGACCTTTGGGCGGTTTGCGTGCATGTCGCCGACTTATGAGGACTTGAGCGCCGACACGCCCGCCGAGTGCGAGCTGCTCAGAATTTTGGCACGGACGAAAGAGCTTCGCCCCGGTGGCCAGCGCATCTATTTCGACCACGGGACGGTCGCTGGGGAGGCGAACATCCCGCTTTATCAGGATCAAGTGACGGCGCTTTTGCAGAGCCGGGGCTTCGTCCGCGACCGAGACTTTACGGTGAATGTGGCTCGCGGCACGGCGCATTCGCTGACTGCGTGGAGAGCGAGATTGGGAGCGCCGCTGGAATTTCTGTTTGGGAAACCGGCTTGATTATTTGCGCCGATAGCCCTGCACGTATCCGCCGCTGCCGCTGAGATAGACCTGCCGAAGGTCCTCCAAATGCGAGAGCACCCACGGGTTCGCCGCGTTATCGCCGTTCTTGGTAAACACGATGTCGTCCGCGACGAAGACGCAACTGTGAAGCGCTTGTAACGTCGGGCCTTCCAGAAAAAAGAGCACGTCGCCGAAGCGATACGGAGCATCCACGGGCGCGAAATTCTCGATGACATGCGACGAGGCGAGGCGCGTATCGATGTAATACTCGCGCGGCTCGTAATTGAAAAAGTTCAGCGAGGTCCAGTGGCAGTCCGGCATCCGCCCGTGCATCGCCAGCTCAAGCGGAGGATAGCTGTAGAGCAATTTACGCGGCAGTGGCGGCAGCATGTGAATCAAGTCGAGATGCTCCGCACCGGGCGCTTCCGCGACACTCTTGAGCATGGTGAGCACGTCCTTTCGCCGTCCGCCTTTCGACCAATAAGCCGTGAGCGAATCGTAGTCCGTTTCAGGGGTGAGACGCAGCCTTGCGACAAGCGTCCGCGTGCGCGAGCAGAGCTTGAAAAGACGCCTCACCTCCGAGTCACTGCGAGCACGCGAAAGCAAAGCCCGCACGTCGGAGAAACACAACACATGCCCACGGCGATAGCACATCCGCTCGAACCACGCAGCATGGTCCGCCTCGATATCAGTATTCCGCAGAAACTCCCGCGCGTCGCCGCCCGTGATGAAGACGGGATCTTTGTGAAACGTGTTCACTTCCCACTGCGCCAGCGTCGCGTAAATTGAGGAGCGCTGAACTGCGGTCAGCGCCTCCAGATCGGGAATCGGCGGCAGGATGTGAATTACCCCACTTTGCTCCAGCAAGCAGCCCGTCATCCACCGCTCGATCCCATAAGTAGGAATTCCCGCTTTCACGAAAATCGCGCGAATCTCATCGCTCGTGAGCCCTGGGAAACTCCACCGCGGGACCGAAGTCGGCATCTGAAATACATCCACCAGCGCACTCGAAGCTTCGAGATACAGGTAATGAAACTCAATATCCCCCCAAGGCCCCGGCGCACATTGTTTTAGCAGACTCTTCCTCGGCGCAGGAACTTCCGCAATTTTCGGCGTGCTCACGTAGGAAAACGAAGACGCACTTTGTTGCGGTCGGACCCGCAATCCCGAGTTCAAAGAATTTGGCATTTGATTCCCGCACCCTATTCCGCCCGTGCCGATTTCCATAGTGATATCGCGGTAATGCTGGTTACGATTCGGTGACCGTACGCGGGCTTTGCGCTTGGCGAATTCAGAAACGCTGCCACAACCTGCATTCGTGAAACGCGCAATTTACGCAGGCTCTTTTGATCCCGTCACCAACGGCCACCTCGACGTCATCGAACGTGCCGCGAAACTGTGCGATGAAGTCGTCGTCGCCGTCGCGTTCAATCCAGAAAAACGCGGCCTCTTTACACCAGACGAACGCGTCGTCCTCCTCAACGAAGCAGTCGCGGGGATTAAAAATGTGCGGGTCACCTCCTTTCACGGCTTGCTTGTGGAGTTCGCGCGAAATGCCGAGGCGAGCGCAGTCATCCGCGGGCTCCGCGCGGTGAGCGACTTCGAGTTTGAGTTCCAGATGGCGCTCATGAATCGCCGCCTCGAACCGCGGCTGGAGACTCTTTTCCTCATGCCCAAAGAGGAATACAGCTACGTCTCTTCGCGCTTGGTAAAAGAGGTCGCGAGTCTCGGCGGTGACGTCACCCATTTCGTCCCGCTCGTCGTCGCGAATGCCCTCGCCGATAAATTCGGGCACGTTCGGCGTTGAACTCCCCTCGCCTTTCCCCCACGGTCCGCGCATGGCCAACGAAAAACGTTTCGGCTGCCTCGGCATTTTGCTGACGGTAGTCCTCTGTCTCAGTCTTTTATTCAATTTGCTCTTCATCATCGGAGGAGCCACCGGCCTCACCGCCGACTCGATGCAGTTTCACGAGCACCGGCTCACTCCGCCTGCCAGTCCCGCGACGAAAAGCAAAGTCGCCGTCATCCGACTCAGTGGACTTATTTCGAACTTCGAGCCGGGCGCAATCGGCGAGTCGATGGTCGAAGACATCAAGCTCCAACTCAAACACGCATTGGAAGACACGGATGTGAAATCGATCATCCTCGCGATCGATTCACCCGGCGGTGAAGTCACGGCGAGCGACATGATTTATAATGCAGTCCGCGCCGCTCGGGCAAAAAAACCCGTCGTCGTGAGCATGGGCTCCACTGCGGCGAGCGGCGGATATTACATCGCGTGCGGCAGCAGCTACATCGTCGCACACGACACGACATTCACGGGCAGCATCGGCGTCATCATGCAGACGCTTAATTACGCCGAGCTCTTCGGCAAAGTCGGACTCGAAATGGTCACCTTCAAAAGCGGGAAATTCAAAGACATGCTCAGCGGCTCCCGCGTTCTCCAGCCCGATGAGAAACAATACGTGCAAAGTCTTGTGATGCAGACTTACTCGAAGTTTGTCGGCATCGTCGCCGCCGAGCGGAAACTACCCGAAGCCGACCTCCGCGCTGGCGTCGCCGATGGCCGCGTGCTCTCCGGCAGAGACGCCTTCGAGGCAAAACTCATCGACCAAGTCGGAGACTTCGACGACGCCGTCAAAAAAGCCCAGGAGCTCGGACAAGCCCCCGGCTGCGCGGTCGTGCGCTACGAGCTTCCGTCGAGCCTGAGTCGCTACCTGCGCCTCCTCGGAAAAGCCGAAGCCTCGAAAAAGGTAGAGATCCAAATGACCCCGCACAAAGGTTACAACCTGCAACCGGGCCACCTTTACCTTCTCAACGGAATCTTCGCTCCATAGAAGCTGTGGGCGCGAAAAGTCCGCACGCCAGAATTTCTTACTTCGTTCTCATGCTCAGGCTCGAAAAACTCCGCGGCAGAGCAAGCGCATGAGCGCGAGAAAGATGTAAGAGCCAATGACCCGCAAGGTGAGCGGTTCCGTGGGTGCGCTCCTCGCCCACGTATTGTTGTCGCTGCGGCTACGACGCAAAGTTGTGCCCCCCGCCCCTGTTTTCGCAAGTAATTCGGCCATAATCGCCCTTATCTAAGCTTCAAGGCTCAAACTGAGAAAATTGTAGCTGCCATACTTTCTGCAATTAAGATAATAAGAATTTCTTCCGCTCTAATCAGCTTCTTTAGAGCATTTTACGCAACTAAGGCGCATTCCGAAACAGACATGCACGCGGAGCATGGCAACAATCCTGCTTAGTGGCGAACCGTGATTTACAAACCCACCCGCAAAGGTTCCATAAAGACAGCGCTACGACATCAAGCGTTCGTCGCGGCTGTCTCGGCACTCTTGTTTTCCGGCATCGGTGAACAGAGTGATGCGGCGACGCTTACTTGGACTGGCGCGGCCGGTGACAATAACACGGCCACCGCCGCGAACTGGAGTCCCGCGCAAGCACCGGTGAACGGCGATGTTCTCATTTATGCGGGTGCCGCCGGTCTTGCACCGCAGATGAATAGCGCGCTGACGGTCGGCTCACTCTCATTTAGCAGTACTGCGACAGTGTTTACTCTCGGCGGGACGGGCACCTACACGGTGAATGGCGGAATCACCAATAACAGCACGAGCGCGGAGACCATTAACACGGCACTGCGTCTCGGTGCGAATCAGAATTGGAACGCCACAAGCGGAAATCTGACGATCAATGGCGCGCTCAATTTGCAGACTTTCACGCTGACGAATGTCGGAGGAAAGACGACGACGATCAACGGCGTGATTTCCGGAACAGGCGGCATTTTTCAGAATAAAGGGAAGCTGACGCTGAACGGAAATAACACTTTCTCGGGTGCCAATACTTTGAAAGCCGGCACCCTAAACCTCGGGAGCAATACGGCGATTGGCACTGGGGCGTTGAGCATCACGGGCAATGGAAAGCTCGATGCGACGGGCGGCGCGCGCACCATCGGTAATGCGCTGAAGATCGGAACCAGCTTCACTTACGTGGGGACCAACGCTCTGACCATCAACGGCGCGGCGAGCATGTCCGGGAATTCCACGATCACGACGAACGGAACTGGCGCTCTCACGCTCAACGGCACACTCACGAGCACCAGGACTTTGACCAAGGCAGGCACAGGCACGCTGGGCTTGTTCGGGGCAAATGGCACGACGTTTACCAGCGCGCTCACAGTGAATGCCGGACGGCTCATCGTCGGTAATACGGGCGCTACGGGAACTGGACTGATGACCATCGGAGCAGCGACCATCGAGGCTGGAGGCGCAGCGCGCACGATCACGAATGCGGTCACGCTGAGCAACAATCCGACGTTTGCGGGCTTACACGATCTGACTTTCAGCGGCGTGCCGACATTTGGCGCGGTTCGCACGCTCGCGGTGAATAATCCGACGACGACTTTCACCGGCGCAATCACCGGCGGGACAACGGGCATCATCAAGACGGGCGCTGGATCACTCGTGCTGAGCGGCGCAAATACCTTTGGCTCCGGGACCGTGGTGCGGGATGGGACCGTCGTTCTCGACTCCAATACTGCGGCTGGCAGTTCGACGATCACCGTCGGGAATGCCACGGTCGGCACGACCACTCCGGCGACGTTGCTTTTCTCCGCCACAGCCGGACGCACGGTCGCAAACGCAATCAGCGTCCCCGCCGGAAGCACCGGGCTGCGGACCATCGGCGGCCTGAACACGACGGGCGTGAATACTTACAGCGGCGCAGTGGCGCTCGGCGTGGCGACAAATTTGACTGCGGCAGCGGGCGGCGAAGTTCGCTTCAGCGGAGTTCTCTCCGGCGCAAACGGCATCACCAAAATCGGTAATGGAAATGTCCGACTCAGCGCTGCGAATACGTTCACCGGGGCGACGCTCGTTTCGGCGGGCAAGCTCGCTTACGGAATCAACAATGCTTTGAGCACGGGCGCGGTGACGATCAACGGCGGCGATTTGGATCTTGGCGCGTTTACGGACAGCGTCGGTGCCGTGACGCTTGAGAATGGATCGATCTCCGGAACTGCGACCTCGCTTTTGACGAGCACGAGCGGCTTCACGCTTCGCAACGGCACGGTGAGCGCACGCCTCGGCGGTGCGGTGGCGGTGACAAAAGACACTGCGGGAATCGTGACGCTCTCCGGCGCGAACACCTACACCGGTGCGACCAATATCAACGCTGGAACGCTTCTCACGGGCGCTTCGAATGTGTTGCCCGATGTTTCCGCGATCACCGTAAACGGCGGCACTTTGGACATCGGCGCATTTAACGACACCGTCGGCGCGGTGACCCTCGGCAGCGGCTCGATCCTCGGCACGACAGGCGTTCTCACGGGAAGCAGCTACACTTTACAAAGCGGAACAGTCACCGCAGCGCTCGGCGGCGCTGGCGTGAGTCTTACGAAAAGCACTGCGGGCACCGTCCTCATCTCGGGAGCAAACAGCTACACCGGCACGACGACCATCAGCGCTGGCACGCTGCGTCTCGGCGCATTGAATACGCTTCCGGCGACGACTGCGGTGACGATGTCCGCAGGCACCACGCTGGACCTCAACAATTTCAACGACACCATCGGCTCGCTCTCCGGCGCAGGCAGCATCTTGCTCGGCTCGGCCCGGCTCACGGCGGGCGGGCTAAATACCACCACGAGTTTCAGCGGCTCCATCGGCGGAACCGGCGGCTTCACGAAGGCGGGCACGGGCACGCTGACACTCAGCGGTGCAAATAGTTTTAGCGGCAGCACCGATGTCAATGCGGGCACTCTCGCGTTTGGCAGCGCTGCATCCGGCCCATCCGCTTCACGCGTGAACGTGGCGACTGGTGCGACGCTCAACGTTGCAGGATTCAACACGAGCATCGGCTCGCTCGCCGGAACGGGAAATGTCACGCTCGGTGCCGGGACGCTCACCGCTGGCGGAGATCAAACTTCATCGACCGTCGGCGGCGTGATTTCCGGAACAGGCGGATTTTTCAAAAGCGGAACAGGAACTACGACGCTCACCGGCGCGAATACATTCTCCGGCGGACTGACCGTGGACGCTGGAACCGTGACGCTCTCGGGACTGAATGGAAGCGTCGCCTCCGCATCGAACATCGCCATTCACACAGGCGCGACGCTCAATCTCGACAACTCTGCTGGCGAGAATCTCAACCGCGTGGGCAACGCGACATCCTTCGATATTCAAGGCGGTTCGCTGCGTTTCATCTCGGATTCCAACGGTTCGACGGAAACCGTCGGCGCGCTGAATTTCGTGCTCGGCCAATCGAACATCACCGTCGTCCACAATGGTGCCGCGACGGATGTGACCGCGCTGACTTTCAGCTCCGTCGGCAGCATCGCATCCGGTGTGACAATGAATTTTTCGGCGCAGGGCGGAACTCTCGGCATCGACAGCACCGGGCCGCAAGTTTTCTTCACCGGAATGGCGACGGGTCCCATCGGTTCATGGGCGCGGGTCGGCGCAGACTTTGCGGAATACAGCGTCCACGGCGTCCGCGCATACAGCGATTACTACACCGGCAGCCTAGGCATCAATCTGAACGACCCCACGAAAATCGTCCGCCTCAGTAGCACTTCGCCGCTCGGCGCATACACGCTGACCAATGCAGGAACGACGAAAGACGGCGGCCTCAGCATCACGGATTTGGCCCTCGTCGATTTGAACACCGACGCCACGCGAACGCTGAACCTCGTCGGCGGCGGCCTCATCAAAAGCGGCGTGCCTGCGACCACAATTTCGGGAGCTGGACGCCTCACCGCTGGTGGCTCGACTGCGGGTTCTTTCAATATCACCGTCGATACCGGCAGCCGACTCTCCATCGCTTCTAAAATCATCGACAACTCCGGCACCGACAGCATCTACGGCAACGCGGGAGATGGCAGCGCAGGGCTTGTGAAATCGGGCTCCGGCGCGCTTGTGCTCTCCGGGATAAACTCGTTCAGCGGAGGAGTCACCGTAAACGACGGCTTCATCGAAACCGGCAGCGACGCCGCCCTCGGAGCAGCCGGAAACGACATCCTCGTCAACAGCGGCGGACTGAACATCACGAGCGGATTTACGATGGGCAGCGGACGCCGCTTCGTAGTCGCTGCGGGACTCAGCGGCGCACTTGAGGTTGCCGCCGGCCAGACACTTTCGCTCACCACCGCAGCCGACCAATTTGCCACCGGGAACGCAGCGAGCCATGTCTTGAAAAGCGGCACTGGCGATCTCGTCCTCGGCACCGCCAATCCGAATTTCACAGGCATTCTCGAAATCGCAGCAGGCGCAGTCGAGCTTCGCAACGGCGACTCTCTCGGCTCATCTGCGCAACGCGGCTCCATCGTCCTCAACGGCGGCACACTCCGCCTGCGCTCCGATGTCAGCACATCATTCAGCAACCCATTCCAGTTGCTCACCGACAGCAACATCGAAGCCTCGGCACTGACATTCGGTGCGCCCGTCGAATCACTCGGCACCGTGACCATCGGCGGCCAGACGCTCGGCGTCTCAGCCACCGGCGGCGCGACCCTCGCACTTGCAGGCGCGAACCTCACCGGCAACGCAACTTTCAACGCCACCGCAGGCACCACCACACTCGGCGCAATCACCGGTTCCTACGGCTTTACGAAAACCGGCGCGGGCACTTTGAAATTAAACGCAACCGGCACCTACACCGGCGCGACTGCGGTGAACGGCGGAACGTTGCTACTCGCCAGCGCAGCAGCCATCCCGGTTGCATCGCAAGTCAGCGTCGGCGCATCCGGCACGCTCAATGTGAACGGCCTCTCCGTGAATCTCGGCAGTCTCTCCGGCGCGGGCAACGTCCTACTCGGCGGCGGCACATTGACCCTCGGCGGCAACCTCGCAAACTCCACATTTAGCGGCGTCATTTCCGGCACCGGCAGCCTCGTGAAAACCGGCAGCGAACTACTCACCCTCGGCGGAGCAAACACCTACAGCGGCAGCACGACCATCAACGGCGGCACGGCCCGACTCGCCACCAACAACGCACTTCCCGCGCTCACCGCCGTCACCATCGCCACAGGCGCAACGCTCGAACTTTCCACCTACAGCCAGACCGTCGCAAGCGTCACCGGCACAGGCACCGTCGCACTCGGAGCAGGAAGTCTCACAATCGCCGACAACGCAAATACGACATTCGCAGGCAACATCACCGGCAGCGGAAGCCTCACAAAAACAGGCACCGCCACGCTCACACTTTCCGGAAACAGCTCCACCACAGGAATCATCACCGTCGCCGCCGGAGCGCTCGAAATCCTTTCACCCAACGGACTCGGCGACAGCAGCGGCGCGACAAACGTCCAGGCTGGAGCAAAAGTCCGCCTCGCCCCCGGCCTCACCATCGTGAGCGAACCGCTCAATATTGCTGGTTCTGGAAGCGCAGGCGAAGGCGCGCTCGAAGTCCCATCCGGCGCTGCAACATGGAGCGGCCCGATCACGCTGACTGGTTCCGCCACCATCGGCGCGACCGGCTCATTGACGACCGGCGGCCCAATCACTCTCGCTGGAAATCAACTCACCGTCACCGGAAGCGGCAGCGTCATCACCACTGGCTCCATCAGCGGAAGCGGAAGCGTTCGCAAAACCGGAAGCGGCACTTTGACGCTCAGCGGAGCAAGCAATTTCACAGGCAAACTCACCGTCGCCAACGGACAGCTCCGCATTTTGGACGACCTCGCACTTGGCGCAAACGGCGCTGGAAACGAAACCGAAATCCAAAACGGCGCAAGCCTCGTGCTCGATACCGCATCGGGCGTCAACAGCGACGAATCCATCATCATCAGCGGACACGGAACGACAGGAACTGGCGCTGTGGTAGTTCTAAACCAAGACAACATCCTCGGTGGAGTCGTGCAAATGTCAGGCGACTCCTCGTTTGATACATCGCTCGGCAGCTCACTCACCGTGGGTCCGGTCGTTGATGCGGGCGATGGCTTCGGCCTCACGAAAAATGGAGCCGGGCTCCTCGTATTCTCCGGAGCCAACAACTTTGCAGGAAGCCTCGTCGTCACCGCAGGCATTGTCAGTATCAGTGCCGACGATCGCATGAGCGCCCTTGCCGCGTTTCATCTGGCCGTCGGTGCCACATTGGACCTGAACGATTTCAGCGACAGCCTCGGCGACCTCTCCGGCGGTGGCACAATTACCTTCGGCACAGTCGGCGGCGGAACGCTCACCGTCGGCACAAGGAATTCGAACAGCACATTCTCCGGGACGATCACCGGCGCAGGCGACTTCGTGAAAACCGGCACCGGAACGCTCACCGTCACCGCCAGCAACGCCTTCCCCGACATCACGACAATCACCGTCGAAGGCGGCACCCTCGCCATCGGCGGGACTAGCCAGACGACCGGCGCGGTTTCCGTCGTCAGCGGCTCCATCTCCGGCAGCACCGGCACGCTGCTGGCACCGTCATACGAATTACAGGACGGCACCATCTCCGCGAAACTCACAGGAAGTTCGTCGAGCCTGCTCGTCACCGGCGGCTCCAACTTTCTTACAGCACTGAACCCCTACGGCGGCAGCACACAAATCTCCGGCGGAACCCTCGACATTGCGGTGGGCGGAGGGCTCACCGGCACCAGCAGTGTTGTCGTCGATGCGGGCTCCACGCTCGTCAATCGCGGCATCATCAACAGCCCCATCTCCGTCTTCGGCACACTCGCCGGAACCGGCACAAATTCGGGCGTTGTGACTGTCAACGCTGGCGGCGCGGTTTCCCCCGGCAGCAACACCACCGTCGGCTCATTCACCACGGGACCACTCTCGCTGGCGGCAGGCGGCACCTACCGGCTCACGCTGGATTCCAGCACCGACACCGCAGATAAAATTGCCACCACCGGCGCAATCACCCTCGGCACTGGCGTCGCGACTCTCGCGAGCTCCGACCTATTCACACAGTGGTTTTTGCTTGGCACAACCCTCACGATTCTCGAATCGACCACCGGCGTCAGTGGATTTTTCACGGGGCTACCGGAAGGCACAATCTTCACATCAGGCTCGAACGACTTCCGCATTAGCTACGCCGCCGATAGCGGTCGCGATGTCACACTTACAGTCGTTGTTCCCGAGCCATCGCAAGGTCTGCTATTCGTATGTGGCCTCGCGACGTTGCACCTCCTGCGTCCCCGCCGCTCCTATTACCGGGGATAAAATTTGCGAGCAATCGCAGTCGCCTCCACCACAACAATTCTGAGGGATTACTTAGATTCCGGAGGGCCGCGCCATGCCTTCCACTTGAAACGCTTCGTGCGAATTTGCTGCGGTAGGCGTTCGCTTCTCATTATAGCCAGCAGAATGCGTCATTTCTATTTACGATGTTTAGATTTACAAACGCTTCGTCCCCGTGCTATGTAAACTCAAAATAATTTTATGGGACAAAGCCCCCGTCAATTGAATACAGCCGCCACCGCATTGCTCGTCGCAATTGCTTATTTTGTCACCGGACGACTAGGATTGACGCTCCCAGCGTTTGGCACGACGATCACATTAATCTGGCTCCCAACAGGAATCGCGGTCGCGGCATTATTCCGGTTTGGCTTTGCCTGCTGGCCCGGCGTCACGCTTGGAACGCTCGTGACCAATTTTGCAGTCGGAACTCCGATTCCGGTTGCGCTCGGCATCGCAGTAGGAGGCACGCTTGGGCCGGTCGTTTCGGCATGGTTGCTGCACCGCATGAACTTTCATCCGACATTCGCGCGGGCGAAGGAAATCCTAATTCTCGGTGCAAGCGCCCTTGTTGGCATGTTAGTAACGTCCACCCTGGGCGTAATTTGCCTTCGCGTCGGAAAGGTGATTGAGCCAGACGCGACTACACAAGCATGGCTCACGTGGCTGGGCGGCGACACCCTTGGGGTGATCCTCGCTGCGCCGATGGTGCTTACTTTCAACGCGGAGGAGATCCGTGCAATTTACCGTCGCAATCTGGAGTTTTTGATATGGCTCGTTGCAACAACCTTGGCAACTTGGGCGGTGTTCATTGCGAACGATGGTATTCCCGGTGAAGCACTGGCTCTTGCATTCCTTCCGCTTCCATTCGTTGCGTGGGCGGCTTTGCGCTTTGGCACAATTGGAACTTCATTTGCCCTTATCCTCATCTCTGTCGGCGCCGCCTATGGCACTGCGCAGCAGCAGGGTCCTTTTTACAAAAACGACCCCGTGCGCGAAGTCGCTGTGCTGTGGGTCTATATGTCCACGGGAGCCGCGCTGGCTTGGCTCATTTCCGCAATTCAAACAGCGAGGCTTCACGCAACCGGCATCCAACAGCTTTTCGAGCAAGCCCTGGCAGATGTCTCCCTCGGCGTTTTGCTTGCAGGGCTCGATCGCAAAATCACGTACGCGAACAAAGGCTTCGAACGGCTTACTGGTTACCGGGAATCCGAGCTTCTAGGGAAAAGCTGCGCAGTGTTACAAGGAGCAAGCACCTCTTTGGAGACCACTAAAAAACTTAAGGCAGCGGTGACAAACATTGATTTCTTTGACGACGAAATCCTGAACTACCGGAAGGATGGGACGCCGTTCTGGAACGCCCTCATCGTCTCCCCCGTGAAAGACGAGACTGGCACAGTGACTGGCTTTATCGGCATCCAACGAGACATCTCGCAGCGAAAAACGACCGAACTATCGCTTTTGGAGAGCGAAAACCGCTTTCGCAGGCTGGTCGAAAACGCACCGGAAGCGATCACTATTCTTGACGTTGATAGCGGTAAACTCGTCCAGGCCAACTCCGCCGCTGAGCGCTTGTTTAAGCTCTCCGCTGCTGAACTCCTGCGGGTGGGCCCGCTCGATATGAGTCCTGAGCTACAGCCGAATGGAGAACCTTCCTGGAAAAAGGCTGAAGAGTATATCGCTCGGACAATCAACGGTGAATCCCCCGTGTTTGAATGGACACACAGGGATTCAGAAATGCGCAGCATTCCCTGCGAGGTTCGCCTGCTCCAAATCGAAATCAACGGACGCCCTGCTGTGCGCGGAAGCATCACAGACATCACCGAACGCAAAAAGGCCGAGCTCGCAATCCGCGAGAGCGAAGAGCGTTACCGACAGCTCTTCGACGCCAACCCGCATCCCATGTGGGTCTATGATAGAGATACGCTCTCCTTTCTTGCAGTGAACACCGCAGCGATCACGCACTATGGCTACACCCGCGAAGAGTTTTTGGCGATGACCATAAAGGATATCCGACCGCCGGACGAAATACCCGCCCTTCTTGCAAGCGTTGCTGCCTCCGGCAACGGAATCGAAAAGGCGGGTATCTGGCACCACCGTCTGCGAAACGGCACGACCATTGATGTCGAGATCAGCTCTCACACCCTAGACTTCGACGGCCGTCGTGCGAAAGTGGTGCTCGCAAACGATGTTACCGAACGAGTGCGTAACGAAATCCGCAATTCGGGAGAAAGGGCCGTCCTCGAAATTCTCTCGTCTGACGCGCCGCTCTCCGAGGTTCTTGAACGCATTGCCAAAAGTCACGAAGCTTCGTTTCCGGGCATGCTTTGCTCCGTCTTGCTTATGGATCCGGATGGGCTCCATCTCCGGAGCGGTGCCGCACCCAGCCTCCCAAAAGTTTTCACCGATGCAGTGGAAGGTCTGCCTATCGGACCCAGTGTTGGCTCGTGCGGCACCGCTGCATTCACCCGGCAGACCGTCATCGCGACAGACATCGCGACAGATCCGCGGTGGGCGCAGTTTAAGGATTTCACCATTGCACAGGGGCTCCGCGCCTGCTGGTCCGTCCCACTCATTTCTTCCCAAAACAAGGTCCTCGGCACCCTGGCACTTTACTATCGAACCCCCGCCACACCGAAGCCGGAAGAATTCGCCGCCATCGAGCGTGGCGCCCACTTCGCCAGCCTCGCCATTGAGCGCCATGAGCTTCGTCGCTCACTCCACGAAAGCCAACGCCGACTGGAGACCCTTGTCGCAAACCTGCCCGGCATGGCTTACCGATGTGTGAACGACACTAATTGGACAATGACCTACGTCAGCGATGGTTGCGAATCCGTCACGGGCTATAAGCGCGAAGATCTAGAAAACAACACGCGGATCCCCTACGCCGACCTCATCCACATCGACGATCGCGAACCGCTCTGGGCCAAGTGCCAGAAGTCGCTCGACGCTCGCATGCCCTGCATGAACGAGTACCGCATCATCGATGCCCACGGCAACGAACGCTGGGTCGCCGAGCGCGCCTCCGGAGTATATGACCCCGCCGGCGAACTACTCTTCATCGACGGGTTCATCCAGGACATCACCAGTGCCCGCCATGCCAAAGTCGAACACGAATTGCTCGACCGTAAAATGCAGGAAACCCAAAAGCTCGAGAGCCTCGGAGTCCTCGCCGGAGGCATCGCACACGATTTCAACAATCTCCTCACCAGCATCCTCGGCAACGCCAGCCTTGCCAGCATGGAAATCCCACTAGGCTCGGAGACATCGGTTTGTCTCGAACAAATCATCGAGGCTTCCATGCGTGCAGCCGATCTCTGCAAGCAAATGCTCGCTTACTCCGGGCGCGGTCGCTTCATCGTCCAGAAGCTCGACCTCGGCGAACTCGTTGAACAAACCGCCCAAATGCTGCAAATTTCCATCAGCAAAAAATGCGTCCTGCGCTTCCGCCTCGAAAAAGGAATCCCACCCATTGAGGTCGATGCCACCCAGATCCGCCAGGTCATCATGAACCTCGTCATCAACGCCTCCGAAGCCATCGGCGACAAGAGCGGCGTCATCAGCCTCTCCACCGGCGTCACATGGATCGACCGCAACTACTTCCAAGGCACTCTCATGGACCCCGACCTGCCCGACGGAGACTACGTCTTCCTTGAAGTCTCGGATAGCGGCTGCGGCATGAGCCCCGAAACCAAAGCCAAAATCTTCGACCCATTCTTCACCACCAAATTCACAGGCCGAGGCCTCGGCCTCGCAGCCGTCCTCGGCATCGTGCGCGGCCACAAGGGTGCCCTCAAAGTCTATACAGAACCCGGACGCGGAACCACCTTCAAGCTCCTCTTCCCCGCAACCGTCGGCTCCACGGACACCGCAGTGCCCGGCGCGAGCCCAGAAACTGCATGGCACTTCGCCGGCACTGTGCTCGTCGTCGATGACGAAGAAACCATCCGCAGTACCGCGTCCCGAATGATGCGCATGATCGGCCTCAACCCAATTTTTGCTTGCGACGGACGCGAAGCCGTCGAACTTTTCCGAGCCGAGCCGGAGCGCTTCGACCTCGTCCTCCTCGACCTGACCATGCCCCACATGGACGGCGCGCAAGCCTTCACCGAGCTTCGCCGCATCCGCCCCGATGTCAGCGTCGTCCTCATGAGCGGCTTCAACGCGCACGAAGCCCTCATCCCCTTCAACGGAAAAGGACTCGCCGGTTTCCTCCAGAAACCATTCACGTTTAGCTCCCTCAAAACCGTCCTGAAGAGCACCCTCCAAAGCACCGCACCCGAACCCTCCGGGCACGAATAATCCCATTGGCTTCCCAAAAAAACAGAGTAGAATTTTAGCAACCTAACCGCACATCATGAATAACTTCGCTAAAACAATACTCGCCCTCATAACCATCGGATTCAGCACCCACGCAGCTCTCGCAGGCAGCGGGCCGCAACCGCTCGCCCTCGATGCCGTCCTCAAACTCCCCAACAACAAAGCCGTCCTCTACCGCCCCACCCGCATCGGTGCCGACACGTCCCTCAACTTCTCCCACATCCGCCTCGGCGACGGCAGCGTCAAACCGAATGCAAAAAACGCCGTCATGCTCGTCGTATATGCCGCAAAAGCGGACGGAATGGGCAATCACCAAGTCCTCTTCAGCGACTTTCACGAACTGACTGGCACCGGCTCCCCTGTCCTCAACTTCGCCCCATACAAACCGCGCAACTCAGGCACCACCGTCGATCAAGCGGATGACCGCGTCGGCATCATCGCCATCCTCATCGGCCTCAACAAAAACCGCGCCGGCGAATGGCTCCCCGCCGCGCTCCCACCGCTCGACAGCATCTCCGCCGAAATCACCCCCAGCGACCCCGCACACATCGGACTCCTTCTCCCCGCAGTCCAGAAAGTGCGCTCCGCCGCAGCACGCCTCTAAAAACGCCTACTTCGGAATTCAAGAAAGCTTTCCAAGCGGTCCTCCGCACGCCGCCGTCGCTGGCTACCGAACGCCACCCGACACGGCGCAACCCCTTCTTCGTTTTCAGCGTCAAAATCGACACTTCACGTCGAGATTACTCGCGGTAAACATCCTTCGAATGCTGGATGACCGCCTCGTCCTCCGTGTTCCGTCCGCAGAACACCGCCTCTACCACCACACCTCAAACTTGTTCCATCGCCAGCGCCTTCTCGCGCAGCGCGAAGCACCGTATCATATCCCTCCTACACCGCCTCGCGGGCATGAACGAGCGGCTCATAGCCGTCGGTCAGCCCGCTAAGCGTTGCAGACGTAAAAACGCCGATGGTGCTTACGGTGAGATGCTGCATCCAGACCAGAAAAGCCTGAATCGCCCGCCCTTTGGTGATTTCCCAGTGTTCGATATGATCGGGTTATCATACTGAGTGTTGGTGTTTCAGAAAAATTCGGCTTGCCACCCGCCTAGAACGTTTGTCCCCAGCGAAATCCACTATCCCACTTGCCTCCCCATAATGCCCCATCGTAACGGAACCTCGTGGGCCATCGGCGTAAATGCTAATTGCTAGGCCTTTTAGAGTGGCTTCACGTTCTCGGCGCGCGGACCTTTGGGGCCCTGGCCTTCTTTGAAAGTCACCTTCTGGCCAACCGTGAGCTGGTCAAAAGTCGTGCCTTCAACTGAGGACTGGTGAAAGAACAAATCCACTTTGGATGAGCTCTCGATGAAACCGAATCCTTTATCGGTGATGCGTTTGATGGTACCTTCTGACATTTGCGTTTACTTTACTTGTTTGTTTTTTTGATTCAGGCAGCTACAGTGTAGCTACCTAAAATTGTGATTCGACTCTCTTGCGAAAGCGAACCGCTTTTAATGTCCTGTTTCCAGCTTTTGTCAAGCCGAAGGTCTCTGCATATTTATGTTCCACCGCTTTTTGCACTGATAAACTTGCTGCCGTGTCCGAAATCATCACTTCTTGCAGTTTCGCTGTCACCATTTGTGGGTCTGCGATGGCATCTGAGCCGGATGAAGCGATAAGGTTTTATCCTAAATTCGGCGATGGATTGACCGCGAAAGACGCAAAAGACGCGAAAACAGACAATTGGGAATAATGAGACGCTCACCCAATCGGCGAGTTGGTTCAATTGCGTACCGCATTCTCATTTAGCGCTTTTCGCGGTTTTCGCGGTTCCCAATCACGGATCTAGGTTTACAAATACAGACCCTGTCGAGGTTGATTGAAATACGGTCCAAAAGAGCTAGAAGCGAATGATAGTGCGCTCTCGGTGGATCGAAATTCGCGACACTGCGCCAGCTCGGACGTCAGGGATCTCGGCGTTTCGTCGCGCTGGGGATGGATCGCGGTTGATGTCGGCGGGGGTTTTGATCACGGTCGCGGGATGCGACTTTCATTTTGGATTACTAGTTTGGCAATGGCGATGGGTGTTTTTGCGGAGGAGCCGTTTGTTTTTGAGAAGACGCCGGGGCGGTTGCCGAAGGAAGTGATTCCGCGGCATTATGCGGTGCGAATCGTGCCGGATATCGAGGGGGCGAAATTCGCGGGCTCGGTGGATGTGGAGGTGGAGGCGACGAAGGCGGTGCGGTCGTTCGTCTTGAACTCGAAGAAGCTGGCCATTGCGAAGGCGTCTGTGGGGGATGTGGCGCTGGAGGTGAAACTCGATGATGCGGCGGAGTTGTTGACGCTGTCTGCGCCGGGCGAGTTGGCGGCGGGGAAACATCGCGTGCATATCGAGTTTTCGGGCGTGCTGGGCGAGGCACCTGAGGGGATTTATCTGACCCGCTATCAGCAGCCGGGAGGGGCGTGGCACAAGGCGCTGACGACGCAGATGGAGCCGACGGATGCGCGGCGGATGTTTCCTTGTTGGGATGAGCCGGTGTTTCGTTCCACGTTCCAACTCACGGCGGTGGTGCCTGCAAAACACACGGCTCTTTTTAATATGCCGGTGGTGAGCGAACGCCCGCTGGAGCAAGGAATGCGGGAGGTGGTGTTTGGGACGACGCCGCCGATGCCGAGCTATCTGGTGGCGTTTGTTTCGTCGGAATTGGAGGTGATGGAGGGCGAGTGCGAGGGGGCAAAGCTGGGCTTTTTTGCGACGCCGGGGAAACGGGATCGGCTGGCGTTTTCCATGGCGGTGACGAAGCAAGTGCTGCCGTTTTTCAATGAGTATTTCGCGGTGCGCTACTCGCTGCCGAAGCTGGATCAAGTGGCGTTCCCGAGCGTGGGGGCGGGCGGGATGGAGAACTGGGGATGCATTATTTATACGGATTCGGCGCTGCTTTTTAGCGAGAAGGAAAACGGCTTTGCGGCGCGGCGCGGAGTGTTCGGAATTGTGGCGCACGAGATTGCGCATCAGTGGTTCGGGGATCTGGTGACAATGGCGTGGTGGGATAATTTGTGGCTGAACGAGGGATTCGCGTCGTGGATGGCGTCGAAGGCGAGCGACCAGTTTAATCCGTCGTGGAAGGTGTGGACGACGGCTGCGGGCTCGAAGGAAGCAGCGATGCGGCTGGATGCGCGGGCGACGACGCATCCCATCCAGCAGCCGGTGGCGAATGAATCGGAGGCGGGGGCTGCGTTTGACGAAATCACGTATCAAAAGGGGCAGTCGTTTTTGCGGATGCTGGAGATGTGGCTGGGCGAGGATGTTTTTCGGGATGGGATGCGGCTTTATTTTAAGCGTCATGCGCTGGGGAATACGACGACGGCAAACTTGTGGGCGGCGCTGCACGAGGTGTCGGGCAAGGATGTGCGCGCGATGGCGGCGGGCTGGACGGAGCAGCCGGGATTCCCGGTCATCCGGGTGCGCGCAAATGCGGCCGGGGATGTGACGCTGACGCAGGAGCGGTTCACGATTCATCAAAAGTCCCCCGCCCCGCTGACGTGGAGCGTGCCGGTGGGGATGAAGTCATTTCCCATGGGCGAGCCGTCGGTGCAGCTCGTGGAGAAATCGCCGCTGACGCTGGCGAAGCAGTCGCTGCCGCTGGTGGTAAATGCGGGGGCTGCGGGCTATTTTCGCGTGCAGTATGAGGGGGAGGCGTGGGAGCAGATAAAGCTGAATCTGACGCGACTGCCGGAGATCGATCAAATCACAATCGCGCAGGACACATGGGCGCTGGTGTTGGCGGGCCGCGTGCCGCTTGCGCAATGGCTGGAAGTGGCGGAACTGCTACGAAATGAGGCGACACCGCTGGTTGCTTCGGAGCTGGTGAGGCCGCTGGCATTTCTGGATTCGCTGATGCGGGGCAGCGAGCGGCGCGGGGATTTTCGCGGTCGCGCGGTGAAGCTGCTGGAGCCCATCACGCGGCGAATCGGCTGGGACGCAAAGCCTGGCGAGGAGCCCGCTGCAGAGTCGTTGCGCGTGCAATTGATCGAGACGCTCGGCGCATGGGGAGTGGGCTCATTTCGCGCGGAGGCGCAGGACCGCCTGACGAAGTATCTCGCGAGTCCCGAGGCGCTGAATGGTCCGCTGCGAGGTGCGATTTTGGCCGTGGCGGGAAGATACGCTTCGCCGGAGGTGTGGGAGCAATTGCACCAGCGCGCGAAGGCGACGATCGAGACGGATCACAAGTCGGAGCTTTACCGCGCACTCATCACGACGCGCAGCGAACCGATGCTCACGAAGGCTCTGGCGCTCGTGCTGAGCGGCGAGCTGCCATCGAGGCAATCGACGCGACTTCTCCGGGACATGGCTGGCGGCGAGTTTCCCGAACTGGCTTGGAAATTCGCGCAGAAAAATCTCGGTGCGATCTTGGAAAAGCTCACGGCAAATGATGCGAACCGCTACGTGCCATCGCTTTTCCAAGCATTCTCGGACGAGGAGCGCGCAGTGGAGCTGGAGGAATTTGTAAAAGCCAATTTGCCGCCCACCGCGATGAAGGCCGCAGCGATCGGAGCGGAAGAAGTGCGCTTTCGCGCAGCGAGCAAAGAGCGACTGCTGCCGCAGCTCGCGGCCTGGATGAAGTGATGGCCGTCGGAATGACGAATGACGAATGACGAATGACGAAGTCGCAAGCGTACAGCGGAATCAACGCGCTTGCGTTTCGTCATTCGTCATTCGTCATTCGTCATTCGTCATTCGTCATTCGTTCGATTCGTTCGATTCCCCCGACTACATCAAGTTCGCCGCGACTTCTGCCATCTCGCTGCGCTCGCCCTTGAAGAGATTGATGTGCGCCATCCAGGGCTGTCCTTGCAGGCGGTTGCGGGCATAGACGAGGCCATTGGTGTGGGCATCAACGTAAGGATTGTCGATCTGGCCGAGGTCGCCGATGAGGATCATCTTTGCGCCTTTCCCCATGCGGGTGATGAGCGTCTTGGCCTCGTGCGGGGTAAGCTGCTGCGCTTCGTCCACGATGAAAATCGCATTCGGGATGCTGCGTCCGCGGATGTGCGTGATCGCTTCGATCTCGATCTGGCCCGATGCCATGAAGGGCTCCCACGGACGTCCGATGGGCTTCACTTGTCCGCTCTGAGAAGGGTGACTCTGGTGCTGCGGGGAATCGTCAACCTTGCGCTGGCTCTGCTTCTTTTTCTCAAAATGCTCCGGCTTGCGCGGGCGCGTGAGCAAAAGTTCCAGCGCGTCGAATGCGGGCTGCACCCAAGGCTGCATCTTCTCCGCGACGCCGCCGGGCAGGAATCCGATGTCCTTTCCCGTGGGCATGATGACGCGGGTGATGAGCATTTTTTCGTAGTCGCCGACCTGCACTTGCTCCAGCGCTGCGCCGACGGAAAGGAGGGTCTTTCCGGTGCCGGCTTTTCCATAGACCGTGATGAGCGTGATCTTCGGATCGTAGAGCGCATCGAGGAAAAATCGCTGCCCGAGGTTGAGCGCGGTGAGCCAGCGTCCGTTGCGGATGGTGATGCGGTCGCGGCGGAGCTTATGCAGCTCTCCACCAGCCGTGTGGCGGGCGGGGATGGCGTGCGTGGGCTCCTCTTCGTTGCGAACGAGGATGTAGTGGTTCGCGAGGAAATTGGCAGCGGGCTCTACGACGAGCGAATCCTGACTGGCAAATGCCTGCACCGTGTAGCCAGGAACGTCGAGCGTCTCGTATTCTTCGTCCTTGGTCCGCATCGTCTTGCGGATGTCGATGTCATCGACGCGGTCCGTGCGGTAATCCTCGGCCTCGAGCCCGAGCGAGCGCGCTTTGAGCATCACGTTCAGATCTTTCGTGACGAGAATGACGGTCCCTTTCTCCGAATCCGCGACGGCGCAGGCCGCAGCGATGATGCGGTTATCGGGCACCGTCATGTCGGGGAAAAGCTGGCGCTGGAGTTTGAACTTCGGCGAATCGCTGACGGTCTGCCATTCCTTCCCGTCGAAGCGCGCGGTGGGACTCAAGCAAACACGAATGGTGCCGCCGTTTTCCAGCTTCACGCCCTGCTTCATGTCCTCGGAAGTGCGGAACTTGTCGCTGAGCCGGCGATGCACTTCGCGGGCATTGGCACCGCGGGTGGAGCTTTCGCTTTTGAAGCGGTCCAGCTCCTCAAACACTTCGACCGGCAGCCATACGACGTTGTCCTGGAATTGGAACGGCGAAGCCGGATCGTGAATCAACACATTCGTGTCGAGGATGTAGTTTTTGGGGGTGTGAGCAGTCGCGGCGGCGGTCTTTGGTGGCATTAAGTTTCGTGGAGAACGTGGCCCTAAGGGCGGTTAGACGCAAGGAACAAGGTGCGATTTTCTCGCAACCTACCGGTTATCCTTTTGGAGCCGCTTGAGGCGGCCTGCAATTCCAGCTTTTTGGGCGGCATTCATGCGGTCAATAAACAAGATGCCGTTCAAATGATCCACTTCGTGCTGGAGCGCACGGGCAAGCAGTCCGCTCGCTTCAAACTCCATGGCCGTGCCGTTGAGGCGCTGGGCTTTCACTTTCACGCGCTTGGAACGGGAAATCTCGCCGGTGACCTCCGGGAAACTGAGGCAGCCCTCGATTCCGTCCTCTTTATCCGGCCCGAGTTCGAGCACGGGATTCAGCAATATCAGCGGCATCTGCTCCTCGACTTTCACGGCCTTTCCGTCCACTTCCATCGTGCTCGGGCGGTCTTCCACGTCGGTAACGTCGATGACTGCGAGCTGGATCGGCATCCCGATTTGCTGCGCCGCGAGACCGACTCCATTGGCGGCCTCCATGGTCTCCAGCATGTCGGCGACGAGCTTCTCCGTAGAGGCATCAGGTTTATCAATTTTTACACCTTTTGCCCGGAGGACTGAACTGCCGTATTTAACGATATCGAGGACCATACTTTGAAAAAAATTCGGGCGGGAGTCTTTCCGCTAAAACGCCCGCGGCAAGCGGGAAATCATAACACTCGTGAATTATTGCGCTTTTTTCTCCAGTTCCGGGTCCCTCGCGACGGCCTCGGCGAAGGATGAATACCTCGGCTTCCACCCGAGCGCGCGCAGTTTTGCGTTCGATACGCGCTTGTTCGTCACGCCGCGTTTCCGGTTCTCATTCACCGGTCCAAATGGCGGGCGCTCCTTGCCAAAACGCGCTGCGAGCCATTCGTAAATCTCGATCTGCGGCACGGGAGAGTCGTCCGCGACGTTAAAAATACCGGCTCCGGCGTGCCCAACAAGCAGCGCAAGCGCACTCGCGGCATCGTCGCGATGAATCTGATTCACCCAGCGTCGCCCATCGCCTTCGATCGTCGCTTCGCCGGAGAAAAACTTCCGCAAGAGAACGGAGCGTCCCGGCCCGTAGATGCCCGCAAGCCGCCCGACAGCGCCACCGTGCGCGAGCGCAAAATCCTCCGCCTCCCGCAAAATCCTCCCCGTATCCCGCGAAGGCGCGGCGACGCTTTCCTCCGTCACCCAATC
>JAYTMG010000025.1:0-2032 GCA_043728745.1 Verrucomicrobiaceae bacterium
GACTTTGCACGAACGTACCGGCAACTATGAGCCCACTGACTTGTGTAAAGAGCCTGCTGACCACACTCGCCGCAGTTTTTCTGTGCAGCGCGACTTTTGCTGCCGATAAGCCGGATGCGCGCGAGCTTCTCAAGCAGGCTCGCGCGGCGCAGTCCAATGTGGACGCGAAGTTCAGCGGTCACTTTAGAATCGGCGCGAGCTCGAAAAAAACTCCCTTTATTCTCAGCGTCTCGAACGGGGTCATCCGTTACGAATTTCAGGATAATAAGGACACAATCACGCTGCGCCTCGACGAGAAGGATTCGCGTTTGGAGCAAACGCTCGGCGGAAAGCCCGAGCGCATCACACCCGCGAAATTTGATGACCCGGTGCGTGGCACGACGATCACTTACGAGGACCTCGCGATGCGTTTCCTGTATTGGTCAGACGCGAAGGTCGTGGATGACGCCGCGATTCTGGTCCAGGATTCTTGGGAGGTGGAAATCCGCCCGCCCGCAGGAACCGCGACGCAATATTCCAAGGTGAATGCGTGGTTCTCCAAAGCGAACAATGCTATGATGAAAATGGAAGCGTACGACTCTGCCGGTAATGTCGCCCGCAGGTTCACCGCTCGCAGCGCGATGAAGCGGGATGGCAACTATTACCTCAAAACGATGGAAATTGTGGGGCCGGATGGGAAGCTGAGGAATGCGACGCATCTCGAATTGGATGACCTGCTGAAGTAGTCGGGAAAATCCGCTGTTGATCGCTTCGGAATCGGTCCCTACCGTCCGCAGTCCTAAATCCTGTGGCTACTACCAAACGCGTCCTTTTTGTCTGCACTGGAAACATCTGCCGAAGCCCCATCGCAGAGGGTCTCCTTCGTCACGCCGTGCGTTCGCGCCACGACGTAGAAGTCGCCAGCGCGGGCGTCGCGACGGGTTACGGGCAGCGGCCCAGTGAGAACGGCGTCGAGGCGTGCCGCCAGATCGGCGTCGATATCCGCGCCATCCGCTCGCAGCCGCTGACCGACGAACTTGTCGAGTGGGCGACGCACATCTACGGGATGACCCGCTCGCATCTCGACGCGATCCTCACTTTCTTCCCCGAAGCGGAGGAAAAAGCATGGTTGGCCTGCGAGTTCGAGCCATCGCTCGCAGCGCGGCCCGAAGTGCCCGATCCCATCGGCATGGGCATGCACGCTTACATCGCCACGCGTGACCATCTTTCCAAAGCACTCCCCAGTCTTATCAAGCACATCGACACACCAGTAATGACTCAAACATCCATGAATCCTGCAACGACACAGAAAACCATCCGCATCGCCCTCGGCGCTGACCACGGCGGAGTGGAGGTGAAAAGCGCCGTCCACGACGCGCTGAAAGCAAAAGGATTCATCATTCAAGATCTCGGCACGAACTCGACGGATTCCGTGGACTATCCGGATTACGCGGGCCTCGTGTGCGACCAGGTTGTTTCCGGCGAAGCGGACTTCGGAGTGCTGATGTGCCGCACGGGTATCGGCATGAGCATCGCCGCGAATCGCCATCAAGGCATCCGCGCCGCGCTCGTAACAAACTCCACGGATGCCGCGACCACGCGCCGCCATAATAATGCGAACGTCCTCTGCCTCGGGGCGAGCAATGTCGCGCCAAACAAGGCTGCTGAAATCGTCGAGGCGTTCCTCGCGACGCAGTTCGAAGGTGGCCGCCATGCGGGGCGCGTCGAGAAAATCGAGCAATGCTCTTCATGCGTCGGCGGGAAATCGCTCGCGGAGGTGGACCCCGCAGTTTTCCACTGCATCGAGGAAGAGCACAAACGCCAGCTCGAAGGCATTGAGCTCATCGCTTCGGAAAATTTCACCAGCCGCGCCGTCATGGATGCGCAGGGCTCCTGCCTCACCAACAAATACGCGGAAGGCTATCCCGGTCGCCGCTGGTACGGTGGCTGTGAGAACGTCGATGTCGTCGAGCAACTCGCCATCGATCGGGCGAAGGCGCTGTTCCCCGGTGCCGAGCACGTCAACGTCCAGCCGCATTCCGGCTCGCAGGCA
>JAYTMG010000026.1:0-6791 GCA_043728745.1 Verrucomicrobiaceae bacterium
CGGCCATTTGCACCTGTGACGATGATTCTGGATTTCATGCGCGTAGTGAAAGGGAGTTTTTGAGGGGAATGGAACTGAAAATCTCCGCGCTTTCATTTCTTCGCGAGAGCAGCGACCAACATCGGGTGCATGTCCAAACGATCGTTCAGCATTATCCGGGTTGCCTCCGCGTTCACTGCCAGCGTCGCTTGGGCGGGCGGTCCGGAGAATGCGCTGGTCGTCGTGAATGCGGACAGTTGGGCGAGCGTCGCAGTGGCGAATGCGTACGTGGAGGCGCGCGGAATCCCGCACGGGAACGTCGTCTATTTGCGGGACATCCCGTCGTTTGAGCGAATCGGCGTGGAGGAATTTCGCGAGAAAATCCTGCAACCGCTCGTGCGCACGGCGGAGTCGAGGGGCATCGCGCGGCAGATTGACTACGTGCTTTACAGCTCCGATTTCCCCACGGCGATCGACGTCTCTGCGGATACTGCGGGGAAGACACTGCCGAAGACCATCACGCAGCCGGCATCGATCACGGGGCTCACGTTTTTCTATCAATTCACGCTCTCGAAAAATCCCGGCTACCTCGGGATGAATACGAATTTTTACTTCCGCCAAATCTCGAAGACCACCGTTGAAGCACGATGGCCAGAGGATGAGATGCAAAGCTACCAGAGCGCGCTCCGGACTCTTCAAGAATTTGGCGCAAAGCGTGAGCAGGAGCGGGTCTCGCGCGAAAAAGAAGAGGCTGACGCGAAGAATGCAGGTCGGCTTCCGTTCGTGGAAAAGCGCGACGCATCCGCGATGGAAAAGGAACTCGCGGAACTCCGTGCGGCGGGCGCGTTACTCGACGCGCTGAAGCAGAAGCATCCTGCGAATACCGAACTGCTTTATAATATCGCGTGCCTCCGCGCGCTTGCCGGCGAGCCGGATGCCGCAGTCGAGTCTTTGCGCGAAGCGATGGAAAATGGCTGGTGGGACATGACGCAGGCGCGGCGCGATACCGACCTCCGCTCGATTCAGGATCGTCCGGATTTCAAGCTGCTCAATGCGCGTATCCGGGATGTGAAGTTCGACCTTTGGCCGACGAGTGGATTCCGCTCCAGCGTAGGCTGGCTGCCCACGGGACAGCCGACGCAGCCGGACAAAGGTCTGCGCTACTTGCTGCCCGTGGTCCTCGCGCAGACGAGCGGGCGCGGGCTCAGCGTTGCGGAGTCGATCGACGTTCTTCGCCGCAGTGTCGCGGCGGATGGTACTCGGCCAAAAGGCACCGTCTATTTCATGAATAACGGCGATGTGCGCTCGACCACGCGGGAATGGGGCGTGGCGCGTGCGGCGGAAAAACTGCAATCGATCGGCATCGCAACATCGATCGAACAAGGCGTGCTGCCGGTCGGGAAAAAGGATGTGGCTGGTGCGGTCATCGGCGCGGCTGATTTCGACTGGGCAAAAAGTGGTAGCACGATCGTGCCGGGCGCGATCTGCGAGCATCTCACGAGCTTCGGCGGTGCGCTGGAAGGCGACATGAAACAGCAGACTCCGCTCACGGAGTTTCTCCGCGCCGGAGCGGCGGGTTCGAGCGGCGCAGTCACCGAGCCCTACGCGCTCCAAGCGAAGTTCCCGACGCCTTTTATCCACTGGCACTACGCGCAAGGATGCACGCTCGTCGAGGCGTTCTACCAGTCCGTCGCCGCGCCGTACCAGCTCCTCGTTGTGGGCGATGCTCTTTGCGCGCCGTGGCAAAAGAAAATCGTCCCCGTGGTCTCTGAGCTTACGCCGGGGAAAGTGCTGAAAGGCGAAATGAAAGTGACTCCCTCGATTCAGTCGCCCGACGGACTTCAGCCTGCGCTGACAGAATTGCTTTTGGATGGCCGAAAGGTTGCCGTCGCGAAACCCGGTGAGCCGCTCGTTTTCAACACTGCCGTTGCCCCCGACGGTCCGCATCGGCTGTCCATCGTCGTCACCGCCGCAGACGCACTAGCGACCCGCGGGAGCCTCGATGTGCCGGTGACGATTCACAATCGCGACGCGGAGGTGAAGGTGATTGCGCCGACTGGCGATTGGCCGTGGGACAAGCCGCTGGAGATTCGTGTTTCTGCGCCCGGCGCTGCGGGATTCGCATTCAGCCACAATATGCGCGAGCTTGGGCGGGTCGTCGGAGCGGAGGGAAAGCTCACTGTCGATCCGCGTGTGCTGGGGCAGGGGATGGTGCGCATTCTCGTGGCGGCGCTGTCGCCCGAAAAAAGGGAAACGTGGGGCGCGCCAGTCGTTCTCAACATTACACCGCCAAAATTCATTCCTGCGGCGGCGCTCGCTGCCGGACAGACGCTGGAGCCCGGCTTTCGCGTCACGCCTGCGGGCTCGCCCGGCGTTGCCGTGCAGGAGGCGGCGGGAGACTGGCTTGCCCGGGCGGGTGTAAAAGGCGGCGGTGAATTTTCCGTGGATGGCTGGTTCGAGGTTGCGAGCGATGACGTGTATCAGTTCCAAATTCGCGGCGCGGAGAAACTCGCGGTTACCATCGACGGACAGCCGATGGATTGGCCGCGCGGCAAGGAATGGTGGTTTGTGCCTGCTCCACTTGCGAAGGGGCTCCACCGCGTTCGCATCGAGGGAAAAGCGGACGCAGAGCCGAAGCTGGAGATCCGATTCGGTGGACGCGGAACGCTGCGGATGAATGGTGCTACTTTTCGTAGCGCCAAGGCTGGATGAGCGGTTAAGCCGGCCACAACCACGCGATCGCTGCGGCTCCTGCAATCACTGCGAGGAACCCGAACGCGACGAATTTGCCGAGCAAGCGGCTTCCGAGGGACGCGGCCAAAATTCCTTTAAACACGAGATTCGCGACCCCCGCAGTGAGCACGATGCGCCATCCGGTGTTTGCGTCGAGATTCCCTCCGCTCACGAGATTTGCGGTGGAGAGCGTGATGGCGTCCATGTCCGTGAGACCCGAAATCGCGGCGACCGCGTAGAGGCCCGCCGATCCGAAGTGCTGCTTTGCAAATGCGACGGCGAGGAGCACGAGCGCATACATCAGCCCGAATACGATCGCGCCTTTGATTTCCGACGGCGGGGCCTCTGCGGATTGCGCGATCACTTCCTTTCTCGCGAAGAGCCAGCAGCAAAAAGTGACCGCCGCAGTCCACAGCATCATGGCCACAAGCGGAGGAATCATCGCCCGACCCGCTCCAGAACCGACCGCGAGAACTTCGGCGATGAGGCGGAGGAAAACCACGGTGGACGAAATCATAATCACGAGACTGAGCTTTCGCGCGCTGGACTGCGGCTTCACGCTTTGCCGGGAAAGGCTCGCGGTCGTCGCAGTGCTGGAAATCAAGCCGCCGAGCACTCCGGAAACGAGCATCCCGCGGTTGGGGCCGATGAATTTTCCGGCGAGGTATGCGGCCAAGCTTATTCCGACAATCAGGACGACCATCAGCCAGATGTGGAATGGATTGAACACTCCGAAATATCCGTAGTCCCGGTTTGGCAGGACGGGCAAAATCACAAGGCCGATGAGCACCAGCCGGGCGATCGCGCGCAGTTCGTCTTCGCCGATTCGGTGGACCACTGCGTGCAGCGATTTCTTTCCCTGAAGCAGCACCATCACTGCTCCCGCGACGACGATGGATACAGCATTGTGGCCGAGCACCGGGAGCATTCCGGTGAGGAACATCGCGAGGATCGCAAACTCTGTAGTCAGGCCGGAATCGCTCTCCTTCGAGCGCAGCGATGCGAGGTTGCCGATTACGATCATCACGGTGAGACAGACGATCGCGCCGGCGATCACCAGTCCGCCGAAAATGCCCGCGACCAATGCGGACAGCGCGCCAGAAAGTGTCACGAGCGCAAACGTGCGAATCCCGGCGACGCGGTCATTGACCCACTCGCGCTCAATTCCCACGAGGAGCCCGAGCGCGAGGGAAATACCGAGGGCGGGAAAGATTTCCGCAGAAGGGATTTGTGTGATGGCAGGCATTTGGCCGGATTCTACGCCCAAGCGTATCGAAGCGCCAAGGATTCGTGAGCTGCTTCCGTCCGCGCGAGAATCCTCGCATTCTTCCGGTTGTTGCGGGATGGTCGGCGCATGAGCGAGCCCGACAAGCCACCGCATTTCGACCCGACATATGTTACGGCCATGTCCCATTTTTACCGTGGGGAACTTGGCCGCATCATGCAGTGGCGCGCACGCCTCGACAATACGACGAACTGGGCCATCACCACGACCGCGACCATTTTCACTGTCGCATTTTCCGTCCGTGAAGTGCCGCACATCATCTTCGTGTTCAACCTCGCCGTCGTCTCCATCATGCTTTGGATCGAGGCTCGCCGGTACCGCTTCTACGACGCTTTTCGTGCGCGGGTGCGAATGCTGGAGGCGCACTTCCTCGTCCCAGTCGTGATGTATGACAAGACGCTGCCGCAGGGCGACTGGCGCAAATTGCTGTGCGAGGATTTGCTCATTCCGTCATTTAAAATCTCGATGATCGAGGCTGTCGGGCGTCGGCTGAAGCGGAATTACGTGTTCATCTATTTGATCATTCTGGCGGCGTGGGTGACCAAGATTTTCATCCACGCGACTAGCCCGATTGTGGACTGGCTCTCGTTCTACAAAGCCCTGCGCGTCGGCGAGGCAATCCCGAGCTGGCATGTCGCGGTAATTTTTTTCAGCACGCTGGCGTTGGCCATCGGCCTTTCCATTTGGAGCGCGCTCAAAGCGCCGGGCGAATTCGCGGACTTTGGCCCGCGCCGCCGGTGGACCATTTAGCGCGTTACTCGTCGTCGCTCCGCCCGCCGAGGAGCGGCATCAGGTAATAGAGCATGTAGAGCAGCGAGGTGATAAATGCTGCGACGTAGGTCCACGCTGCGGCATTCAAGACTTTGTCCACGCCGCCCGCTTCCGGGCCGGGGCTGACCATACCAGTCCCTGCAAGAATCGCTTTTGCGCGGCGCGATGCGTCGAACTCCACTGGCAGGGTGACGAGGTTGAAGAGCATGATGATTCCCCAACCGATCGCCATCAGCATGAACGCCATTTTTCCCGAAAAGAATCCGCCGAACAAACCGAGCCAAGGCAGAAAAGTGACGACCATATTCGCGTAGTTCGTGATGCCGACCGCAGCCATGCGCCATTGGAGCGGCGCGTAGGCAATCTTGTGCTGGATCGCGTGTCCGCATTCGTGGGCGGATATTCCCAGCGCGGCGACGGAGCTGCCGTGGTAGTTGGCCGAGGATAGTACGAGCCGCTTGTTCATCGGGTCGTAGTGGTCGCCGAGCATTTCATTGTGCTCGACGATCTGGACATCCTGGATGCCCGCCTGCCGCAGGATTTCCGAGGCAGCTTGGGCACCTGTGACGCCCGACGTGGCGGGCACTTGCGAGTATTTGTGGAATGCGCTCTTCACCCGGGCAGTCGCCCAGAATGAGATGAGCAGTGTGAAGATGAATATGATAAGAAGCATGGTTCGTTGTTGTTCTAAAAAGTTGTGATTGTGATTTAGCGCATCGTCCCAAAATGGCAACTGGATCGCGATAGAGTTTCGTTTCTCACGGCGGAAGTGGATGCACAAACGCTGCGCTTGCCGGATGGCGTGGGAGCGGGCACTTTCGCGGGTATGCCTTCGTTCGACATCACATCTGAAGTGGATAAACAGGAACTCGATAACGCCATCAACCAAGCGCATAAGGAGCTCGCGACGCGCTTTGATTTCAAAGGGAGCAAGGCCCGCATCGAACTGGATCTAAAAGAGTCGAAGATTAAACTCACCGCCGAAGACATGAGCCGCGTGCGTGGAATCCATGAAATCGTCATCGGAAAGCTGAGTAAGCGCGGCGTCGATTTGCGCAACGTCGAGACGAAGGATGCGTCGATTTCCCCGCTCGGCCACGCGACGCAGGAGATGATCATCAAGCAGGGGCTGGATGGGGAAAAGGCGAAGGAGATTGTGAAGGCGATCAAAGAGAAGGGACTCAAGGTCCAGAGCGCGCTGCAAGAGCGGCAGATTCGCGTGACGGGCAAGAACCGTGATGATTTGCAGGCGGTCATCGCCTTCTGCCGGAGCAAGGATTTTGAAGTCGGTCTCGCGTTCGGAAATTTCCGGGATTGATAGGGCTCAGGCGAGATTGCCGCGAGGATAACACAAACTTTCCTTTTCTTTTTCCGCACCGCTCCCTACGGATTCGGCCCACTTTTTTCCCTGATGGATCAACACTCAGAAAACCAAACAGATCACCTCGGCCCGGACGACGGACAAGTTCATACGCTGGAGCATGTCGATAACTACCTCCGCGTCGGGCAGGAGTCCGCTGCGTCGGACATTCATCTCGCCGTTAATTGCAAGCCGTCCTGGCGGCGCTTCGGGGCGCTGGAGGCCATCTGGCTTCAGGCCGATATTCTTGTGGCCGAGGACACCGAGCGCCTCGCGATGGGCTTCCTCAATGATGAGCAGAAGCGGTTGCTCGCCGAGCGCGGCGACGTGGATTTCGCCTACGAGACGACCATCGGACGTTTCCGCGCATCCGTCGTCCGGCACCGTCTCGGGATCGACATCGTATTCCGAATCATCAGCACCGTCGTCCGCACCATGGACGACCTCGGCCTGCCCGAGACATTGAAGCGCCTCACGCAGTATCACAACGGGCTCATCCTCGTCACCGGCTCGGTCGGTTGCGGAAAATCCACCACGCTCGCCGCGATGGTCGATTACATTAACAAGACGCGCACCGACCACATCATCACCCTCGAAGACCCGATCGAATACATCGTCAGCTCGCAGAACTGCCACGTCACGCAGCGTGAAGTCCACACCCAC
>JAYTMG010000027.1:0-12132 GCA_043728745.1 Verrucomicrobiaceae bacterium
GATTGGGGTTTTGCGTCTTCGCCGCTGGTCCACGAAGGCAACGTCATCGTCAGCATCGGGGGCGGCGCGGGGAAATCCCTCGTTGCGTATCGAGCCACAGACGGCCAGCCCGTGTGGAGTGCCGGAGATCGCAATGTGGATTACAGCTCTCCATTTTTCCTCCCTTCGCCAATGCCGCAGATCGTGGTTTTCAATCACAAAGGAATCACCAGCCACAATCCGCAAACCGGCACCGTCCTGTGGGATCGCGCATGGGGAACCGGATACCCGAACGTCGCGCGCCCGATCCCGGTGGGCGGAGGAAAGGTGTTCTTCACCAGCGGCTACGGCGTCGGCAGCGCGCTGCTGGAGATTTCCGCTGGAGAAAAATGGAGCGTCGATGAGGTCTGGAGGACTCCGCGTTTCCAGTCAAAATTCTCAAACCCAGTCCTGCGGGACGGCCACATTTACGGCGTGAGCGACGGCATTTTTGCATGCCTCGACATCGCCGACGGCAAGGTGAAATGGAAAGGCGGGCGCTTTGGCCACGGCCAGGGATTGCTCGTCGGAGACCTGTATTTGCAGATGACGGAAGGCGGCGAACTCCTCCTCTTGCAGCCAACGCCTGAAGCCGAGAACGAGCTGGGGCGGGTAAAAATCTTCGACGCAAAAACCTGGAACACCATCGCCCTCAGCGGCGATCTTCTTCTTGTCCGCAAC
The DNA here is from genome assembly GCA_043728745.1 of Verrucomicrobiaceae bacterium. GTDB lineage: Bacteria > Verrucomicrobiota > Verrucomicrobiia > Chthoniobacterales > Chthoniobacteraceae > SXWH01. The sequence continues at coordinate 700 of JAYTMG010000027.1, forward strand.
GACCAAGAAGCGGCTTGTGTGCGGCTAAAGTTGAAGCCCGCGAACTGAATACTGGCAACGCACCGCCGCTCCCGAATACAAATCAAGCACATGGACATTCTCACACTCGACCTTCCCGGCATCCACAAAATCGCCAGCGGAAAAGTCCGCGAAATCTTCGACCTCGGCGAGCATCTGCTATTCGTCGCCACCGACCGAATCTCGGCATTCGATTGCATCCTGCCCAACGCGATCCCGCACAAAGGCGAGGTCCTCACGCAGCTTTCGGACTTTTGGTTCAAGAAAATGACCTTCGTGGAAAACCACCTCGTCGCCGTGGATTTCGCCGACTTCCCGGCGGTGCTTCATCCTTTTGAAAAGGAGCTGCGCGGTCGCTCGATGATCGTGAAAAAAGCGCGCCCACTTCCCATCGAATGTATCGCCCGCGGCTATCTCATCGGCTCCGGATGGAAGGACTATCGCGCGACCGGCAGCGTCTGCGGCATCCCGCTTCCCGCCGGGCTCCAGCAAGCGCAGCAACTCCCCGAAACGATCTTCACCCCCGCAACAAAGGCTGCCTCGGGGCACGACGAAAACATCCCCTGGGAAACCGCCGTGGAACTTTGTGGCGAGAGCGTCGCCCGGCAGGCGCGCGACCTCACCATCCGCATCTACGAAGCGGGCCGCGCACACGCTGCGTCGCACGGGATCATTCTCGCGGATACGAAGTTCGAGTTTGGACTGCTCGATGGACGGGTCATTTTGATCGACGAAGTGCTTACACCCGACAGCTCCCGATACTGGCCCGCAGCCGATTACCGCGTCGGCATCAGCCCGCCGAGCTTCGACAAGCAATTCGTCCGCGACTATCTGGAAACGCTCACGTGGGACAAGACGCCGCCCGCCCCGCCACTGCCTGCCGAAGTCATTCAGAAAACGAGCGAGAAATACATTGAGGCGTTCGAGCGGCTGACCGGAAAAAATCTGGCGTAATCAACGAACCTAGAAACGACTTTGGATTAACCGCGAAAATCGCTAAAAGCGCGAAATAAGGCACTTGCGAAAAATGAGACCCGCACCGGGTGAGTGCTCTCTCCTTTGCAGACTTTCTCCTTTCGCGCCTTTCGCGCCTTTGGCGGTTCTCAATCACGTTTCGAGGTGGAACGGTTCCCGCTATTAAGAGGCAGATGGCGAGACAGATAAAACTAAATGGTAGAGAGCAATCAATGATGCGCACGATCGGTTTTGGATTGGGCATTACCGGCACCGAAGTGCAGGAGCGTATGGCCATGATTCCTGATGAACTCGTGGATGTACTCAACTCACTGATGGAAGTCGGATACCTTGAGACTGCCAGCATGAAAGAGCGGGTAACTCTCGCCAACTACGCGACAGAAAGTTTCGAAATCAATCCGTCTTACGCTTCCGATTTGAAGGAAGCATTGAAGCGGCATTAACGCCCCTCGTCGGCGTCGATGTATTGGAAAAATGTCTGAATGTCGTCGCGGTTTGAGAAGCCGCTCTCGGCCTTGCGCTCGCTGAGTCGCTGGCTGCCCGCGTCGTTCCAGCCGCGCTTGCGAAGGTACTCGGACCATATCATTCGGTCCTGCTCGGTGAGTTTACGTCCGTTCTCGAAACACCACGCGAGAAGCTCTTCATCAGTGCCACCGTCGATCACGCGCTGGGCGATGACTTCATAAGGAATGCCAAAAAGTCCCGCGCACCACTTATCAAATCCGTCACCAAGATTCGCGATATAGTCTGCGGGAAGTTGTCCAGCGGCGTGCAAGCGGATCTTATCCACCATACGGCCAAAATAAACGAGATCGCCGACTTTATCGGCCGGGCTGCGAAGTCCAAAAATAGGCATGGCGGGATGGATAGCGGGACGGTGCCCGGTGGCAATGTTACTTTGCGCCCAACTGACACGTCGGGCTTTTCGGTTCGAAAATCCCGAGCGTGCGAAACATCACCTTCGCCATCTCCGCGTGGCCCACTGCGTTCGGGTGGATCGCGTCGTTCAGCCAGTCGCTCGCATCGCCCTGCTTTTGCCAATGCGCCCAATGGTCCACGACGATGACGCCTTCCTCTTTCGCGATGCGCTGGATGACTTCCACGAACGCCGGGAGTGTCGCATGTCGGGGATCGGGCGCGATGGTGTTCATCGTTTGCAAAAGCGGGACCGCGCCAATCGCGCGAGTCCGACGAACCAATTCACGAATATGCGTTGCGAAGTTCTCGCGCTCGATTGCTCCGCGTCCGCTGTCGTTCATGCCGATGTTGATGCTCACCACATCGGGCTTGTAGCGGGCTACACGCCACTCGAAGTCCTTGAGGATGCCGTCCGAGGTCTCGCCATTCACGCCGGTGTTGATCACCGCATCGTACCGACGCCCCATTTCAGACCGCACACGTTCTGCGAAATGCTCCGGGTAACTCCGCGCGCCGAGCGTGTGCTTTGCACCGTGCGTGATGCTGTCGCCAGTGAGCACCCATGTAATCGGCGTCCCGGAGTTTGCGAGCCGCTCTTTGATCGTCGCGAGGTCCGCCGCCGGTGTCGATTTGATGGCCTTCGTGACCGTGGAAACCGGCTCGGCTTTTGCCGCTGCTGACGTAATCCAATCGAGCGGGAATCGCGCAAATGCCAGCGTCGCGATGCTGCTGACATCGCCGCATTCATAAAGGATGCCGATGCTTCCGTCCTTGAGCACTGTCATGCACGAATACGCTGACGGGCGCGAATCAAGCAGACGCCCGGAGTTCCAAGTGGCCCCATTGTCCTTGCTCGAACGAACCGTCATCGCGACCCTGCTTTTCGCGTCGGCTGGGTTGGAGAAAAGCAGCGCGCCTTTCGGGTGACTGATGAGGCTCGCCATGCACGCAGGCTCCGGCAACGCGAACCACGGACGGCTCCACGCTCCTTGCTCGATGCTCCCCTTCCACTCCCACCGGGCCCAAGCCCGGAGTCCCGACTTGCTCTCATTGCGCATCGAAAGGAGCAGCGATCCGTCCGCGCACTGGGCGATTGCGGATTCACTCGTCGGCGGTTGCTCGGGCAAAGCCGCAGGCGAGATGTGCCAGTTCTCGCCGCCATCCGGTGAATACACAAAGCACGAGTGCGGCGTGCCTCCACCGTGGCGGAACTGCGCAGGGAAAACGAACGTGCCGTCGCGAAGCTGAATTCCATTGCCGGGGCCGTTAAAGCACAACCGCCACACCGGATTCTTCACTTGAGGTGTGATGCTCACCGCCTTCGCCCATGTGAGGCCATCGTCCATGCTTTTCGCGATGACAAATTGCCCGGTCTCATCCGGCGTCATTCCTGCCTGCGAGCCGTTCCATGCCCGATTCCCCTTCGACCAAAGTGCCGCAACAAAGATCGCGCCCGTCTTCGCATCCACAAGGATCGCCGGGTCGCCGACGCCGTTGCCGTTTGTCCCGGCATCCGCCTTGTCGAAATCGATCACCTTCTGCATCGGCTCCCACGTCTCACCATTCGTGGTGCTGCGCATCAGCCCGACATCGATATCGCCCGGCAAATCACGGTCGCTCGCATAGCGAATATCGAACACCGCGAGCAGCGTCCCCTTCGGCGAAGTCGCCAGCCCCGGAATGCGATAGGTGTGAACACCATCGTCGCCCTGCTTCCGTACAACCGTCCTGAAAACACGCGGATCTTCCACCGGTTTCACGACTGGAGGTGGAGCGGCCTCTTGGGCCATGGCGCAGAGTGTGGTGGCGAGCGAAAGGAGCAAAACGAGGCGTTTCATCAAATGACCCATGCACGGCCCGCGCCGCGATTTCCAGCACGGATTCATCCGCGCACCGTGCGCAGGCAAGCAACTTTCCCCACCCACGGCGGTTTCACGGCGCATGAGAAATATTCTACTCATCGCTTTCACTTTCATCGCGTCGGCAACTTTGCGCGCAGCAGAACCACGTAAAGTGGAACTCACCGTGGAAGGCCTCGCGCGGACCGCACTCATCTTCGCGCCTCCGAAGTCGAGCCAGCCTGCACCCTTGGTCTTCGGCTGGCACGGCCACGGCGGCAGCGCGCAAAATGCAGCGCGCTCATTCCGCATCCACGAACTGTGGCCCGAAGCCGTCGTCGTCTATGCCGACGGCGTCCCCACCGCAGGGCGCACCGACCCGGAAGGCACCAAGCGCGGCTGGCAGCAAAAATCTGAAGACCTCGGCGGGCGGGACCTGAAGTTTTTCGACGCCCTGCTCTCGTTCGCCCAAAAGGAATACACCATCGACTTGAAGCGCGTGTATTCCACCGGCCACTCCAACGGCTCCGCCTTTACCTATCTGCTTTGGGCCGCACGGCCCGATGTCTTTGCCGCGATAGGTTCATCGGCGGGAGGATTTCGCCCGCTCTACGCCGGCAAGCCCATCCCAGCGCTCCACATCGCGGGAGAAAAAGACGAGATTGTCCCCTTTCGCGGGCAGAGCTTCTGCATGGCAGCGATGCGCCGGATCAACGGATGCAGCGCAGACGCAAAGCCGTGGGGCGATACCAAGGGCGCGCTGCTCTACCCTTCGGAAAAAGGAACTCCGTTCGTTTCTTACATCCACGGCGGAGGCCACCACTATCCAGCGGAAACATCGGAAATCGTCGTCCGCTTTTTCAAGGAACACAAAAAGTAGCGCACTATTTGAATCGCGAATTACGTCGCAAGTCGCACTTTCGCGCCCCGCCTTAATAAGAACCTTAATTGGAATAAGTCTTGATAAGGGCCGCATCTGCATGTTTCTTAAAAGGTATGGCGACGCCATCCAATCACACACAAACAGCAGACGAAACGATCCACGGTCGCGGCCTTCGGATGACCGACCAACGGCGCGCAGTCTATGACGTGCTCATGGGCGAACGAGACCACCCGACCGCGGTCGAGGTATTCACGCGCGTTCGCTCCAAGGTGCCGACCATTTCGCTCGCGACGGTTTACAACTGCCTCGATACGCTCACCGGATGTGGACTCGTTAAGACTGTCGCCCACGAGCGCGAACCCGCCCGCTACTGCCCCAATCTCGGCGAACACGCCCACTTTTTCTGCGAGACCTGCGGCGCTGTCACCGACATCCCATTGCGCAGTCGCAAGAAGCCCGAGGACGTGTGGGATCTACCGGGCGACTTCGCCATCTCACACCACGAAGTATCCTTCAGCGGCACCTGCCCGAAGTGCGCGGCAAAGCCCGCCAAGTCCAAACGCTAAAAATTTTTCAAACAACATGAGCCTAGAAATTCGCAATCTTCACGCCCGCATCGCCAGCAATGGAACCGAGATCCTCAATGGACTCGACCTCGTCATCGAAAAGGGAAAAGTCCACGCCGTCATGGGTCCAAACGGCTCGGGAAAAAGCACGCTGAGCAAAGTCATCGGCGGCCACCCCGACTACGAAATCACCGAGGGTGACATCCTGCTCGACGGCACCAGCGTCATCGGCATGGAGCCCGATGTCCGCTCGCGCGCCGGTCTTTTTCTCGCGATGCAATACCCGATGGAAATCCCCGGTGTCTCGAACGCGAACTTCATCCGCGCCGCACTGCAAGCGCGTCTGCCGGAAGGCGAGGAACTCGAAGCGACCGACTACTACGCGAATCTTTATTCGAAGATGGACAGCTTGGAAATGGATCGCAAATTCACTGCCCGTTCGGTGAACGAAGGATTTTCCGGCGGTGAAAAGAAACGCAACGAGATCCTGCAAATGCTGATGCTCGCGCCAAAATATTGCATCCTCGATGAGACAGACAGCGGGCTCGACATCGACGCGCTCCGCATCGTCGCGAACGGCGTGAACAGCTATCGCTCGCCGGAAGTCGGGATGCTCGTCATCACACACTACCAACGCCTGCTCGACTACATCGTGCCGGACATCGTCCACGTCCTCGTAGATGGCCGCATCGTCCGCCAAGGCGGCAAAGAACTCGCGCTGGAACTCGAAGAGCGCGGGTATGATTTTATTCGTGAGGAAACCGCAGCCTAAATTATATGAGCACCGAACTTCTCGACGCACCGTCCACACAGCTCGACATCGACCGCAACCGCGGCGACTTCGTCTATCCCGAGCAGCATGAATTCGACGCCGGCACCGGCCTCACTCATGCGACCATCGACTACATCGCCGACGTAAAAGGCGAGCCGGACTGGATTCGCCAGTTCCGCCATAAAGCACTCGACACCTTTCTCGCGAAGCCGATGCCGACGCATTGGGCTTCACCGGATCTCGAGAACATCGTTTTCCAAAACATCCGGTACTACCTCGCCAATGCAAAGCGCCCGACGCGCTCATGGGACGAAGTTCCAGATGACGTAAAGAAGACCTTCGAACGGCTCGGCATCCCCGAGCAGGAGCGCAAGTTCCTCGCCGGAGTTGAGGCGCAATTCGACTCCGAGGCGGTCTATTCCAACATCAAAGCAGCGGTCTCGGACCAAGGCGTAATCTTCACCGGGTCCACCGAGGGGCTCATCAAGCATCCCGAACTCTTCAAGAAGTGGTTCGGCAAAGTCATCCCGACGGGCGACAACAAATTCAGCGCGCTCAATAGCGCTGTATTCAGCGGCGGCTCGTTTATTTACATCCCGCCGGGAGTGAAGGTGAAACATCCGCTCCAAGCATATTTCCGCATCAACGCGGAGAATTTCGGGCAGTTCGAGCGCACGCTGATCATCGCCGACGAAGGCAGCGAAGTCATGTATATGGAAGGCTGCACCGCGCCGAAGTTCGAAACGGCGACGCTGCACAGCGCGGTCGTAGAACTCGTCGCCATGAAGGGCGCGAAGATCCAATACGTCACCGTCCAAAACTGGTCGAACAACGTCTTCAACCTCGTGACCAAGCGCGCAATCGCCCACGAAGAAGCCGAAGTGAAATGGATCGATTGCAACATCGGTTCGCGCCTTACGATGAAGTATCCCGGCGTCGTACTCAAAGGCCGCAAGGCCCGCGGCGAGGTCATCTCCATCGCTCTCGCAGGCGACGGGCAACATCAGGACACCGGTGCAAAAATGATTCACGCAGCCGACGAGACGACATCCAACATCGTCAGCAAGAGCATCAGTCTCGGCAGCGGACGCTCGACGTATCGCGGACTCGTCCACATTCCAAAGCACCTCAAAGGCTGCAAAAACAACACCGAGTGCGACGCGCTGCTCATCAACCCGACCTCGCGCACCGACACATATCCGGCCATCACCGTCCGCGGCACCGGCAACTCATCGCAACACGAAGCCAGCGTCTCGCAGATTTCTGCGGAGCAAATCTTCTACATGATGTCGCGCGGCCTCACCGAAGCACAGGCGATGAGCCTCTCGGTCAATGGATTCGTCAATGATCTCGTACGCCAGTTCCCGATGGAATACAGCGTGGAACTGAAGCGGCTCATCGATATGGAAATGGAAGGGAGCGTCGGGTGAGGACTGAGCAAACAGAAGATGAACTTTGGCGCGAACAGTGCCGTCGCCAAATGACCCGCCCGCTCGCGTTGCGTGAACGATACGGCTTCGTTTCCGTCCATCGTCCAGTGATGGATGACGCCCCGTACCGAGTCTTCAACACGATGGCTGAATATCGAAAATGGTGCTCCGAGAATCTTCCTGAATATCTCGGCTATAAACAGGCAACGAACTGAAAATGGCGAAAGAGTTTCACGTATTCCGCGAAGAATTTGAACGCCAAAACCCGCGCCCACTACGGAGCGCGTGGGAAATCAACCGCGACGAAACCAAATGACCATTTTAGAAACACCATCCACCGTGACCGATACGAATCTACTACCCGACACCGGCCCCGACTTCTCGAATCACCCAGAATCGTTCCGGGCCACACAGCAGGCGGCGTGGGAAAAATTCCAATCGCTGCCCATGCCCAAGCGCACCGACGAGGCATATCGCTTCGCCGATGTGAAGGCGCTCGATATTTCGCGATTTGGCCGTGCGGAGCCCGTGAGCGACGCCACGCAGGCCATGCTAGTGAAATTGAGCATCGGACTTGAAGAGACAAGCGGGCAAATGACCTTCGCCAACGATCGCCTGCTCTCGCGGCACTTCCACGGCGACGCCCTGAGCGCGAAAGGTGTGCTGTGGCTCCCGATCGACCAGGCCATCGCTGAACACGGCGACCTCGTCGCCAAGTTCTTCATGCGCGAAGATGCCCGGATTGGCTCCGGGAAATTTGCCGCGCTGCACGCCTCGCAAGTTCGCGGCGGCATGTTCCTCTACGTCCCGCGTGGAGTGGAAATCGCCCTGCCCGTCGAGACGTATCACTGGCTCAGCGGAGAAAACGCCAGCCTCTTTCCGCACACACTCATCGCCGCCGAGGAGAATGCGAAAGTGACCGTCGTTGATTACTTCGCCAACGCGTCGGAATGCCCCGGATTCGTCTGCGGCGTGAACGACATCTCCACAGCCGCTGGCGCAAAAGTCACCTACGTCGCCGTGCAGGAATGGAACCGCAACACGCTCGCGATCCACATGAACAACACCATCGTCGCGCGCGACGCCAGCGTCGTCGCACTACGGCTGAATCTTGGCGGCAAGGTCGTCCGCGATGAATCCATCTCGCGCCTTCGCGGCCCCGGCGGGCGCAGCGACATGCTCAGCGTCTCCGCAGCCGAAGGCGAACAGGTCTTCGATCAGCGCACACTGCAAATCCACGAAGCGCCAAACGCCACGAGCGACCTGCTCTACAAAAACGCGCTCAACGACGCCGCCCGCACAATTTTCACCGGTCTCATCCGAGTCGATAAAGGCGCGCACAAAACCGACGCTTACCAAAAAGTGCGCAATCTCGTGCTCAGCGAAGAAGCAGAAGCAAACAGCGCACCCGGCCTCGAAATCGAAGCCGACGACGTCCGCTGCACCCACGGCGCAACAAGCGGCGCGCTCGACGAAGAAGAGATTTTCTACTTCCAAAGCAGGGGCATCCCCCGCCGCGTCGCGCAGCAGTTGGTGACATTCGGATTCCTCAGCGAAGTCTTCGAGCGCATCCCCGATGCCGCCCTCGCCGCGCATCTTTGCGAGCTACTGCACGGGAAACTCGGATAGAGCTCGACGTCTAAATTGGGGGGCGTGAATTGTGAATTGTGATTGGTGATTCGTCGCAAGCGGGTTGGGCGCGCTTTCTTGAATGGGCGTACAAACCCGCTTGCGACGAATCACCAATCACAATTCACAGCATCGCGTTGAAGAGCGAGGCAGGGCTGCATGTTCGCCTGCAGAAGGACACGCGAGCATACGCGGTTTTTCTGATGCGTTTCGCTCCGTCGAACCAGTTACCCGAAATGTGCTACCGCTTCTTCGGCTTTGGCTTTTGACTAGGCTCCGGCGGAGGCGGAGGCGGCGTGGAGACGGGTACGGCGAGATTCTCGACTACGGGGGCTTTCACCGGAGGGGCTGGCGGTTGCGGTTTGTCGGGGACCGACACTGCGGGCTTTTCATCTTCATCAGCTACGACGGGCTCGTCGGCAAATGGATCTTCTTTTGGACCAGACTCTCCCTCGATGGTTGCGTCATCGAAGTACACAACGCCGTTCGTTTCGCCGGCTTGCGGGGGTGTTTCCCATGTCCACGTGACGCGCATAAACGCGGCGTCCACCGGCGACTTGAGGTTCGCGTAATACTCACTCCATTTTCCCGCCGTGAACATCAGCGGGCGCTGACGGCTGCCGGGGATGGACTGCATCCGATACTCGACATTGCCGGTCTGCTCTTCTTTGTCCGCCATGAACCAATCGACGCGCATTTTGAGATGCGGGATGCGCTGGTCGAGCGTCACCGGGTTCGCTTTGTCGATGCGGCCCCAGATGGAGACGTGATATGTTTCGCCCGGCTTGATGCTCACAAAATCACTCGCGAGCTGCGCCACTGCGGAGGGTCGGGTGAGCTTGTCAAACTGCACAAACATGCACTGCCGACCCGTGCGGAAAATCTCGTTTGTCAGGCCGAGGACGAGCTTTCCGCCATCGCCAGCCGCGCTGTCCTTGAACGTGTACCACTCCGCATTCATCGCGGACTTCGACAAGTCCGCGCCGTCGGCCAGCGTCTTCCGGCGGGACACAGGCGGCCACTCGAAAGAACCGCTCTCCAGCAGTTGCGCGCGCTCTCCGAATGCAGCCGTGGAGGCGCACAGAATGGCAGCAGCAGTGACTTTGAATAGATTCGACATATCGTCACATTACTCAAAAAAACCGTCCACGCGAGCGCTGAGTGCGCCGTGGACAAAATCGGCACTTTCCTGCACACACCGATCACATCAATGAAAGTATCTCTCGCCTACGGACGCGGCCACATCGACATCGAACTTCCCGATGAGCGCACGACCATCATCGAACCGTCGCACATGAGCGGCCTCGCGGATGAGCGCGCAGCGGTCGTCGCCGCGCTGAATAATCCCGTCGCAGCAGCACCACTCAAAAGCCAGATCTCCGCGAAGACACGCATCGTCATCGTCCACACCGACATCACGCGCGCCACGCCGAACGACCGGCTTATTCCGTGGATTCTCGCGTACTTGGAAAGTGCCGGTGCGACCCGCGAAAACATCATCCTTTTGAACGGACTCGGCACTCATCGCCCGAACACTCGCGACGAGTTGGAGACGATGCTCACCAAAGAAGTCGTCGCCAACTACCGCTGCATCAACCACGAGCCGGAAAACGACGACGCCCATGTGCAGTTCGGCGTCACACGCTCGGGCGTTCCCGCTTTGATCAATCGCCACCTCGCCGAGGCCGACGTGCGAATCATCACGGGATTCATCGAGCCACATTTCTTCGCGGGATTCAGCGGTGGGCCAAAAGGAATCATGCCCGGTGTTGCGGCGCTGAAGACCGTGATGAGCAACCACGGCGCGGAAAACATCGGCGACCGCCGGAGCACATTTGGCGTCACCGAAGGCAATCCGATTTGGGAGGAAATGCGCGATATCGCCCAGCGGGTCGGACCGAGCTTTCTTGTGAACCTCGCACTCAACGAACATCGCGAAATCACCGGTGTTTTCGCAGGCGCGCTCATCGCCGCGCACAAGGTCGGCATCGAGTTCGTCCGCGCCGGAGCCATGCAAAAAGTGGAGGGAGCGTTCGACATCGTGATCACCACCAACAGCGGCTACCCGCTCGACATGAACCTCTATCAAACCGTGAAAGGAATGCGCGCAGCCGACTTGATGGTGAAAGACGGCGGGATGGTCATCATCGCCGCAGAGTGCTGCGAAGGTGTGCCAGCGGGCAGTCCTTATGACAAACTCCTTCGCAGCGTGAAGAGCGGCGAAGAGTTGCTGGCGAAGGTCAGCACGCCGGGCTTTGTCTGGCCCGAGCAATGGCAGGGCCACATTCAGAGCCTGATCCAACGCCGTGCGGACATCTACATCCACACTGGGATCGACGATGCCACAGTGCAGGCCGCGCACCTGATTCCCTGCCGCGATATTTCCGCCCTGGTGCTTGCGAAG
>JAYTMG010000028.1:0-3106 GCA_043728745.1 Verrucomicrobiaceae bacterium
GACGCGAAAGGATTTCCCATTTCGCGCTTTTTTGCGTTTTTCGCGGGCCAATCTCGCGGTGCCTCAGCGCAAGTAACAAAGTAGAATTAATCACACCCGTGGCGTATCCAGCACGTTGACATGGTTCGATTCTGTGGGTGTTCTGCTCCTTGTGAAAAGGGCTGCATTTGCCGTGATCGGCGTCGTTTTTTTGTTCCTCGCATACACGATTCTTTTTCCAAAGCGTGGCCCGAAGGAAGGGGTCATTTTGATCATCCGGCATGCGGAAAAACCGGACGACGGTGCCGGGCTCTCCAAGAAAGGCATGGAGCGCGCCGACGCTTACGTGAGATATTTCGCGGACTACAAAGTCGGCACAGCGCCTCTCCAACTGAAAGCGATTTTTTCCACCGCGGACACCAAGGCCAGCCAGCGCCCGCGTGTAACAGTCCAGCCGATTGCGACCCGATTGCACCTGCTAAATGATTCTCAGTTTGGGAGAGATCAGACTTCCGCGCTCGCTGACGAACTGCGCTCGAAATACGAGGGGAAGCAGGTTCTCATTTCATGGCATCATGGCGGGATTCCCGACCTCTTGCGTGCGTTCGGGGCAGATCCGAAAGCGCTCCTGCCCGATGGCGAATGGCCCGACGGCGTTTTCAACTGGGTCATTCAATTGCGCTTCGATCGAGAAGGGCGCGTGGTTGCATCCGATTCCAAACGAATCACCGCTCATCTATTGCTGGGGGATTCGCACTAGTGGTCTGCTCAGAGTGCTTCGAACTCCGCGCGGGTGCCTTTGGATTTCTGATACTCCATCACGATCGTCCAGCGGCCGTCGCGTTTCAGCAGCAGGGCCTCGAAGTGGATGTAATCGTGCGTTTCCTTCCCGTCAGCGCCGACGGCGGAGTAGAGAAACATGCCGGTCTCATGCGCAGTGCTCCCATCGCCGAGACGCTGGGAAAACTTGAATTCCACGCTGGCCTTCATGTCGCCGCTCTTCGTGGCGTCGAACTCCTTCTTCCAGCGTTTGAGAGCATCCGCGAGCGGGTAACTGGTTTTTTTTGAGCCGGAGACGAGCACTCCCTCCGGGTGGCAAGTCGCTTCGTAAGCCGCGAAATCCCCGGCACCCACGGACCTGGAAACTTCTGCCCAGTAGGCGTCGAGTTGTTTTAATCGTGCGGGTTCTGGAGTCGGCTCATCGGCCAGCAGGCAGAAGGAAAAAAGAAACGCGAAGGCGAGAATAGTTTTCATAGTGCGCGCACCCTATTCGGGGAAACGACGCCCTACCAATCACGAAAAATTGAACATGCAGGCTGGGGCTGCCGCTTTTAGGACGATTGCAAAGTGCTACTCTGGCTGGTTTGCGCAATTTCGTGCAGGTGTAGGTTTTGCGCTCGATGCATGGTATTGAGTTTTACATATACATGCCGGGGAAGGAGAATATCCCCGCCATGAAAAAGCCCAAGTCTGAAGTCAAAGCCCGCCGCAGTTCTGAGGCGGGGAAAACCACAGCATCCAAAAAGACCACCGTGAAGAAAACTGCGGTGAAAAAGCCTGAGGCAGCGACTGCGAAGAAAGCGCCAGGAAAGGCCGCGAAGCAGCCGACCGCGGATTCTCTTCAATCGCGGATTGCAGCGGCAAAAAAGATCGAGGAGTCGGAGCGTCCGCAGCCTGCGAAGGTGGGCCTCGAGGTTGCTTCGCTTCTCCCGGCGGCAAGCGCGCCTGTGGCCAATTCCCAGCGCAATAGCGATTTTCCTAACACTTACATCCAGGAAATTTCAGTCCGTCTCGAAGACCCTGATCACCCCGTGACGCTGAAGTGGGCAGGGCCAAACGCAGCAGCGCAGGAAACCGGACCGTTTCGCAGCTCCCCAGGTGCTGGCTTGCGCGGGCTCAACTGCGACAACGTGGCCACCAGTCGGCGTTCCGGAAGCAACTGCACACCGAAAGGTACATTCACAGTCACCGGTTTTGCTCCGCAGCTCCCGAGTCATCCCGAGGCGAAGGACGTGACGTGGTTTGTTCCCGCACGGGGCATCGCATTGCATTACTATCCGTCAGTGCCGACGTTCCCCGCATCGCACGGGTGTATCCGTCTGCAACCGAGGCGCGTCGCCCAACTCATTCGATTTAATTCCCGCGCTGGTGTGACGAAAGTTGTGGTGGATGGAACTTGGACGAAGCCCGCGCGACAGCACTGAATTGGGCTTGCGCTGAATGAGAAGCGGACTGCACGGCGCGAAATTGGCGCTCGCAGAAGTGCCGGATGGCGGGTAGTTCTGGCGTATGAAAACCATCGCAGTTCTTGGCGCTTCGCCGAAGCCGGACCGGTATGCCTTCATGGCGATGCAGCGGCTCCAGGAAAAGGGTTTCAGTGCCGTCCCGGTGAATCCTGCATTTGCCGAGATTCTCGGGCAAAAGTGCTATCGGAGCATTTGCGACGTTCCGGGGCCAATTGATACGGTGACGATGTATCTTGGTGAACAGCGTTCGACGCCGCTCATCGAGGAAATCATTCGCTCGAAACCGCGGCGCATCGTTTTCAATCCCGGTGCGGAAAATGAGGCGCTCGAAAATGCTGCGGAAGCTGCGGGCATCGACGTGGTACACGGATGCACGCTCGTCATGTTGGCGGCGGGAAGTTTTTAGCGGTCCGGTCGCTCTGGATAGGGCTGTGATTCCGGCACGGCGATTTGATGGATGTGCGCTATACAATCGAACTTTCAGGATTAGATTTGCATGGTCTGCAACCTTCACGAACATTCTATGTCATGAACATCCAAAAGACCCCAAAAGCTGGACACCGGTTTTGCAACCGCATTGAGCCGCTTGAGCAACGGATTGCTCCAGCCACTTTCATCGTCACGACTGTTGCGGACAGCGGTGCGGGTTCGCTTCGGCAGGCGATTCTTTCGGCGAATGGAAGTGCCGGTGCGGATCTGATCACGTTTAACCTCGGCACGGGGCCATTTAAAATCCTGCCGCTCACTCAGCTTCCGGACATTACCGAGGCCGTGACGATTGACGGCTATTCCCAGTCCGGTGCATCGGTGAACTCGCTGGCGGATGGCACGAATGCGAACATCGTCGTAGAGCTGAGCGGCGCGAGTCTCCCGAATGGTAA
>JAYTMG010000029.1:0-12372 GCA_043728745.1 Verrucomicrobiaceae bacterium
ACGCTCCGCACACAAGTCCCTGCACAAACGAAAAAATCAGCACTTTCGATAGTCTGTCCGACCTTAGCAGCAGACGCCGCGCCGAACATCTTTGGGTTGGAAACCTGTCCTACTTTCGCTGCTCCATTTGCCCGCATTCCACTTTTAATCCCACCCCGCACGCGAACCGTTTGTCAGCCGTGAGGTGACGGGTGCGACGGCACGTTCTCACAGAGTGCACATCAAATATTTCGTGACAGAAAGTGATACGAGATCGTATCGGTGCGGCGGTATTTAAAATACTGCCTCAACTACTACTACCGCACCAATCCAGTTCTGCTTCTCGCCAGATATTTCCCTATGAAAAATCGCCTCTTTTCGGCTTTGTCGTCCACTTTTGCTGCTGCGATTGCGGCGGTTGTTTTTTCTTCGGCGGCTTTTGCGGTCACGGTTCCGGGCACGGGCGTGGTGCGGCATGCGGAGGTGCTGCATGGGAATGCTCGTGTGGAGGGGTCGCTCCAGATTTTGCTCGGGGAGAATCATGATTTGTCGGGGAATGAGACGATTACGGGGAGTCTTTTCGTGCCGGGATCGCCGACGGTTCAGGTGTCGGGGAATCCGACTTTTGGTGGGACGTCCTTGGGGACGGGCAGTGCTTCGCCTTCGGGGTATTCGGTGCGGATTAAGGCAAACTCGACGCTCGGGCAGTTGTGGACGCGGACGAATCCGGTGGCGCTTCCGGTGGTGCCGGTGCCGCCTACGCCGACGGGCACTCGGTCGGTTTCGCTGACGAGTGCAAGCGCGAGTGCGGCTCCGTGGGCGACTTTGCAGAATCTTTCGGTGAGCGGGGATGCGGGAATTGTGGTGGTGCCGGCGGGGACTTATGGGGCTTTTTCGGCGAATGCGCAGAGTGGGTTTTCGCTCGGGGTGGCGGGGGCGACGGTGGCGAGTGTTTATAATTTCCAATCGCTCTCGATGAATGCGCAGTCGCAGTTGCATATTCTCGGGCCGGTGGTGGTGAATGTGGCTTCGGGGCTTGATTTTAAGGGGCATGCGGCGACTTCGACGACGGCGTCTTTTTTGACGGTGAATGTGGCTGCGGGGGCTGTGAAGATCAACGGCGGGGCGGCGTTTTATGGGACGCTGGTTGCGCCAAATTCGACGGTGACGCTGAATGGTCAAGGGCTGCTGGAGGGCGGGCTGAAGTCGGACCGATTGGTGGTAAATGGCGGCGGGATTTTGCGGCTGTGCGATTTTTCGACGGGGGTAAATCTGCCGCCGCTGGCCACTGCGCAGTCTGTCAATGTGACGGAGGATGTGGCAAAGCCGATCACGCTGGGAGGGTCTGATCCAGAGGGTTCGGCGATTTCGTTTGCGGTGCTCACGCAGCCGTCGTGGGGCGTGCTCTCGGGCACTGCGCCGAATTTGACTTACACTCCAAATGCGAATGAGACGAGGCCGGATTCGTTTACGTTTCGGACGAATGATGGTGCGTTGAATTCGGCGGTGGCGACGGTGCAGATCACGATCGTTCCGGTGAATGATCAGCCGCTGGCGGATGCGCAAGCTGCGCAGGCTCAGGAGGGCGTTGCGAAGCCGTTGACGTTGACGGGTTCGGACGTGGATGGGGATGCGCTGAGTTTTATCATCGTGGCGCAGCCGCCTGCGAATGAGGGATCGGTTTCGCAGTCTCCGGCGGGTTCGGCGAATGTGATTTTCACTCCGGCGGAGAATTTTAATACGCTGGGGCGTGAGCCGGTGACGTTTACGTTTCAGGTGAGGGACACGGGGATGCTGACTTCGGCTTCAGCGACGGTGTCCATTTCGGTGGGGCCGCAGAATGATGCGCCGGTCGCGGAGGCTCAGCAGCAGACGGTTTTGGAGGATACGTTTCTCAGTATTTCGCTGGCGGCGACGGATGTGGATGGCGATGCGTTGACCTATACAATCGTGTCGCAGCCGTCGCACGGTGAGCTCATTCCGGGGGCGAGCTCGAGCCAGTGGGCGTATGAGCCACATTTGAATTACAATGGGCCGGATTCGTTCACGTTCCGTGCGAATGACGGCCTCACGAACTCGAATGTGGCGACGGTGAGCATTGATGTGAAGCCGCAGCCGGATGCGCCTGTGGCTTTGAGCGACAGTGCTTCGACGCTGGAGGATACGGCAGTCGAGATCGTGCTCGCGGCGACGGATGTGGACGGCGATGCGCTCACCTACAGCCCCGCGACTCAGCCGACGAGTGGCACGCTCACGCCGGGCGCGGATTCGGCGCATTGGACTTACACGCCAAACGAAAATGTGGATGTGGATGACAGCTTCACTTTCACCGCAACCGACGGTGCGCTCATCTCGAACCTCGCGACGGTGACCATCGAGGTGACGCCGGTGAATGATGCGCCGGTCGCGGTGAATGGAAATGCGACGACGCTGGAAGATACGGCGGTAGCGCTCGTGCTCTCGGGGAGCGATCCGGTGGAAGGTTCGGCGGTCACTTTCACCATCGTGAGCGGCCCGACGAACGGCACGCTCACGGGCGCTGCGCCAAATTTGACTTACACTCCTGCGGCGAATTTCAACGGAGCGGATTCGTTTACGTTCCGCGTGAATGACGGCGAACTGGACTCGGATGTGGCGACGTTTAGCATCGGCGTGGGCGTGGATAATGATGCGCCGACTGCGGCTGCGCAGACGGTCACGACGGATGAAGACACGGCGATTTCCATCACGCTCGCAGGTGCGGATGTGGAGGGCGATGCGCTGACGTTTGCCATCGTCACCACACCGCAATACGGGACGCTCTCGGGCACTTTGCCGGATGTGATTTACACGCCCGCTGCGGATTATTCCGGGCCGGATTCGTTCACGTTCCGCGCGAACGATGGGCAGGATGATTCCGCTCCGGCGCTTGTTTCCATCACGGTAAACCCCATCAACGATGCGCCGACGATTGCGCTCGATTCGCCGCTCGACGGTGCGGTTTTCAACGTGGGCGCAAACATCGCGCTCACCGCGACTGCTGCGGATATCGACGGCACGGTGACGCTCGTGGAATTTTACGTGAACGGGCAAAAAGTCGGCGACGATTCTTCCGCGCCATACACCGCCGCGTGGCTCGCGCAAATGCCGGGGAACTATTTCATTTCCGCCCGCGCGTTCGATAGCGGCTTGCCGATTGCCTACACAGATTCGGTGGTCGCGCAAATTCGCATCAACGCCCCGCCGACCGTCGCGCTCACCGCGCCTGCGGATGGCAGCACTGTGGTCGAGGGAACGCCGGTGAATCTGGCCGCACTCGCCGCCGACAGCGACGGGACAATCACGAAAGTCGAATACTACGACGGCGCAGTAAAAGTCGGCGAAAGCGTGACGGGCCCATTCATCGCAACATGGAACAATGCGTCAGTCGGCCTGCATGTGCTCACGGCGGTCGCGTTTGATAACGACGGCGCAGCGACCAGTTCAGCGAGTATCAATTTTGAAGTCCTGCCCGCAAATTACGCGCCCGTGGTAAACGCCGGGCCGGATGTCACAGGCAACCTCGGCTCGGCAACGAATCTCGCAGGCACCGCAACCGACGACGGCGCACCAGCAAACTCAGTGCTCACGGTGACGTGGAGTATGGTGAGCGGGCCGGGGGCGGTCGGGTTTGCCAGTGTAAACAGCGCCGCCACGCAGGTCTTCGCGACGACACAAGGAACCTATGTGCTGAAGCTGACTGCCTTCGATGGGCAACTTCAAGACGATGCTGAAGTGACGCTGAATATCGGCGCACCATCGAACCTTCCGCCAGTGGCCAACGCAGGAGCCGATCAATCACTCGCCGCCCCCGGCAATGCAGCATTGGCAGGCACTGCAACGGATGACGGCCAGCCCGCTCCCGCACTTCTGCGCTACGTGTGGACGACTCTCAACGGCCCCGGCGCAGTCACATTCTCCACACCGCAATCCGCCGCCACGAGCGCGACCTTCACCGAGTCGGGAACGTACACGCTGCGCTTCACCGCAAGCGACGGCCAACTCGCCGGAAGCGACACGCTCACCATCACCGTCGCCCGCGTAAACGCCGCCCCGCTCGTAAACGCAGGCCCGGACGCAACTGGCGTGCAAAACACGGCAATCAATCTCGCTGGCGCTATCACCGACGACGGGCTGCCAAATGGCGCGGGCCTCATCGCGACATGGGAAAAAGTCAGCGGCCCCGGAGCCGTGACTTTTTCAAATGAAACCAGCGCTGCAAGTAGCGCGATATTCGCCCAACCCGGCACGTATGTCCTGCGGCTCACCGGCAGCGACACGCTGCTCTCCGCAAGCGATGAAATGTCGGTGATGGTTGCCGCGCCAGCAAATCAAGCGCCCATCGCAAACGCCGGGCCGGACCGCAGTCTCACGGGAATCAAAAACGTCGCACTGGTCGGCTCCGCAACGGACGACGGACTGCCGACGCCCGCGAGCCTCAGCTATGCATGGACGCAAGTGAGCGGCCCAGCCGCAGCGACGTTTGCCTCGGCGAACGCCGCAGCGACTACGGCGACTTTCCCGCAAGCAGGGACGTATGTTTTCCGCCTCACGGTGAGTGACGGTGCGTTGAGCGGGAGCGACGAGATCGCCATCGCGGTAGTCCTTCCGAATCAAGCGCCCGTGGTGAACGCTGGGCCAGATTCGACGCATTTCATGCCCGATCCGCTGACGATTGCGGGCTCGGTGCAAGATGATGGGCTGCCGGTTGGGGCGACCGTCACTTCGTCGTGGGAAAAAGTGAGCGGTCCGGGGACTGTGACGTTTACTCCATCGACAGTGCCGCGCACGAGTGCGCTGTTTTCGCAAGTGGGCACGTATGTGCTGCGTTTGAGCGCATCGGACTCGGAGTTTACCGCGAGCGACACGGTGGCGATCACCGTGCAAACTGCCCCCGACAATGCAGCGCCGCTCGTCGAGGCTGGGCCGGATCAGGTGATCCAGTTGCGTGGGGAGTTTTCGGATACACCGCCGGGCCAGCCGGTCACTGTTCCGCTCGTGCCGATCAGCACTGGGCTCCTTGGGGCTATCGGGATTGATTACCATGAGCCGAGCGGGAAGGTCGTGATGTCGGCGAACTATCCTTCGGGACAGCCATACAATTTCCGGCTTGTGAATGCGAACGGGACGCTGGTGCCGTTCTCGGGCGTTGCGGGCCTCACGGACGAGTTGAAAATTGCGACTGCACGCAATGAAGGCGACGGCTTTAGTCGTGGTGGATTCCGCTCAGGTGACTTGTTCTCGGGCACGGGAACGCCGGGGCACATTTTGAAAGTCGCGCCAGACGGAGCGACGTTCCAAAACCCGTGGGTGGTGCTTCCGGGGGAGACGGGGCTGATGCGCGGTAGTCTTTATGTGGACCGGACGGGCGTTTTCGGTGGGGACTTGATTGCGGTGACGACGAAGGGCGGCGTCTGGCGGGTTACATCCGCAGGTGTGCCGACGAAGCTGGCGCAAATCGGCGCACACCTTGAGGGGATGATTACCGTTCCAAACATCCCGAATCGCTACGGGCCGTGGGCAGGAAAGATATTGATCGGTGCGGAAGGCGTCTCGCTTTTGTACACCGTGGATGTGAACGGTGTCGTCGCGAGCTACAGCCTCGGCATCAAGCCCGAGGACATCGATATCGTGGAGCCAGCGGAAAACTTTTTCCTCGTCCAGTATGGGGCGAACCGGATCGTCGGGGCACCGGGTTCGGCATTTTCGTCGATGGTGGGAGACATCTTGACGGTCGAAGAGGACAGTCAAGCGCTCTGGAACATTCGCTGGAACGGCAGTGCGTTCCGAAAATTTAAAGTTGCGCAACTGTCGGGAGGCAACATTGAACACATGACCTTCGCTCCGGCTGGAATTGTTGAGGTTCCGCCTTTGCCGGTCGATCCGGTTGCTCAATTGAATGGGATTGTGACCGACGACGGGAAGCCGGTTGGTAGCACGCTTACATCGCAATGGACGCTGCTTTCTGGCCCAAGTGCTGTGCAGTTTGGCGCTGCGACCTCGCCAGTGACTCCGGTGAATCTCGGGACTGTGGGGACGTTCTCGTTACAGCTTTCGGCGACAGACGGGCAGCTTTCGGCGGCGGATAGTATGACGATTACCGTGCTGCCTCCCAACAAGCCACCGACCGTCAATGCCGGGCCTGACCTTTCTGCGCCGTTGGTGACATCGGTGGTGAATTTGAACGGATGGGCGACGGATGATGGAGCGGAAGCTGGTGCTTCGCTGCAACTGACGTGGAGTAAAGTGGATGGTCCCGGAACTGTGACGTTTGCAGATGCCACAAAAGCGGCGACGACCGCGACATTCTCGGTTCCTGGGATTTATATTCTCAAGCTGACGGCCAACGACGGACTGACGATCGAGAGCGATTTGGTAGCGGTGCGGGTGGCGGTACCGTGTGATGTGGATTCGCCAGCGGGAACGGTCGTCTGGTGGCCGGGAAATGGCAGCGGGGAAGACGCCACGGGCAGTGGGCGTCATCTGCAATTGGAAGGCGGCTTGCAGTTTGCGCCGGGCACGGTTTCTTACGGGTTTAAATTTGATGGGGTGAACGATGGAGCGTACGTGCCGGTCGATTCTGGGTTGAACTTATCTACGGCACCGGGACTCACGATTGAAATGTGGATCAAACCTGCCGTGTCAAATCGCTTTTCTGCGTTGGCTCTGTGGCACGATGGAACTGCGCACGGGGTTCACTTTTACCAAAATAATGCTGACTCGTTCATCAATGTGGTGGACGTAAATGGAGCCAATCATGCGGTCAATTTTGGAGTTGGATTCTTGGTCGCGCAGCAGTGGCAACACATCGCGATTTCGTATGACAAGGCTACCGGATTGATCCGAGCGTGGCGAAATGGAGCATTGTGGTCTTCCTCCAGTGTCGGCGTCTTTAACCCACGCACAGTCGGCGCAGTGTATCTCGGAGTCGAGCCGAGCAATACGCCGCGTTATTTCTTTGGGGAGATGGATGAGGTGGCGATTTACAACCGAGCATTGGAGGCAGAAATCCCATTGCTGTTTTCAACGGGTGCGATTGGGCGTTGCCCAGTGGATGTGAATGGTGCGCCTTTTGTGGATGCGGGACCGGGGCGTTCTGTGGCTTCGATTTCGCAGGCGGTCGCGTTGCAAGGATACGTGAGCGATGATGGGTTACCGCTCGGGACGCTTTCCACGACTTGGTCGATGGTGACTGGACCGGGAACGGCGACATTTGCAGATGCGACCGCGACGGTGACGACGGCGACATTCAGCGCACCGGGAGTCTATTTGTTAAAGCTGACGGCCAACGATGGAGCGGAGGCTCCGAGTGATTTTGTGGAAGTGCGAGTGGGCGCGGATTGCACGATTGAACCGCCTGCTGGAGCGGTAGCGTGGTGGCCTGCAAATGGAACGCCTGAGGACGTCATCGGCGGGAATCACGGGGAGCTTTTCCATGCGGGTTACGCGCCGGGGAAATCGCTGCTGGCGTTCAATTTTACTGGAGGCCGGGACTATGTGCGGGTGAAGCGAAGCCCGAAAATGAATGTCGGTGCGGGGGCAGGCTTCACGATGGAGATGTGGTTACGACCAGAAGCGTATAGTTTTGCTCCGATAGCGATTTGGCATTCAGGAACGGCGTTTGGGGTTCATTTTTACCAGAACAATAACGACTCGTTCATCAATATGCTGGATGTAAACGGGGTCAACCACACCTTGAATTTGGGCGTCGGGTTTGTGGTCGCCAATGAGTGGCAGCACATCGTCCTCGCGTACGATAAGACCACTGGCTACGCCCGCGCGTGGCGCAATGGCGTGCTATGGACCGAGGTGCAAATGGGAGTATTCACGCCGAGGACGAACTACGACTTTTATCTCGCCCACGAGCCGACAACTCTCACACGCATTTTCAAAGGGCAGATCGATGAAGTGACGCTTTATAATCGCGCACTCGATCAAGAAATCTGGCCACTCTACGCAGCGGGAGTGCAGGGGAAATGCCCGCCGGGTGCGAACGGACACCCGGTGGCAAATGCGGGCCTGGATACTGCGGCGGACGGCGTCGCCCAAGCGGTCACTCTTCGCGGCTCGGCGGAGGATGATGCTTTGCCATCAGGCCAGCTATTCTTCCAGTGGTCGCTAGTTCACGGACCGGGGACGGCCACATTTGCGAATGCAACGGCTGCCGAAACGACTGCGACTTTTTCAGCAACCGGGATTTATATCCTGAAGCTCAAAGTGAGCGACGGCGCGTCGTCGGCTGAGGATTTAGTCGAAGTGCGGGTCGCCGCGCCATGCACGGTTGAGCCGCCATCGGGCCTCGTCGCGTGGTGGCCGGGCAATGGGCACATCGGCGAAATCGTCAATGGGCTCCCGACTGAAAACTGGAGCGGGACGAGCTTCGCGGATGGTGTAGTTTCGCAGGCACTGAATTTTGATGGAGCCAACGATTTTATCAAAGTGGATCGGCACCCGATTCTGGATGTGGGGCTCGGAGGCGGCTTCACGATGGAAATGTGGCTGCGCCCAGAAACCTACAGTTTTGCACCGATTGCGCTTTGGCACTCGGGAACGGCACACGGTGTTCACTTTTACCAAAATAACGCCGACTCGTTCATCAACGTGCTTGATGTCAATGGAGTGAATCACGCGATCAACTTCGGCGGCGGATTCATTGTTACGAATCAATGGCAACACATCGCCATCGCGTATGATAAGACAACCGGAATCCTCAAAGCGTGGAGGAACGGTGCCCCATGGACACAGGCCAATCTCGGGATATTCACGCCGCGCACTGGTTCTGCGCAATTCGACTTCTACCTTTCGAGAGAGCCCACGGCACCGAGTCGAATTTACAAAGGCCAGATCGACGAATTCACGATTTATAATCGTGCGCTGACGCAGTCAGAGATCAATTCCGTCTATGGGACTGGCAGCGTCGGGAAATGCCAGCCGGATGGGAATAAACATCCGTTTGTCGATGCCGGGCACGATGTTGAGATTGCCGGGACCAGCAGCGTTGCGACGCTGCATGGATTTGTAAGCGACGATGGTGTGCCGCTTGGCAATGTGGTGACGAGCACTTGGAGTGTCGTTGCAGGCCCCGGGGCGGTTTCCTTTACTAATGCGAACGTGCCGGAGACGGATGCGACTTTCTCTGCTGTGGGTATTTATTTACTGCGCCTGACTGCGAGCGACGCCGCTTCGCAAACGTCGGACCTCGTGAGCGTTTTTGTCGGCGTGGCGTGTGCGGAACCGCCAGCGGGCTTGACTGGATACTGGAACGGCGACGCGCCTGGGTTCGATGCGTTGTCGGGTGTACCAGTTCAGATGACCAATGGCGCGACCCACGCTTCCGGACGGATATCGTCGGCGTTTTCGCTCGATGGAGTCAATGACTTCGTGCAAATCCCTGCATCCACCGTCACGAATGTCGGGCAAACTGGGAGCTTCACGATGGAAGCGTGGATCAATCCTGTCGATAACCGGGTCACTCCGCTGTACGAATGGAATAACGGCGCGTTTCAAACGCACATTTGGATGGGCTTCAATGTCGCGACTTCGGGATACGTCGCTTTGCAGAAGTCCACTGGCGGGTATGCGGTTTTCAATACTCCGGCTGGTTTGTTTGTCGCGAATCAATGGCAGCATGTCGTGTTCACGTACGACCAAGCCGCTGGTCGCTTCCGCACGTATCGCAATGGCGCACTGTTCCATGACTCGGTGGTGGGGACGTTTGTCACTGGCACGACTGCGGACCTTTATGTGGGCCATCGTCCGGGCCATCCGGTCACGTTTGGCGGGAAAGTGGATGAGTTCAGTGTGTTTAATCGCGCACTTTCTGGAGTGGAGATTTTCGGGCTCTACACGACGGCTTCGGCAAAATGCTTCGAGGCGGGCAATCGCGCTCCTTACGTCTTTGCGGGTGCTCCGCAGTCGGTGCTCATTACCGACAGTGCAGCGCTTCACGCAACTTCGCATGATGACGGGCTCGTTGCACCGCTCACGTTTGCGTGGACGCAAGTGAGTGGGCCGGGTGCGGCGACGTTTGCCAGCCCTGCGGCGGCGGATACGGCGGTGTCGTTTTCGGCACCGGGCATTTACACGCTGCGAGTCACGGCGAACGATTCCGGTTTGTCGGCAAGCGATACGGTGGTCATCACTGTGCGCAACTACGGCACGAATGTCGCGCCGATGGTCAATGCGGGGCCGGATGTGGCAATCACTCTGCCCTCGGCTGCGGCGCTCGCGGGAACTGCGAGCGACGATGGCGCACCAGCCGCGACCCTCACCGTACAATGGCAAGTCGTGGAAGGGCCGCAGCCTGTCACTTTTGACAACGCAAACTCAGCGGGAACCATCGCGCATTTCACCTCGCCCGGTCGCTATGTGCTGCGGCTTGCGGCGAGCGATACGGCCTTTACCACTTACGATTCTGTCGTGATCACCGTCAGCCCCGAAGGGCCGCAAAACCTGCCGCCTACAGTGAATGCAGGCAGCGACTTCGCGACGAATATGGACCGTGGCGCGACGCTGACGGCGCTCTACACGGATGACGGTGTGCCCGTCGGCGCTACGCCGACTTATCAATGGAGCATGGTCAGCGGCGCTGGCACGGTGACTTTTGCCGATGCTACGGCGCGGGACACAACAGCGACGTTTAGCGCGGCTGGCGATTACGTCCTTCGCTTTACTGGCAATGACTCGGCGCTCGCGACGAGTGACGATGTGCATGTCCAAGTCCTCCCCGGCGCAAACCGCGCCCCGGTGGTGAATGCGGGCAACGATCAATCCGTCGCTGGCCTTGGCCCCGTGGCGGTCACAGGCACTGTCATCCACGATGGCGTGCCGACTGCAAACTACACCGCGCAATGGACGAAAGTGAGCGGCCCCGGCTCCGTCTTCATCGCGGCCCCGACACAAACACTCACGCAAGTTTCGTTTGTCGAGCCCGGCACCTACGTGCTCCGGCTCACGGCGAGCGATGGAATTTTGACGAGCTTCGACGAAGTGCTCATCATCGCGGGTGCGGGCGGGAACCAGCCGCCGACGGTGAATGTCGGCCCCGATCTCTCGACCACTCTGGCGCAAGCCGTGACAATCTTGCCGGAACTCGGCGACGATGGTTTGCCAAATGGGGGCATCGAAGTGACATGGTCCATCATCAGCGGCCCCGGCAACGCCACGCTCACGAGCGCGGGCAATGGCGGGGTGCATGCGCAGTTTTTCCAAGTGGGCGTTTATACGCTGCGGTTGACGGCGTTTGATGGGCAGCTTTCGGCTTCCGATGAGCTGAATGTCGAGGTGACTGCGGGCGGCGCGTTGCCGCCGACTGTGCAGGTGCTTTCGCCTGCGGATGGCGGGGCGTTTGGATTTGGCGGGGAGATTTCGCTCATCGCGAGTGCGGTGGCGGAAAGTGGTGCTTCGATTGCGCAAGTGGAGTTTGTTGTGGATGGCAGTGTGGTGGGCGTGGCGACGACGGCTCCGTTCACGGTGAATTGGCCCAATCGCGTCGGAAATCACACGCTCATTGCGCGGGCGACGGATTCGCGCGGGCTGGTGGGGACTTCGGCGGCGGTGTCGTTTGGGGTGACGGTCGCAGCTCCGACGGTGGCGCTGACTGCGCCGCTCAACGGTGCGAGCTTTGTGCCGGGGACGGCGGTGACGGTGAGTGCGAGCACGGGCTCCAGCGCGGGGATTTCGGGCGTGGAGTTTTTTGCGGATGGCGCGTCACTCGGCTCGGATTCGACTGCGCCTTACACGGTGGTCGCGCCAACGTTGGCGGCGGGGACTCACACGCTCACGGCCACGGCAACAGGCGCGGATGGGCAGTCGGCGACTTCGGCGATTGTGACCATTTATGTGGAGAACCGGCCTGCTTCGGCTCCGATTGTGGAAATCACTGCGCCGTTCGATGGGGCGACGATCACTGCGCCTACGCTCATCACGGGGACTGCGGATAGTCCGGCGATTCGGGATTGGAAATTGGAGTATCGGCGGCGTGGGGATATTTGTGGGTTTTCGACGTTTGCTACGGGGACGGGGCCGATCACGAATGCGACGCTCGGGACGCTGGATACGACGCTGCTTCGGAATGGGATTTACGATTTGGTGCTGACGGCGACGGACCGGTTTGGGCGGTCTTCGAGTGACCAGATTTCGGTCGTCGTGGAGGGCGATATGAAGGTGGGGCATTTCACGGTGGCGTTTAAGGATTTGGAGATTCCGCTGGCGGGGATGCCGATTTCGGTGGTGCGTTCTTATGACTCGCGCGACCATTGCCCCGGTGATTTTGGCAAGGGCTGGGTGTTGGATGTGGAGTCGATCCGGGTGGAGAAGAATTTTGCGATGGGCGATGGCTGGCGGCTCGATGTGCAGGAGGGCGGGGTGTTTAAT
>JAYTMG010000030.1:0-1918 GCA_043728745.1 Verrucomicrobiaceae bacterium
CTGCGAAGTTGCGGTAGATGTTTGCGAATGCTTCGAGGTAGCCTTCGGGATGCGAGGGGGGCGTGCGCGTCGCCGATGCTGCGTTTTTGCCGAGATAGCCGTTTCCGGTGCGGAGGATCTGTGTGGGCTGGTCGAGCCACTTTGCGAGCAGGGTGTTCGGCTCGTTTTGGTGCCATTCGAGTCCGCCTTTTTCGCCATAGATGCGGATGCTGAGATTGTTCTCTTCGCCGACGGAAATCTGCGAGCTGTGGAGCACGCCTTTCGCGCCGCCTTTGAAGCGGAGGAGGAGGTTCCCGTCATCATCGAGCTTCCGGCCTTTTACAAACGCTGTGAGGTCTGCGGCGAGTTCGGAAATTTTCAGGCCGGTGATGTATTCGGCGAGGTTTTCGGCGTGCGTGCCGATGTCGCCGATGCAGCCAGCGGCTCCGCTGCGCTTTGGGTCGGTGCGCCAGGCGGCCTGCTTTTGGTCGGAGGCTTCGAGGCGCGTGGCGAGCCAGCCTTGTGGATATTCGACGACGACTTTGCGAATCTTGCCGAGCTTGCCTGCAGCGACCATGTCGCGCGCTTCCTTGACGAGCGGGTAGCCGGTGTAGTTGTGCGTGAGGCCGTAGAGGAGTCCGGATTTTTTCACGATGTCGGCGAGCTTCTTTGCTTCGTCGAGGCTGAAGGTCGCGGGCTTGTCGCTGAGGACGTGAAACCCGTTCTCCAGCGCCATTTTCGCGGGCGGGAAGTGCATGTAGTTCGGCGTGACGATGCACATGAAGTCCATGCGCTCGCCGAGCGGCAGTTTCGCCTCGGCTTTGATCATTTCTTCATACGTGCCGTAGCAGCGATCTGGAGGCAGGAAAAAATCCGCGCCGCTGTCTTTGCTGCGCTGCGGGTCGCTGCTGAAAGCGCCGCAGACCAGCTCGATCTGTCCGTCCATCGCCGCCGCGATGCGATGAAGTGCTCCGATGAATGCGCCGCGCCCGCCGCCGACCATGCCGTAACGAATTTTTCTGCTCATAGTGTAAGTGTGTAGAATTTTGGAACTGAACCGCGCGAGCCACGCCGCACGGTGCGAGCGGTGTAGGAAGTTGCCCCGCGCGCGGCAAGGCGAATGTAGTTTCCATCGCGCCATTTCCTCCGTAGATGCGGGTGCATGAATGACTGGCGCAACCGAACCCAATTTAAGCCGCGCGACTTTATGAAAGTCGCAGGGGCCATTCTCGGGCTGCTTTTTGGCATCCTGTTCATCATCTGGCTGCTTACGCGACTGGCCAGGTAGCTCGACATTCCAATGTCGAGTGAAGGCTCTCTCGAAGAAGAGAGCGCCCTCTTTGTAAAAAACGTCTGAACTCGACTTTAGAAAGTCGAGCTACGTCCAAAGCAAAAGCCCCGGCTTTGCAGCCGGGGCTTCTGTGGTCGTTTGTTGGAAAAGTGAGAGAGTTATTTCGAGGTCTTGTCCTCGATGTATTTCACGACATCGCCGACTGCTTGAAGTTTCTCGGCATCTTCGTCCGGTACTTCGACGTTGAATTCTTCCTCAAACGCCATGACTAGTTCGACTGTGTCGAGTGAGTCTGCGCCGAGGTCTTCGATGAAGGATGCATTTTCCGTTACTTGCTCTGGGTTAACCCCGAGTTGTTCGACGATGATATCCTTTACCTTTTCTGAGATTGATTTTTCTGACATTAGAGTGGTTCGTTTGTGAAGCGGCGCGTGGTTACGTGCGATGAAGCAGGATGGCAACTCCGAAGTGTGAAAATTTTCAACTCAACAGAGCAACGGTCCTTTTCTCGCGGGCGGAAAGAACGGCGCTGTCGACGATCTGTTGCCCGATTCGCGAGATGGCTGGCGAGAGCGGTCCGGCGAGTGGCGTGCCCGTGGTGATGCAGTGGAGAAAGTATTCTACCGGGTTCCGCTCGGGCGCGCGCAG
>JAYTMG010000031.1:0-6070 GCA_043728745.1 Verrucomicrobiaceae bacterium
CAGGTTTTTTTGTCGATGTCGCGATCCATGCCGGAAGCTTCGCGAGGATCTCCGATTCCAGACCGTGCAGACTTATCCGCCGCACGCCGGTTTGCACGCGGAGCCACGGCGCAAGCTCCAGCTCTCCGCCTCGCCGTGTGCCGAGGTGGACTTCGCGGCCGTAGAGTTTGCGTCCGGCAGTCTCCAGTTTGCAAAGCTGTCCCCAGCCGCGAGCATCAAGGGTTTTTGCGATGCTTAGGGCAGGCCGATTTTGAATCCAAACGTCGCCAAGCGGCACCATGCCCGGTGCTGGACGAGGCTCCCACTCGCCCGCAGAGTTTCGCATCTCCGGGATGCCTCGCCGGGCAAAGCGTGCGCGTTCTGCATCGACGGAAAGCCCGCACGGGCGCGGGCCGGTGGCTCTTGCGTGCTCCACGCCGAGCGTGACTTCCTGCGGGGTGAAAAGGCGGCGGTTGAGCTCCATCGCGGCAGCAAATGGCTCCGCTGCATTTCGCATGACGGCGATGAGCGTGGGCCAGTCGAGTTGCGTCGCCCTGCGCAATTGCCGTGGACGCGCGTCGAGCAGTCGCGGGGGCTGCGCTGTGTGGAGCACGTATCCGGTTTCATCGAGCCCGCGTCGGCCCGCGCGTCCGAACATTTGCAGTAGCTCATCGGGTTGCACTTGCCGCTCGAAATGGCCGACGCGGTAGCGCGTGTCGGTGACTACCACGGAGCGCATGGAGAAGTTGATCCCCGCTGCCAAGCCGGTCGTCGCGACCACCACGCGGAGCTGTCCATTTTTCGCGAGCGGCTCGACGACTCCAGCCCGCGCTGCGTAGCTGAGGCCGCTGTGATGATAGGAAATACGGGCCTTCAGCAGCTTCGCAAGGCGCGGGCCGACGAGCGATTCCTGCTCAGCGGAAAGCACGAGCGGGTCTTCACACGGGAGCTGTGACGCGAGAGTTTGCGCGAATTCCTCCGCTGCATTTCGGCGCGGCGCAAACATGAGGATCGGTCCGTAGTCGGCGCGTAGAGCGTTCGCGATGAGCCGCGGCCAATGCCCGCGAATCGCGAGCGATGCACGGCCTGGCAGTAGCTCCATATCGACATCATTGAGCGGCACTGGGCGATGATCGGTAGAGACGAGAACGGCGTCGCGTCCGATTCGGCGGAGCCATGCAACAATGTCTTTCGGATTCGCGACGCTGCCGCTGAGGAGCAGAAGTTGCGTGGTGGCAGGTGCGAGCGCCAGCGCCAGTTCGTAGTTCACGCCGCGATGCGCGTCGCCGATCATCTGGTATTCATCCACGACGAGAAGACGCGGGCCTTCCCTTCGCAGGAAGCGCGCTCGCTGGGTTTCCAGCGTCGCGACGACGACTCGGGCATCGAGGTTTCGCGCGAGGTCGCCCGTGGCGATCCCGACTTCCCAGCCGCGCGCCGTCCACTCGGCGAGCTTGTCGTTTGCAAGCGCGCGGGTCGGCACGGTGAAGACGGCTTGCCCTTTTAGCTCGGGGTAAATCGTTTCAAAAACGAACGTCTTTCCCGCTCCCGTCGGCGCATGAACAATCACATCCCGGCCTGCGCGGAGGTGCTGGACCGCCTCGCGCTGCCATAGGTCGGGCACGGTGAGATGTTGAAACAAAGAGTTCACTTGGAATGGACGCCGCCGCCGCCTTTGCGGATGCTCGGCTTTGATAACGGAATGAACGTCCAACTTTCAATGCGATGAGCGAAGCCATTTTCGACGACCAAGGTCCGGAAGGGATCGTGCTTGCCGAAATGGCCCGGTTTTCCCGGCTGCAAGATGCGCGGGAACGCGGACTCGTGGTCACGACGATGGACCTGCCGCACTGGATCGTTCGGCACGGAAAGGAGTACGCGTTGTGCGTGGAAGAGGCGCAGCGAGAGCGTGTGCGGGCTGCGCTCGAAGAGTTCGAGGCCGATGAAACGACGCGCACGGAGGAGCGTAAAATGGAGCCGCTCGTCATCCCAAAAGCTGCTGTGGCGTTCACCGCGCTCGCGATGGTTGCGCTTTATTTTGTGCAAATCGGAGCAGCTCCGAAGTGGATCGATCGTGGCGTCGCGGACGATATCCTCATCCGTTCGGGGCACTGGTGGCGCTGTTTCACGGCGCTGACTTTGCACGGCGATAGCGAGCATCTCATCTCGAATCTTTCCCTCGCGATTTTCGCGTTTGCCTTTGTGTATGCGCGACTCGGCGTGGGTTTCGGGCTTCTCGGGACCATCCTCGGCGGTGCGCTGGGGAATGCGATAAACAGCGTCGTGCATTTCTCCGACGCGCATCGAAGTCTCGGCAGTTCTACGGCGCTCTTCGCTGCGCTCGGCTTGCTCTCCGGGACGGAAATCGTTGCGCGTTTGCAGCACAAAGGCAGGGCCCGCTGGCCGCTCATTGTTCCTATCGGCGCAGCGATTGCGTTTTTGGGCCTCTTCGGCGGCGGCGGCGGAGTGAATCCCGATGGCACTCCGATTCCTGTCGGGCGTGTGGATCTTGGCGCGCATCTCTTCGGGATTGCTGCCGGGGTAATGGTCGGAGCGCTCTTCTACTACCTCGGAGTCCGCGCGCAGACATCGAAGACAGGCCAGATTGCGGCGGGCGTTGCTGCCGTCGTTCTGCTGATGTCTGCGTGGTTTTTCGCGGGGCGAATGTGACGCTACAAACTCTCGCAGCGAGGCGGCCCAAGGACTTCGCGGAGAACGAGCGCGCTCCGCAGGCTGTCGGGCGAGCGTAGCAGATCGTGAATCGATTTCCCGGTGACGGCTGTTGGGTGAATCTGCCGGGTTCCATCCGCTTCCGAGCGTCTTTCGAGTTCCGGAACTGGCTGCATGGCCATTCCTTTTGCCATCGTGTCAAAGACTTGCTCAATGGCGTTTGCGGGCTCCTCAAGTCTTCCCGCAAGCGCCATTTCCTCTTCCTCGACAACTGGCACCGGTTTCCGGACTACAGGTTTCGGAATATGCCGCTGCTGCGGACGTTGGGCCGGGCGGGGCAGAGGCTGGACCGGGCGGGGCACCGCTGGGGCGGGGCGCGGCGCAGTGTGGACGGGCTTTGGCGGTGGTTGATTTGCAGGAACCCCGAGAGCCTCGAGAAACTTGCGCAACCGCTCCGCCTCGGCGGCCTCAGTTTGCGTCTGGGTCTGCTCCGCGCGAGGCGCATGCGCCTGATGAGGCGGAGCGGGTTCGGAATCCGATTGCTCGCTCTTCTTGTTCCGAATCCATGAGATCACGCCCCATACCGCGGCTGCGATATACAGGATGATTTCGAAGTCGGATTTCGCGGCTGCGAGGATCACGGCTAGTTACTTGCCTTCTTGTTGTTTGTCGCCGGCGATGCTCTCGCGCATGGCGGTGTCGGCGGACAGGTTTTTCATGCGCTGGTAGTCCATGATGCCGAGGTTGCCGCTGCGGAAAGCGTCGGCCATTGCTTGCGGGACGAGGGCTTCCGCTTCCACGACTTTCGCGCGCATCTCTTGCGTGCGGGCACGCATTTCTTGCTCGGTTGCGACGGCCTGTGCGCGCTGTGCTTCGGCGCGGGCTTGTGCGGTGCGCTTGTCGGCTTCGGCTTGCTCGGCCTGGAGTTTTGCGCCGACGTTTTCGCCGATGTCAATGTCTGCGATGTCGATGGAAAGAATCTCGAACTGCGTGGAGCTATCGAGGCCTTTTCCGAGGACGGTCTTGGAAATGCGGTCGGGGTTTTCGAGCACATCTTTGTAGCTGTTCGATGAGCCGATGCTCGTCACGATGCCCTCGCCGACGCGGGCGATGATGGTCTCTTCCGTGGCACCGCCGACGAAGCGTTCGAGGTTCGTGCGCACGGTCACGCGGGCTTTCACTTTTACGCCGATTCCGTCTTTCGCGACTGCGTCGATCGTAGAACGACCGGAAGCGGGATTCGGGCAATCAATGACCTTCGGATTGATGCTCGTTTTAACCGCATCGAGGACGGTTTTTCCGGTGCCTTTCGTCGCGAGGTCGATCGCGCAGGCTTTGCGCCAGTCGAGGACGATCTCCGCTTTATCCGCCGCGATGAGCGCGAGTATGACGCTTTGGATGTCGCCACCGGCGAGGTAGTGAGCTTCGATGGGGTCGGTCTCCAATTGAAGGCCAGCCTTGGTTGCGGTGACGCGCGTATCGACAATCTGCGCGACCGGCACGCCGCGAAGGCGCATGGCGATCATGGCAAGCATGCTGACTGGCGCTCCAGCGAGTCGGGCGCGAATCCAGATTCCCATGAAGTTGAACAGGACGAGTGTGACGACGAGCAGGACGACGACGAGGACGCCGATGAGAATCGGGTTCGTGAGTAGGCTGGTCTCGGCAGTTTTTTGGCCGAAGGGCGCAGTTTTTTGAGCGAGGATGAGCAGGTGGTTCATATTGGTGTGTTTCTAAAGTTTGATACGGCGGACGATGACGCAGATGCCTTGTGCGCTGATAATGCGGATGGCTGCACCGGATTCGATGAGCTCGCCGTCGGAAATAGCGTCCACCTTTTTTCCGTCGATGAGAATCGTCCCGCCGGGGCGCAGAGTCGTGAACGCGGTGCCTTCCGCGCCGACGAGCGCGGAGAGTCCGGGCGTCACGGCGGTGCCGCTCCCGGATTCCTGCAATGTCATGCTGCGGCCAAAGCGCGTGTTTTGAAAGTGGGTCGCCCACCACCACCACAATATACCCGAGGCCACCAGCGAGATGATGAGCGCCACATTCCCGCCCTCCGCACCGAAATGCTCGTACGACATGGTGACGGAAATAATCAACAGGATAGCCCCGGCAATGCCCGCGATCATTCCCGGAAGAAACATCTCCAGAAATAAAAGCAGGAGCCCTGCGGCACCCAAACCTACGATGGTAGTGAACATCTTCAGTTCTTTTAGCGTGCAGTTGGGATGATGACATTTCTTTTTTGCGGGAATTTCGTGGACCACCTGCCTGAAGTTCCGGTTTCCTACGGACGTGCTCAGCTTTGCCTACCGCCATATCGTTCGTCCGATCCTGTTCCGTTTCGATGCGGAGCGCGTCCACCATTTCGCGATGGCTTTTCTTTCCGGCCTCGGCCCGGCGATGCAGGCGGCGCGGCGGGCGTGCGGCGTCGATGCCACAAAAGAGCGCGAGGTGTTCGGCCTAAAATTCCCAAATGCAGTCGGGCTGGCGGCGGGCTTCGACAAAAATGCGCTCGTCCTTCCGGCTTGGGAGGGGCTCGGATTTGGCTTCGCCGAAGTCGGCACGATCACCGCGCGGGCGCAGCCGGGAAATCCGCAGCCTCGGCTATTTCGCGTGCCGGAGATTTGCGGTGTCATCAATCGCATGGGCTTCAACAACGATGGCGCAGATGTGGTTGCGGGCCGTTTGGAAAAACTGCGTGCGACTCCGCGATGGCCGCGATTTCCCGTGGGGATCAACATCGGCAAATCGAAGATCACTCCGCTGGAGGAAGCGACTGCGGACTATTTGTATTCCTTCAACCGGATGCGCGAACTCGGCGATTATTTTGTGCTCAACGTATCTTCGCCGAACACGCCCGGCCTGCGCAAACTCCAGGATCGCGGCGCGCTGGGAGAACTTTTCGGAGCAATCCAGGCGGCGAACAATACGCGCAAACCCGTGCTCGTAAAAATCGCGCCGGACCTCACATGGGAAGCTGTGGACGATGTGCTCGCACTCGCCGAAGAGCACGGAATTGCGGGCATCATCGCGACCAATACGACCATCGATCATTCGTCCGTGCCGGAGCATCGCCGCCAGACCGGCGGGCTCAGCGGACGCCCCGTTCGGGAGCGCTCGACTGAAATTATCAGCTACATCAACAAGCACACAAAAGTGCCTGTCATTGGCGTTGGTGGGATTTTCAGCGCCGAAGACGCGCGCGAGAAACTCGATGCAGGAGCCTCGCTAATCCAGCTCTACACGGGGTTTATCTACGAAGGCCCGTCGCTGGTGAGTCGCTGCGCTAAGGTATAATGCGGTCTCCCGAAAAAAACCGGACAAGACATAGACGACTACGAAGGGCGCGAAGAGCGCGAAGGCTTTTCTGATCCTACCGTGATTCAAAAGGCTTCGCGCTCTTCGCGCCCTTCGT
>JAYTMG010000032.1:0-3546 GCA_043728745.1 Verrucomicrobiaceae bacterium
CGTCGCAGGATGCACCCGGCTCTTCTTCGGAATGACGGTCGAGACAAACTCCGCGAGTTGCAGTGTGTGGGTGAATGGCGTGGCGACGCGCTCGCGCACGATTCGCGCAGCGACCCGGCGCGCAGCCGGTTCATCGCCGAGGTCGCGGAAGATTGTGGAAAGCTGCTCTTCGCTCGCCGTGTTCACGAGGTCGGCTGCCGTCACGGGATTCAGCGGAGACATCCGCATGTCCAATGCGCCGTCCCGTTGAAATGAGAAGCCGCGCTCCGGTGTGTCGAGCTGATGGGAGCTCACTCCGAGGTCTGCGAGAATGGCGTCCACCGATGAGATGCCGAGCTTCCGCAGCACGCTCTCGATTTCGTGGTAGCTGGCCTGTACCGCGGTAAATTGATCACCGTAGCTCTCCAGGCGTTCCTTGGAATGCGCGAGCGCCTCCGGGTCTTGGTCGATTCCAATGACGCGCGCACCAGCCTGCAAAAATGCTTCGGAATGTCCGCCGCCTCCGAGCGTGCAATCCACGACGATTTTTCCGGCTTCGGGCGCGAGGTGCTCCACGACTTCTGAGAGCAAAACGGGCAGGTGATAACCGTGCGCGTGTGGGTCGGCGGGCATAAAGAATTCCTCCGGTTCGATGGTTGCGAAGAGCGGTTGTGCGACGTCGAAGATCATCCGTCGTAGCCCTCCATGAGAATTTTGGCGCGAGTGCGGCGCGGTTCCGAAATCGCGTCATAACGCGCCTCGTCCCAAATTTTGAACTTCACGGTCGCACCCACGA
This sequence comes from Verrucomicrobiaceae bacterium, assembly GCA_043728745.1. GTDB lineage: Bacteria > Verrucomicrobiota > Verrucomicrobiia > Chthoniobacterales > Chthoniobacteraceae > SXWH01. The sequence continues at coordinate 776 of JAYTMG010000032.1, forward strand.
GCACCGCGTTTTTTTTCACGTCGATGCCGACGAGCTTCGCCCAATCGGAAGGCAGCGTAAGGCGACCAGCGCCGTCGATTTTGACGCGCTCGGTCGTCTTTCCCCACTCCTCCTGCACTTCTTCACGATCCGCCCCTGGAAGTGTGTCGGACCATGCGAGAAACCGCTCCTGCTCGACCTGCGGCAGCACTACTAAATGGTCCTTTTTTACCCGGATGTAGAACACCTCCCGCTCCGCGAAACGCCACGCCGAAGGCACGGTCACGCGCCACTGCGCGTCAACCGCGTTGCGGTATTCGCGAGTGAAAACGGACTTCTCTGTTGGTGTGTTTGCGGACATGGGCGGCTCGCGGACTTTTGGGAAAGTCCAACTAAGTGCCCACTAAGTGCCACTAAATGTGACTAAAGGTCAAGCATTACGGCGGTCCATTTTCACTAAAAATGAAGATATTTTCCGACCTGCGAACATTTCCCGTCCGAACATACGAACGCCCATTGCCGAAACCTCGGAATTCGTCCGCTTTTCGCGAGGAGATGCTTTTCTGGAAAATGTTGGTTTTTGCGTGCATCGAAGAATGTTTGGCGACGCTACCATTCAGTGACCGGAAAAGCGAGTGGCGTATTCGACCGGATGGCGATTCGGAATTCGATCTTGGAGAAACCGCCCGGCGTAGCCGATGGTGCGCGCGTCGATGCGATTGCTGATCATAAATTACGAGTTCCCGCCGCTGGGTGGCGGAGCGGGGAATGCCACGGCGTGCCTCGCCCGCGAATGGGCGCTTGCAGGACATTTGGTCGAGATTTTGACCGGCGGCTTCCGCGGACTTCCAGCACACGAGGAGCTCGACGGCTACACCATTCGCAGACTCCCGACCCCGCGCGCGGAGCAGGGGCAATGCTCGGTTCCAGAGATGTGCGCGGTCATGGCCGCGTCCTGCATTTCCGCCGTGTTCGGGCCGAAACCGGACTTGGTGATCGCCTTTTTCAGCATTCCTGGAGGCCCGGCGGCTTGGCTGCTCCATTTGCTCCGCGGTGTGCCGTACATCGTGTCCCTGCGCGGCGGTGATGTTCCGGGATTTGACGCCAAAAATCTCGCAGATTTGCACGCCATCACGAATCCCCTTACCGCGCTGATTTGGCGAAACGCACGGGCCGTCGTTGGCAACAGCGCGGGGCTTTGCCAACTCGCGCAGAACTTCATGCCGGGGCTCGCCGTGCCCGAGATTCCAAACGGCGTGGACACTGCGCGATTCTTCCCGTCTGCCCGGCCCTCCGGCACCACTTGCGAGCTGCTTTTTGTCGGCAGGCTCGCGCCGCAAAAAGGCGTGGACATTTTGCTGAATGCGCTGGCTCGAATTCCCAAAGGATGGCGGCTCCGGATTGCGGGCGATGGTCCCGAACGCGAGCGTTTATCGGCTTTAGCGGCGACTCTCGGCCTTGCGGGACGGGTGGATTTTCTCGGCTGGACGCAACGCGATGCACTGCCGGAGCTTTACCGGAGTGCGGATGTTTTCGTCTTCCCGTCCTACGACGAAGGAATGCCAAACGTCGTGCTGGAGGCGCTCGCGAGCGGCCTGCCGATCGTCGCGACGCGCATCGCTGGGAACGATCAGCTTGTCGCCGAGGGTGAAAATGGAACGCTCGTTCCGCCGGGAGATCCTTCCGCGTTTGCGAGTGCGCTGATGCCCTTAATCGCCGATCACGCATTGCGGGCGACGTTGGGAGCAACGAGCCGAAACATTGCAGTAGAGCGCTTTTCGTGGGCGCGCTCGGCGGCGGCTTACGAGCTTCTTTTTCCGGCGTAGAGCCCCGCAGCCAACGCATTCACGCGGTCCGACATCGCGCCAACTTTTGGTTTTCATGCAGGATTGGTTCTGCTTTGGTGGATTGTTTTACACTATGAAATACATCGCCGTCTCTCTCCTTTACACTTGCTGCGCTGCTTTCGCCGCGAAGGCTCCCGTCAAGAACGAACCGTTCACCGTGCGCCCCACGCTTACTGCGACAGCCATGCCGGACGCGGTGCTGCCAATCGCCGTCGATGCGCGGCAGTGGGGCATCTTTACGATCGCCGAGATCCTTCCGCACGGCAGCGCGGTGAAGAAAGATCAGGTCCTCGTGCGGTTTGATGACGAGGAGTTTTTGAAGAAGCTTCGCGATGCAGAGTCAGCCGCTGCTGCGGGCAAACTCACGCAGGCCAATGCAGAAGCGGAATTCATCACGGCGGAGAAGCTATTGCCGATGCAGTTGCAGACCGCGAAAATCAAGGCGGAAGAGGCGGCGGAAGCGTGGGAGTATTTCAAAACCGTCCGGCGCGAATCGGATGTCACCCGTGCGAATCTTATGCTCAAACAGTCGGAGCTTCGGCTGGATTCTGAGCGCGAAGAACTCAAGCAACTCGAGAAGATGTATAAGGCCGACGACCTGACCGAGAACACGGAGGAGATCGTGATGAAGCGCCAGCGCGAAAGCGTGAAGACCGCAGAGATCAGTCTGGAGCTCACAAAGCTCAGCCATAAACGACAAATGGAAGTTTCCCTGCCTCGGGAAGCGGTGGCTTTGGAAAGGGATGCGCTCTCATCTTCGATCACGATCAAGGAGCAGGAGCAGAGCATTCCGCGCAGCCTGAAACTCAAGCGCATGGCACTCAATGACGCGCGAACCCTCGCAAAGCGCGGCGCTGAAAACCTCGCAAAGCTCAAGTCGGAGAAACCCATGTTCGTCATCAAGGCTCCTGCGGACGGCTATTTCTACTACGGCAATATCCAGGA
>JAYTMG010000033.1:0-1150 GCA_043728745.1 Verrucomicrobiaceae bacterium
GCCAGGTTGAACCTGGCTTCACTTTCGTTGCGCAAATTGAGGAAAAAACGGGGCAACCCAGTTCCGTGAAACACAGCTTCATAGCTTCCTTCCAACGCCGGCCGCACCTGCTTGCGTTCAGCCGGAGCGCCCCACTCGGAAGCAGCCGTTACTGTTCCGTGGTCGGTCATGAAACCAATGGAGCAGGCCTGGTTCGGAAAAAGTTGCCGCACGAGCTGGCCCAGATTCAATTCGCCCGTTTCGCCCATTTGGGTCGCGCGCGCGTCGCCCAGATGGGAGTTGTGCGCCCAGACCACGATTTTTGCCGGACGGCGCGACTGCTCCTCGAGGTGGGTGGCCAGCGACCTCAGAGTCTCCGCCATGTGCTGGTCGCGCAGGTTCCATGACGAAACGCTGCCGAGAAACATGGCGCGGTAATACTGTTCGGCGTTCTTCACGAGCCGCGCATTTTGTTCGGCAGCGAAAAGCTCTTCCTCGGCCATGCGCCCATCACGTTCCAAATACTGCGCCGCGCGAAGTTGCAGCTCGACCAGTTCGTTGACCGCGTCCTGCTCGCACGACCTCGCGGCTCCGGTTTGCGTCGCCATTCCGTAGATGTGCGTGTCGCCGCCGAATTGCTCGAAGCAACCGTAGCGCTTGCGCGCGCGTTTCGCCGAAGCAGGATCAACCTTTTCGAGATAGCCGATCACGGCGTTGATCGAAGTGTGCAGGCTGTACAAGTCGAGTCCGTAAAAACCAACGCGAGTTTCTGCCTTCGCACAATCGTCATTGTGGGTCCGCAGCCAGCCGATGAAATCCAGCACGTCGGCATTGCGCCACATCCACGCCGGAAAACGTTTGAAGCCAGCCAGCGCGTCCACGCTGTCCACGTCATCGCTCTGGGACTGGACGAAACGATTTACCCGGTAAGCATCCGGCCAGTCCGCTTCGACCATGACAGCGTCGAAGCCTCTTTCGTTGATGAGCCGCTTGGTGATTTGCGCGCGCTCGCGATAGAATTCATGCGTGCCGTGGCTCGCTTCGCCGAGCAACACAAACCGGGCGTCGCCCACGAGATCCAACACTGAATCGTAGTCCGACAATGATCCGGTGAGCGGTTGTGCTGAATCGTGGATGATTCTTATGAGGGAATTCATAATTACGGTGTTGT
>JAYTMG010000034.1:0-1952 GCA_043728745.1 Verrucomicrobiaceae bacterium
CACCACCGAGCGCGCTTTCGCCGAGATACACGGCGTCCACCTCCTTGCCCGAATACACGAGCAGATTCGGTTCACCTGTCACCTTCATCATGCCGAGCGCCCCTTTGTTAAACGCGCGGAACAGCGAGTGATCCACAAGGATGTAGGTGCCGGGAACGTTCGTGCCAAACTCCACAATCGCCGAGCCACCCGCAGGAACGAGCGTCGTCTGCACCTGCTCTTGCGAGACTTTGATGCCGCCTTCCTGATACACCTTATCGAAAATCTCGCCAATGACGTGGAACGACGAGAGCAAGTTCGGCCCGCCGTTACCAACAAAGAGACGCACGCGGTCGCCCACTTTCGCCGTCAGCGCCTTGTCGCCGACGAGCGCGCCCACCGCGCCGTTAAACACGACATAGCTCGCCCTTTCATCCACCGCTTTATCTTGATCAAATGGCTGCAAACCTTCCTCACCAAATTTCCCCTTCGTATAGAACTCGCCCTGCATCACGTAGTATTCTTTGTCCACGGGCGGCATGCCTTCTTTCGGCTCCACGAAGATCAGACCATACATACCGTTCGCCACATGCATCCCCACTGGTGCAGTCGCGCAGTGATAAACGTAAAGGCCGGGATTGATCGCTTTGAACGAAAACTGCGACGCGTGGCCCGGTGCCGTGAAAGACGACGACGCGCCGCCGCCCGGTCCCGTCACCGCGTGAAGATCAATGTTATGCGGCATCTTCGAGCTCGGATGATTTTTGAGGTGAAACTCCACCAAATCGCCCTCGCGCACCCGGATGAAAAGCCCGGGCACCTCGCCGCCAAACGTCCAAAACAAGTAGTCCACGCCGTCCGCCATTCGCTTCACCAATTCCTTCACTTCGAGCTCCACTCGGACTTTCGTCGAATGCTTACGCCGAATCGGCGGCGGCACATTCGGCGCGATGGTGAGCACGGCTTTCTCCTCGCCGACGATTTCCGGGTCCACGCCTTTTGCATCCGGGCCCGGAAGGGGTGCGGTGGTTGCTGGCGGCGGCTCCGCCGAGAACACATTGGTAGCGAGGGTGAGGCCGAGCGCACTTGCGGCGGCTGCGGTGAGTAGAGATTTGATGTTCATAGGATACGTATCGGATTCAGAATGCAGCCTACTCGCTTTAATTCTTTGATTCTCATCAATTACCGGCGATTCCTCACCCTATCTTGGCGGAGTGAGCCACAGTCGGGGCAAATGAGACTACGAAGCCGGCTTCGCCCGATAGCTCGCATACTGCTCCCGCTGCTCCGGCGTGAGCTTCGAATAATCAAACCGCGCCTGCTCGACGCCGTTGATTTTCGCGTGGATGACGTTCGCCATGTCCGACGCCGCGCTTTTGATGTGGTCCGCATTTTCGCCGGAAAAGAGCCCGTCCACCGTCGCCGTAAAAATCTCCAACCAGCGGTCGAATTGCGGACGCCCCATCGCCGTCAACGGCACGAGCCTTGCGTGCACAGCGAGCGGATTCCCCGTGTAGCCCGCGCTGCGAAAAATCACCGTCTCCCAAAACGCATACATCTTCGGCAAATGCGCCGCCCAATCGATCTTCGCCACATCGTCGAAGATAAAACCCAGCAACTCATCGTCACGAATCTTGTCGTAAAACGTGTTCACGAGCCGCTCAATATCCGCACGCCCCGCGAGGTCCGGGAGACTGGCAGTCGATGTGTCGCTGGAATTCATAGTTGCCCATGACAACCCCGCGTCCGCCAATTTGCCAGCAACCGCCTTCGGGAATTATTGACAACATCTTCCACTCACAAAGTCGGCGGACGAATGCACGCGGGAGGATGTGCTGACGTAGCGCGCTTGGCTGGAACAGTTCGAGTGGAACACACAAAGGCTCTCGCTCCAGCGACGAAGCCTTGCATCCCCCGCCCTTCTCCACGTAGCTTCCGCGCGCCATGAACCAACCTGACTGGACCCGCATTGC
>JAYTMG010000035.1:0-21505 GCA_043728745.1 Verrucomicrobiaceae bacterium
CGGCCTTTTTGGACTCAAGGCAAAGCGAAGCGTGGCCAATCGCTTCAACGCGATCCGTGTACCCCCCGGCCTTTTTGGACTCAAGGCAAAGCCCCAAACTGGACACGGTCCGCCGTGCCATTGTGTACCCCCCGGCCTTTTTGGACTCAAGGCAAAGCGCATTCGGCGCAACTGCCGGAACGGCTCCCGTGTACCCCCCGGCCTTTTTGGACTCAAGGCAAAGCGGCGGAGTGGTTGCCATTGCGGATTGCGGGTGTACCCCCCGGCCTTTTTGGACTCAAGGCAAAGCGCCGACTTTCAAACCGGAATACACCGCGAGTGTACCCCCCGGCCTTTTTGGACTCAAGGCAAAGCGGAAACGCGCTGAAGGCCCGCATCAGCGGCGTGTACCCCCCGGCCTTTTTGGACTCAAGGCAAAGCTGCCGCCCGCAAACTCGACCGCGCATTTGTGTCCCCCGGCCTTGGGTGTTTTGAAAAGTGGAACGGAAGGGTGACGGTGACGTCCCGCATCCGCGTTATTCCCGGTGTTTCGCGCTGAAATCTTCGGTGCGGCGGCGGGCTTGTCTCAGGGGCGATTTCGTTATTCGGGGAACAGTTCTGGTCATTTGCTAAAAAAGGACCGATGGTCGGAGTCATGGCAAAACCAAATTACCAATTCGAGAAGCGGCGTCGGGAAATCGAGAAGAAGGCGAAGAAGGCCGAAAAGGCTGAGAAACGCAAGCAGGAGGCGGAGAACCCGACGGCTCCCGAAGCCGAGGGCGAGGCTCCGGCGGAGCAGGTGCAGGAACAGGCGTGATTGTCTGTCGGCCTTCCGGTGGCGGTGTGTAACTGTGCTTGTCGGCTGTGAATAGTGATTTGTCGCAAGCGGATTGGCGTGGGTTTCGCGCTCGTGACCAGTCACTTCTCACGGCTGCCGGACCATTAGACGATGAGGGCTCGGAAGCTTGAGTTTTGGAAGGCTTCGCGCAGTTGTGCGAGGTCGGTTTTTGGGATGGGCAACTTGCCTGCGCGGGGTGTGGCGAGGTGGCGGAATGCGGCCAAGATGTTTTCGAGGTCGTGTTTTTCGGCGATGGATTCGGGGATTTCTGCATCGAGAATCCATGTGCTGTAGCTGGAAAGTTCGGCGAGTTCTGCGACCCAGCGGAATACGGTCTGTAAGGCAGGGCCGGGGTATCTTTGGGCGACCATTGCGAGGATGTCTTTGCGCGTGGGGACGTTGAGGAGGAGGGCGAGGAAGAAGCGGTGTTCGACTTCGCTGATGGATCTGCGCAGGGCGACGAGGCCGTCGCGGCGGACGATTTCGTCGAACGTGGGTGCGACGTAGCGTGCGAGGCGGCCGTGCTTTTTCTGGAAGATGCGGAGGCATTCGTCCCACGCGCCGATGTTGCGTAGGTGGCCGATGCAGTTTTGCAGGGTGAAAAGGCCGCGCTCGAAATCGAGGCTGGAGAGCATTTCGGCGACGAGGCCGGGGTAGTCGGGGTCGTTGGTTTTTTCGAGGACGTCGAGGAGCTGTTTGCGCCGCGTGGTAAGGGCGTCGTTTTGGAATGGATCGACGGCGAGGTGGGGCGGGAGGTAGGTGAATTGCGGGCCGGTGCCGGGGTCGGAGTGGGTGCGGATGACGACGCTGATGGAGGGCGTGTCGAGGTGGAAGAGGGAGTGGATTTGCCCGCTGCCGGAGACGATGGGGACGGTGGTGCCGGTGGGGAGGAGCTGGGTGTCGAGCATGCGGAGCTGACCGACGCGGAGATGCGCGGTGACGGATTCGGGGTCGTCGAATACGAAGCGTGAATGGATGCTGGAGCCGGTGAGGACGTGGAATGCGCCGGAGAATTTGTGCTGGTGGATGTCGGTGGTTCCTTCGAGCCAAAAGAGGAGCTGGATGTAGAAGCGAGGATTGTCGAAGACAACGAGCTCGGGCTCGCCAAAGCCGGACTGGGTCTGGAAGGGCTGCGCGTCGTCGAGCAGGAAGTTGCGGATGAGATTGGGGACATACACATTTTCTGCGGGAGGCTGTGATTTGAAGGCGGCGACGGCGATGTCGGGGAATTTGGCGAGCGAGAAGTTCACCGCTTTCCAGCGATCGAAGACGGTTTGGCCGAGCTGCGTGAAGAATTCATCCATCGCTGTATCTGCGGGCAAAGGCGGGATGGCGGCAAGACGGATTGTTTCTTTGCGGCGAGTCTTGCATCGCGGGCACGGGTTCCGGTAAAGAGGACATCCATCTATGAATAGACGCTCATTCCTCGCCACGACCACCGCAGCTCTCGCCGGGAGCGCTCTCATTTCCAACGCGCAGGACGCACCTGCAAAGAAGCGGCCCAAGATCAAAAAGGCGGTGAATCTCGGGATGTGCGGCGTGAAGGGGACGCTGACGGAGCGGTTCAAGATCATCAAGGATGCAGGGTTTGACGGCATCGAGCTGAATCTTCCGGACGATGGGCTGACGACGGATGGAATCATCGAGGCATCGAAGGCGAGCGGCTTGGAAGTGGCGGGCATCATCTGCACGCCGCACTGGAGTAATCCGCTCAGTTCGCCCGACCAGGCGAAGCGCGAGCGCACGGTGAACGGGCTGAAATACGCGCTGAAGCAAGGCGGCGAAATCGGTTGCCGCCATGTGCTGCTGGTGCCGGGCACGGTGGAGAAAAATGTGACTTACGAAGAGTGCTGGACGCGGAGCATCGAGGGCATCAAGCGCTGCATCGAGACGGCTGCGCAGTCGAAATGCGCGATCGCGGTGGAGAATGTGTGGAACCGATTCATCAACGAGCCGGTGGCGGCAAAGCGCTACCTCGAAGAGATCAACAGCCCGTGGGTGGGCTGGCATTTTGACATCGGGAACTGCGTGACTTTTGGCTGGCCGGAGCACTGGGTGCGCACACTCGGGAAGAAGCATCTCTTTAATCTGCACTTCAAAGAATACAGCCGCAAGAAGCGCGACGCTGCGGGTCCCGGAGCGGGATTCAGCGTGGAGCTGATGGAGGGCGATAACGATTGGCCTGCCGTCATGGCCGCGCTCGATGAAGTCGGCTACGAAGGCTACGCGGTCTTGGAAGTGGGCGGCGGTGATGCCGCGCGGTTGAAGTTTCTGGCGGAGCGGACGGACAAGATTCTCGCGCTGTGATTTAAGGCAGTCTTGACGAATCGGTCGCTGGCAATAGGCTGCGCGGCCTTTTCTATGCTCAATACTACTGCCTTACTCCGTGCCGCCAATGAAGCCCGTGGACTCGCCATGGATGCAGTGCATTCTTGCTCCAGCGGGCATCTCGGCCTGCCGCTGGGCTGCGCTGAAATCGGGGCGGTGCTCTTCGGGCAGGCGCTTTCGCACAATCCCGCAGAGCCGAAATGGCTGAACCGCGATCGCTTTATCCTGAGCGCCGGACATGGCTCGATGTTCCTCTACGGATGGCTGCATTTGAGCGGCTACGCGTCGGTGGACCACGACCAAGTGAAGAAGTTCCGCGTGCTGGGCTCGCACACGCCGGGGCATCCGGAATTCCACGAGACCCTTGGCGTGGAGGCTACGACAGGGCCGCTCGGGCAGGGCGTCAGCAACGCGGTGGGATATGCCGTTTCACAGAAAATGGCGGCGGCTCATTATAATACGGCGGCGCACACGATTTTCGACAACCACATCGTCGCTCTCGCTGGCGACGGCTGTATGCAGGAGGGAGTTGCGATGGAGGCGGCGGCATTCGCAGGGCACTTCAAGCTCGATAACCTCATTCTTTTTTATGACTCGAACGACGTGACTCTGGACGCGATGGCAGACGCCTCGCAGTCGGAAGATGCGGCGAAGCGCTTCGAGGCGATGAACTGGGCGGTGCAGACCGTCGATGGTCACGACACGGCGGCAGTTTTGGCGGCTTATGAAAAGGCGAAGGCTGCGACGGGCAAGCCGCAGTTGATCGTCGCGCGAACGCTCATCGGCAAAGGCATCCCGGAAGTTGCGGGAACCGCGAAAGCCCACGGAGAGGGCGGCGCGAAGTTCATCGACGCAGCGCGTAAAGGGCTCGGACTACCGGAGGAACATTTCTTTGTGAGCGCCGAGACGCGCGCCTATTTTGCGGACCACGCGAAGCAACTCGCCGCTGCTTACGAAGCGTGGAAGGCGACCTTTTCCGCATGGCAGCAGGCAAACCCGGCGCTGGCAGCACGGCTCGCATCGGCGAACGATGTGCCTGCGGATCTGCTCAGCAAGATTCCTGCATTTGCCGCTGACTCGAAAATCGCGACGCGCAAAGCGGGCAGCGATGTCCTCCAGCCAATCGCCGACGCCGTGCCGAACCTCATCGGCGGAAGCGCGGACCTTTACGGCTCGACGCTCAACTACATCAACTCGAGCAAGGACTTCACCGCAGCCAACGGCGCGGGCCGCAACATTCGCTTCGGCATCCGTGAGCACGGCATGGCGGGCATCATGAACGGCATTTCTTACGACGGTCTTTTCCGTGCAAGCGGCGCGACGTTCCTCGTGTTTGCCGACTACTGCCGCGGAAGCATCCGCCTCGCCGCACTGAGCGGGCTGAACCCGATTTACATCTTCACGCACGACAGCGTGGGCGTCGGCGAAGACGGCCCGACGCATCAGCCCGTCGAGACAGTCAGCGGACTGCGCGTCATCCCGAACCTCGACGTCATTCGCCCAGCCGACCCGGAGGAAACCGCCGGAGCGTTCGTCGCTGCGATGCAGCGCACGACAGGCCCGACGCTCCTCGCACTATCCCGCCAAGCGGTGCCGATGCTGAACGAAGCGTCCGTGCAAACCCGCCGCGAAGGCGTGGCAAAAGGCGCGTATATTTTGGTGAAAGAGACCGGCGCTTTGAAAACGATCCTGCTCTCCTCGGGCAGCGAAGTGCAGCACGCAGTCGCCGCAGCAAAGACACTCGGCGAAGGCGTCCGCGTCGTGAGCGTTCCATCGTTCTATCGGTTCGACCAACAGTCCGCCGCTTACCACGAAGAAGTGCTCCCTTCATCCTGCCGCCGCCGCGTGGCGATCGAGGCAGGCGTCTCCGCGCTGTGGTGGAAATACGTCGGGCTCGATGGCAAAATCATCGGCATCGATCGCTTCGGCCTCAGCGCTCCCGGCAACAAAGTAATGGAAGTCCTCGGCATCACCGCGCAAGCCGTGGTCGATGCCGCGAAGTCGCTGGCATAACCGATCCCTTTCTTGCTGCGGAAATATTCCCGATGCTTAAGCCCGTCCATCGCCGTGAATTTGTCCGCACGGTAGCCGCCGGTCTTAGCGGCGCGGCGTTGTATGGGATCGCGGAGGAAACCGAACAGCGATTCGAAATGCGACCGCCGGTTCGCTCCAAGGCGCGACCGACGAGTTGGATCGGCTCCGTCACGGATGTCGGAGCGATCGTAAAAGCGAAGGTGCCCGCTGGCACAGATTGTCGGATCTCCGTGAAGAAGGCTTCCGGCGGTGAAGTGCAATATTTCAGCGCGCGAAAATCTACCGAGGCATCGAACGTCGCGCACTTTCGCCTCGCCGGTCTGGAGCCGTTGACGGACTACGTTTACGCACTGGAAATCGGGCAGCGCCCGTCCAGTTTTCCACCGGGAGAGATTCGCACGATGGGGCCGGCGGGGAAACCGTGGTCGTTCAATTTCGCATTCGCCTCATGCGCCGCCACGGGCTCACAACATTCAGTTTTCACGACGATCTTGCAGCAGCGTCCGGTGGTGTTTTTGCATCTCGGAGATTTCCATTACGCGAACATCTCCCGCCCCGATCCGCGCTACTATCGGGCGGCTTGGGATACCGTGCTTTCTTCGTCCACACAGTCGGCGCTCTATCGTTCAGTGCCACTCGCTTACACTTGGGACGACCATGATTTCGGGCCGAATGGAAGCGACGCTCGCGTGCCGGGACGCAGCGTCGCGTGCCAGATATATCGCGAGTATGCGCCCGTGGATGCGCTTCCAGATGGGCGCGAAGACGGTGCGATTTACCAGGCATTTTCCATCGGTCGGGCGAGGTTTATTCTGACGGATTTGCGCAGTATGAGGTCGCCCCATAAATCGGCGGACGGACCCGCTAAGACAATGATGGGCGTGGCTCAAAAAGAGTGGTTCAAGCGCGAGTTGCGCGCGGCGGCGAAAGACCACGCGCTCGTTTTTTGGGCGAGCAGTGTGCCGTGGATCGGGGGCGGGAAATCCGGCGATTCATGGCAAAGTTATTCCACCGAGCGATGCGAGCTTGCGGAATTCATGGCAGAGATCGGGATTCGAAATCTGTGCATCCTCTGCGGCGACGCGCACATGCTCGCAGCGGACGACGGGCGCAACAGCGACTACTCGGGCACGGGCACGCTGCGCATTCCTGTGCTGCACGGTTCGGCGCTCGACCAAGGCGGGAGCTACAAAGGCGGGCCATACAGTGAGGGCTTCCACAAGGCGCGCTCCGGCGAGGGCTGTTTTGGTTGGGTGGAGGTTGAGGACGATGGGAAGAAAGTCGCCGTGAGTTTCACCGGGCGCAACCACCTCGGCGAGGTCTTGGTGAAGCACCGTTTCGAGGTCTGAGGTTTCCGCTTCCGCTTTCGCAACCCGGTAGTATGTTTTGCACATGCTCACACTCACTGAAAACGCTGCCCGTCACCTCCGAACAATGATCGAGGAAAAGGGAGAGCCGGGGAAATGCCTCCGCATCTTCATCGAACGCGGCGGTTGCGCCGGCATGAGCTACGGGATGACGCTCGACGGCGAGCAGCCCGGCGATTTTGCCGCGGAGCGCGACGGAATGAAAGTGATCGTCGATGCGGCGAGCTTGGAATACCTGCAAGGCTCTACGATTGATTATTGCGACGATCTCGCCGGCACCGGCTTCCGCATTCAAAATCCAAAAGCGTCCCGTTCATGCGGGTGCGGAACGTCGTTCGAGCCCGCAGCAGCGGAAGGCGAGGAAGCCGCGCACTAAGTCATGGCACGCGGGTTACTGGGATTTGAGCCGGAAGAGGCGGTGAGCAAATCGCGCGGCGGGAACGCGTTCATTTGGTCGATCGTGTTGCTCCTGCTCACTGGTGCCGCGCTGACGAGTTGGATCGGGAGTTTTTACATTGTCGGACATCCGGAAAAGCCAGCGTGTTACCGGATTTTGAAGAAGCTGAAAAAGCTCGATCCGCCGAAAGAATTTGCCGTGACGAAAGGCCCGCAGGGGCGGTTTTTTTCCCCGAAGCAGTTGCTCGAAGGGATGCCGAGAATGAAGGCTGAGGACTTGGTGGGGTTTGGGAAAATGCGGAAGCCCGAGATCGCGGCGCGCAACGGGGAGATGATGCGGATGTACCTCAAAAACTATCAGGAAGCCAAGAGGGCCGTCCCGTACATCGCGGGTGTGTTCGAAGTGATTGAGTCGCACGAACTCGGTGCCGGTGACTTTTTTCCGAGCGGAGTTGTGGCGGTCGCGCAAGCGAAGGATTTTCCGCAGGTGTTGGTGGAGTTGGTGTTTCCGGCAGCAGCGGCGAGCACGAAAACGGTGAAGGGATTGCTCCCGACCGGACGAGAGATAACGCTCGAACGGTCAAAGGATCTGGCCGCAGTCATCCACGCGGAACGGCTCTCGGACTCACGGATGCTTTTCACGGTCATGCCGCTTTCTTACGGCAGTTTTCAACTCAAGGAAGGGCTCGGCAGCTTCACGCTGAAATCGCCGCAGGATCTTGAAGATCCCGAAAAAGGAGGGAGCCCGAAAAACGCGATCAATATCAACGGCAGTTTGCCGATCGTAAACGGGCTGCGGCTCCAGCGAAGTCTGGCAGCGTATCAAGAATACCGCCGGAAACTGCTCGCCAGCAATGATGGCGAGCGCCCAGCCGCAAATCAGGTCGTCGCGTTCCGCGCAAATTCGCCGGACGGAGAAAAGGTGGAGATCGCGACTCCTGTCGTGCTCCGGCAAGCACCGGCAGCGCCGCCGGTTCCCGTTGCGCCGCCGAAGCTTCCGGCGGCGACTACGAAAATTGCAGCGCCAACTCCGAAGCCCGCGCTGATTTCCTTTGCTGGGCCAACTACGACGCCCGAGCCGCCGCCAGCCGCTGTCGTGGCCGATCCGCCCAAACCTGTGGTGCTCGCAAAGCCTGCACTGCCAGTCGTGAAACCTCTAGCGGGTCCTGTGGAACTTCCGCCTGCGCCGCAAAAGCGACAGCTCCTTTCTACGAAGGACGCAAGTGCTTTGGTGGATCGATTTGATCCGTCCGCCGAACCGCTCCTCGGCGGAGACTTCGTCGTGACGGGCGTTCTCGGGCAGCGCGTGGCGCTTCGGGCCCGCGAGGCTTTGCGCGATCCTGATGCCGATCCGACAGTCGCGGGCACGACTGGGGCGATGATCGTGGTCGATTTTCCAAAAGGCGTCGTGCCGCCTGCCAAAGATGAAGTATTCTCGCGTGGCGGGAAGGACGCCTTCGTAATTAAGTCCGTCGGACGCTCCGGCAGTGGGCAGATCACCATTTTTGCGGAGGATCCTACAAAACAGTAGCTTGCCGCGCGGAGCAGGACTTCTATGCTCCCGCGCCGTGAATTCGCCCGAAGGCCCAATCCAATTTTGCACCGCGTGACTGCTGATACGAAACAGCCGTCCCGCGCGCATCAGATCGTCGCGGGCAGTCGGAATATCGCGCTTTTTTTCGCGACGCTGTTCGCGGTAGGTGCGCTGCAATCGCGCAGCATCACGGTTTCGGACGGCGGGACGCTGAGCCAGAAATGGCAGCACCTTTGCGAACACGGGGAGCAATACTCGCTCATTTTCATCGGGTCGAGTCGAGTGGCCAATCACTTCATCCCGGAGCAGTTCGACACGGCGATGCGGCAGGCAGGGTTGGATGTGAAATCTTTCAACTTTGGCCAAGGCGGGATGTATCCGCCGGAGAGTCTGTATGTGTTGCGCAAGCTGCTTGAGCACACGCCCGCGAAGCCGCGCTGGGTGTTGATCGACATCACTCAGTTCACCATCGGCACAAAGGGCAGCGAGGACTCCGAGCGCGAGATTCGATGGCATGATTTCCATCACACGTGGCTGACGTTTCGATACCTCTGGTCTGCGCCGCCAATCGGCAACAAGCCAGGAAACACGAGGCTGGATTCCACGGTGTATCACCTCAATCAGTTCGCAGGGCGAACGCTCGGAGTCGGGCGTTTTCAGGAATTGCTCAGGTCGCGCTTGGAGTTGCTGAAAGCGAAGAAACCCGTGGTGATCAAGGACGGTGGATTCGTCGCGCTCAAACCACGCGCACTGTCGGCGGAGCAGGCGGAGATGTTCAACTCCGGGCTGGCGATGCTGAATGCGCCGATTACTCAGACGGTAATGCGGGAACCGTATCGAGCCGAACTCATCGAACTCGCCGCGCTGGTGAGGAAGCACGGCGCGATTCCCGTTTTTGTGGACGCTCCATTCAACAGCCCGACGCGGCGCTTCAAGGACTGGCCACCCGAAGGGGAGACGCAGTTTTCTTACTCCAACCCTGCGACCTACCCGACGCTCTTTCGGCTGGATCAGCGCTACGACGCTTCGCACCTCGACGGGAATGGAGCGAAGGAGTTTACGCGAATCTTCGCAGCGGAATTTGCAAAATGGGTGACGCGATCATGACCATTCGGCTTGCTGCAAAGGCAGCGCATCCTATTGTCCCGCGCTGTGAATTTGCCGACGGACCACCCAATCTTTTCCGCCTGTGACTGCTGAAAGCGCTCAGCCGTCCCGAGCTCGCAGGGTTGCGGCATGTCTGCGAAATACCGTTTTGTTTTGCATCGCTCTGTTCGGCGTCAGCGCGATTCAGCCGAGGGATACGATTTCGGATTCCGGCTTACTTTCGCGGAAGTGGGCGCATTTTCAGGATGCCGGAAATCGCTACTCGTTTGTGTTCGTCGGCTCCAGCCGCGTAGCGCATCACTTTATCCCGGAGCAGTTCGACGCGTCGCTGAAGGAGGCTGGCGTGGATGTGAAGTCGTTCAACTTCGGGCAGGACGGGATGTTCCCGCCGGAGAGTTTTTACGTGCTGCGAAAATTGTTTGAAAAGACTCCAATGCGCCCGCGCTGGGTGGCGATCGATTTGATGGAATTCACCCCGGTGCTTGCGAAGAACGAATACTCCGAGCGCGCGATTGCGTGGCACGATTTGCACTACACTTCCCGCACGTTGCAAACCATCTGGTCCGAGCCGGGCTCATTCTCCGTGCGTCTCGGCGAGAGCGTCTATCACGCGGGATTGCTGGCGCAACGCACGATCGGAGTTGGCAGAGGGCAGGAGCCGCTGCAGCTTCGCTTGAAGCTCGTGCAACCGCGAAAACCGCCGGTGATTCTGAATGCCGGATATGAGCCGCTGGATGCACGCCCCTTGATGGGCGCAGAAAAAAACAAGTTCCACGCAGGGTTGGCGGGTCTGCAAAAATCGTCGAAGCAAGTCGAGTTGTCCGCACCCTACCGTGCGGAGCTGGAACAGATCATCGCACTGGTCCGCGCGCATGGAGCGGTGCCCGTTTTTATCGTGGCACCTGTCGCCAATAGCGAGCAGCGCTTCAAAGACTGGCCGCCCGCAGACGTGGCCCAGTTTTCGTATGATTACCCCGAGACTTATCCGACTCTTTACCTTCCGGACCAGCGCTACGATGCCGAGCATCTCGACTCGGCGGGCGCGAAGGAATTTACACGAATCTTTGCAACCGAGTTTGCAGACTGGCTGAAACGCAAATGAAGATTCTGCTGAACATCTTCACATTGTTCGCCGGCTTCATCGGTGCGGCTGCCGGTCTGTCCGCGTGGACGCCCGAGCGCTACGTGCCGGCGGTGACGGAAAAACTGGACCGCTACGCCGCAGCGGGCGACGACTACGACGTGCTGGCGATTGGCTCCAGCCGGACGTATCGGCAGATCATTCCGGAAGTATTCGACCAAGCCACGGCAGCCGCGGGCAAGCCGTCCCGCATATTCAATCTCGGCATCGACGGGATGCGCCCGCCGGAAGACACCTACGTGCTGGAGAAGGCCCTCGCCCTGCGCCGCAAGCCGCTGAAGCTCGTCCTCGTCGAGTGCAACAGCCTCCGCTTCGAGCTGCGCAAAGAAGATGCGGGCACCGTGCGCGCCGGATACTGGCATGACTGGAAACGCATGGTGACTCTCACTCGGCTCGCACTGACCGACGAAAGGAAGAAACGCGATTTCGCCGAACGGATGACCCGGCGATGGGAGGTATTCACGGAATTCTCGACCCATGCGGAATACTGGTTCCAAAACGTGACGCAGTTCGGGCGCGGCAACGAGCTGCTCGCGGCTCGGCTCTTCAAAACCAAGGACCTTCGTCGCCCGAGCAAGCCTGACGGATATCGCGATTCTCCCGTCCGGGCGCGGCTGTCCGGAAAAGAACTCGCCGAATACGAAAAGGACGTGGAAGCCATGCGCAAAACGCGACCGCGGTTTGAGCGATCCGAATCCATCAGTCAGGCGGAACTCGCCGAAAAACGGCGCATCATCGAGCGAGCTGGCGCAAAGATGATTCTCGTGCTCCCGCCGTATCCGATGACAAAACGCTTTCTTCCCGACGATCCAGCGGAGCAGGCTGCCGTCCTCGATTTCTCGAATCCACTGGAGTTTCCCGACCTTTACATTCCGGACCACCGCCTCGACGAAGGTCACACGAACCGCGTTGGTTCCGAGATATACACAAGGCTCATCGTGGATCGGCTTTTGCCGCAGCTATGAGATTTTCTTCCGCTCTCAACGCATCTGCATTCGTCGCCGGCTTCGTGCTGATCGCCTCCGTGCTCAGCCGCGCAGTTCCTGCCGTGCATCCACCGCAGATCGGTGTGAAGCTCGACTGGCTCGAAGCGCATGGCGCGCAATACGACACGTTCTTCATCGGCTCCAGCCGTGTGCATCGCCAAATCATTCCCGATTTGTTCGACACCGAAATGGCCGCGCTCGGAGTGAAGACGAACTCCTTCAATCTCTCCGGCGACGGGATGCGCCCGCCAGAGGATGAGTTTGTGATGGAGCGCGCATTCACCGGCAGGACGGCACCGGTTCGCCTTCTCCTCATTGAGTGCAATCCTTTGGAATCCGGTATCGCGGATGATGACGCCGGCACCGCCCGCACCGTCTATTGGCACGATGCCCGACGAATGCTCCGGCTTTGGCGGAATTGTTGGACGCCCTCGTGCGCGCCGGAGCCGAAGGCCACCCGCTATGTTTCGCGCGTTTGGAAACGACTGCGCGATTTCCCCGAACACATCCAGCACTGGGCCTGGAATGCCGGCCGACTCGGGCAGGGCAACGAGAAGATCGTGGAGATGCTCTTCGGAGCGCCGAAGATCGATGGCACCTGGAAGATTGGCACCGATGGATACAATGCGCCGAAGACCGCCGAACTGATGAGCGGCTCCGCGTTGCGTGCTTACGGGAAAGATGTAGCAGCGGTGCTGAAATCGCCGCCATTGCTGGATTACGAGGACGTGGAAAGTCAGGTCGCGCTCGCTTGGAAGAAAGCACTCGCGGAGAAAATGGGTGCGCGCCTTGTGCTCATCGGCTCGCCCTACGCGCGCGGCACCGTCTTCGCGCCGAGGGACCGCATCCCCTTCCTGAACTATTCCGACCCCGCGAAATATCCTGAACTCTACGCCCCGGAAAATCGCCGCGACCCCGGCCACCTCAATGTCCGCGGGTCCGAAATTTACACACGCCTGATCGCCCGGCAGATTGCCGAGGCGCTTAAAACGCAACCATGACACTCGCCGCCATCGAACTCGCAAAACCAATCCTCTTCGTTGAATTCCGCTTCCTGTGGATCTTCGCAATCATCTTTGGCGTGAACTGGATGCTGCGCTCCAACACGGCGCGCAAAGTCTGGCTCCTCGTGTGCAGCCACGTCTTTTACGGCTGCTTTTTCATCGGCGCGCCGTCCGAGTTTTTCCCGAATCTCTTCGCTGGAAAATGGGCGGAATTGCCCGCTGGCTGGTGGTTTCCGTCGCTGCTGTGGTTTAGCACGATCATGGACTATGTCGTCGGCCTCGGCATCGAGGACGCGAAGACGGACCGCAAGCGAAAGCAGTGGGTCGCGATGAGTCTGCTGGTGAATCTCGGTGTGCTCGGCTTCTTCAAGTACTACGGCTTCTTCGACCAAAATGTGCGCGCCGTCATCGACTGGATGGGACTCACGCCGAGCTGGGAACCGCTGAAAGTCTTCCTGCCGTACGGCATCAGTTTTTACACCTTCCAGAGCCTCAGTTATTCCATCGAAGTCTATCGCAGGAAGCTGCCTGCTGAGCGCAGTTTTTTGAACCTCGCATTCTTCATCGCGTTCTTCCCGCAGGTCGTCGCCGGGCCGATTGTGCGGGCGATGACCTTCCTCCCGCAGACGCTCCGGAAAGTGGAATGGTCCAGCATTGATGTGCGGGGATGCCTCGTCCTATTCCTCATCGGCTTCGTCAAAAAAGCGTGCATCGGCGACACGCTCTCGCAGGTGTCGGATGAGTATTTCGCCGCGCCCGAGCGCTACAGCGCCTACAGCGCATGGGCCGCATCGCTCTGCTACGCGGGGCAGATTTACTGCGACTTCAGCGGCTACAGCGACATGGCCATCGCCGTCTCGCGGCTGCTCGGCTACGAGTTGTGCGTCAATTTCTCGTTCCCGTATTTCAGCAGCAGCATCACCGAGTTCTGGCGGCGCTGGCACATGAGCCTCAGCTCGTGGTTGCGTGATTACCTCTACATCTCGCTCGGCGGAAATCGCGGCTCGAAGCTCTTCACCTACCGCAATCTCATGCTCACGATGGTGCTCGGCGGGCTGTGGCATGGGGCGTCGTGGACGTTTGTCGTATGGGGCGCGATGCACGGCATCGCGCTCATCGTTCATCGAGAATGGGCGCGCGTCACCGCAGCCGCGGCGGGCATTGGGAAGGTGATGAAATTCATCGCCGTGCCTCTCACATTTTTCTGGGTGCTGCTCACATGGGTTCCATTTCGCGCGAACGACATTTACACCGACAAACCCGATTCAACGGATAAGGGAGCCAAGCTGTTGAGCCGCAGCAGCGCAGGATTTAAGAGCCTCGATAAAGACGACGGCGATAAACCGATGGACTATCCGTTTACAAAAGACGGAGAGACGAAGAGCACGCCCTTGCTGGCGCACGACGCGAAAACCAACACATGGACCGGCAAAGGCGCAGACGGAAAAGACGCCACGATTCGGCTGCACCAAACCGGCTTTGCACTCACCTCGAAAGTATGGGAGTCGCTCATCCTGTTTAAGGATCAGCAAAAGCGAAACGTCTGCGGGAATTTCATCTGGGTACTACTCGGCGGCCTCACCATCGTTCATTGGCTGAACTCCCGCAGCCTGCTGGCGAAATGGTGGCGCGTCATCCCGGAGTGGCTCTTCTCGATGCTGCTCGGCGCAGGGTGGGCTCTGGCGCTCTACATGAAAGTCGTGGACTACAAGCAGTTCATTTACTTCCAGTTCTGATCCAGCGGCCACTTCCATGGATCTGAGGATTGTCATCGCCGCCGCATTTGCACTCCTCTGCATGACGGGCCTCGCGCAGAAACTCCCGCTGCCGCCGCGCCCGACAACGGGCTGGAGCAGCGCGGACTTTATCGCGCGCATCGCGAAGCTCCCACTGGCCGAGCGCGAGGAGGAAATCACCACTCAGATCCTCGCGGGAAATGTGCCCGACTTCCTACGGTGGCTCCAACCGGTCACGGTGAAACACCGCACTCACACCGCGACTTTTTTCGTCGCGCCTGACTATCTCGCAGTCGGGACCGAGGCGGATTACTTCCTCACTCCGCTCTCGCCGATCTCCGCTCAGCGCATCGCCGAGCGGCTCGGCTGCACGCTGCCCACGCGCAAGATGACGGACGATATTTACCTGGCTGCGCAAGTGAAACTCGAGCCGCAGAACTTCCCGCCCAATCCCGCGACGACGAGCGTCGCTGTGTTTAGCGACCACAACAATCTCTTGCGCGCCCAACGGATCGCACAGCGCGCCGACCAGCCATTTGGCAAGCTCACAGCCGGTGGGAAGAAGGACGTCGTCATCACCGCGACACTCCCCGACGTTCCCGGCAAAGTCGCCATCTACGGCCTGCAACGGCTCGATGGAACGCCCATCCAGCCGCTCTACACGGGCCATGCGCAAACGTGGGTGGACTACAGCCACGGCATCCGCCTCGTGCAACAGACGATGACCGTGGACGGCGCTCCGCGCAAAATCGCCGAGGTCCTCGCTGATGCGGAACTCGCTCCGCTATTGAGCGATGAAGGCGTCATCGCCTCGCCCCGTTACGATGACTCCGCCAGCGCCCCGGAACGAACGCCCGGACCCTTTGGCGAATACACGTTCACGTTCTCCCATCTGCCCGACGTGCGCATCTTGATCAACACGCCCGCTCACCGTGAAGCTGCCGTCGCCCAGCCAGTCGAGCTCGTCATTTATGCGGTGCCCGACGGCAGCACGATCGAACAGACCATCGGCAAAAAGCCTACTGCGGGCGTGGACGAAAAATTTGACCTCCAGCACATCGGCGCGCAGATGCGGTTCGTGCGGGAGAAGGTGCCATCCCACAAATTCGTCATCGCCTATGTCGAGTCGCGGCAGCTCGCATGGCCTGAATGGCGCAAGGCCCACGCCGATGCCCTCATTCCCGGCATCATCGCCGCCGTGCGCGCGAAGGCTGGCGGCGGTGCCATGCGCACGACTCTTTGTGGCCACAGCGGCGGCGGAAGTTTTATCTTCGGTTACTTCAATACCGTAGAAACGATCCCGGACGACATTGCGCGCATAGCTTTCCTCGATGCCGCGTACGCCTACGACCCCGCGCTCCGGCACGGCGAGAAGCTCTCCGCCTGGCTCTCGACTCCCCAGCGCGACCACCGCCTCTGCATCCTCGCGTATCGCGACGACATCGCGCAACTCGATGGAAAGCCCCTCATCAGCCCGACCGTCGGCACATGGTATCGCAGCCAACTCATGCAGGCAGACCTCGAAAAGAAATTCACTTTCATGACCACGAAAGCCGGCGACATCCAAAACATCGCAGCCCTCGAAGCCCGCATCCGCCTCCTCCTCCACACAAACCCCGACCGCGCAATCCTCCACACCATGCAGGTAGAAAAGAACGGCTTCATCCAAAGCCTCCTCTCCGGCACACCCGACGAAAGCCGCGGCTACCGCTACTTCGGCCCCCGCAATTACGAAAAGTGGATCGCCGAGTGATCGCATTAGCCTGACTTCCCGTCTTGCTGCGCAGTACTCGCGAGGGGCGCGCCGTATTACTCCACAGGGCTCTGCACAGGATGCGCAGCGCGGCGGGCGGGGTGCCCACCCCACCCGCCGCCCATCCCGTTGTTTGTGGAAGATAATCTCATCGCTCGCACGCGAGGAACCGAGCACGAGAAGGCCGGTGGATTATGCGAGATCGAAGCGGTCGAGGTTCATCACTTTGCTCCAGGCGGCTACGAAGTCGCGCATGAATACCGGTTGCGAGTCGCTGCACGCATAGGCTTCCGCGAGGGAGCGGAGTTGTGAGTTTGAGCCGAAGACGAGGTCCACAATGGTGCCTGTCCATTTCAGTTCGCCTGTTGCGCGGTTGCGGCCTTCGAGCACTCCGGCGGTTGTCTCGGACTTCTGCCACTTGGTATTCATGTCGAGCAAGTTGACGAAGAAATCGTTCGTCAGCGTCTCGGGCCGATCGGTGAAGACGCCGTGCTGGGTGCCGCCGAAGTTTGCGTTCAAGGCGCGCATCCCGCCGACGAGCACGGTCAGCTCCGGGGCGGTGAGTTTCATCAATTGCGCCCGATCAATCAGCAGCTCTGCAGCGGCTGCGTCGTGGCCTTTGCGGATGTAATTGCGGAAGCCGTCTGCAACGGGCTCCAGCACGGCGAATGATGCCACATCGGTTTGCTCATCCGATGCGTCCATGCGCCCCGGCGAAAATGGAACGGTCACATCGTGGCCGCCTTTTTTCGCCGCTGCCTCGACTGCCGCGCATCCGCCTAGAACGATCAAATCGGCGAGCGAGACTTTCTTTCCGCCGGTCTGTGCGCCGTTGAATGCTGCCTGAATTTCTTCCAGCGTTTGCAGCACTTTGCCCAGCTCGATGGGCTGGTTCGCTTCCCAATATTTCTGCGGCGCGAGTCGGATTCGCGCGCCGTTGGCTCCCCCGCGTTTGTCGCTGCCGCGGAACGTTGCCGCGGATGCCCATGCCGTCGTGACGAGTTGGGGAATGGACAGCGGGGATGCAAGAATCTGGGCCTTGAGCGTGGTGATGTCGTGCTCGTTGACCAGCGCATGATTCACCGGTGGAATCGGGTCCTGCCAGATCAGCGTCTCCGCTGGAACGAGCGAGCCGAGGTAACGTGAAACCGGCCCCATGTCGCGATGCGTGAGCTTGTACCAAGCGCGAGAGAACGCGTCGGCGAAAGCCTGCGGGTTCTCGTGGAAATGCTTCGAAATCTTCGCGTAAATCGGGTCCACCCGCAGCGCGAGGTCGGTGGTGAACATCATTGGTGCGTGGCGCTTCGATGGGTCGTGCGCGTCGGGCACGGTGCCCGCGCCCGCCGCATTTTTCGGCGTCCACTGCTGGGCACCGGCGGGGCTTCTTGTGAGTTCCCATTCAAAGCCGAAGAGGTTCTCGAAATAGTTGTTGTCCCACTTCACCGGATTGGTGGTCCAAGCGCCCTCCAGACCACTCGTGATCGTGTGAGCACCGCTGCCGGTGCCAAACGAATTCGTCCAGCCAAGACCCTGCTCTACAATGTCCGCAGCCTCCGGTTCCCCGCTGCAATACGTGTTCCCATCTGCAGCACCATGCGCCTTGCCGAACGTGTGTCCGCCAGCAATCAGGGCGACTGTTTCTTCATCGTTCATCGCCATGCGCGCAAAGGTCTCGCGGATATCCCGTGCAGCGGCGACGGGGTCCGGGTTGCCATTCGGTCCTTCCGGATTCACGTAGATGAGCCCCATCTGCACGGCGGCGAGTGGGTTCGCCAAATCGCGGTCGCCGCTGTAGCGCTCGTCTGCGAGCCACTTGCCCTCCGGCCCCCAATAGATGTCTTCCTCCGGCTCCCAAATATCCGCGCGCCCACCGGCGAAACCGAACGTTTTGAACCCCATCGACTCCAGCGCCACGTTTCCGGTGAGAATCATCAGATCGGCCCACGAAAGCTTCCGGCCGTACTTCTGCTTGATCGGCCACAAAAGACGGCGCGCTTTATCTAGGCTCGCATTATCCGGCCAACTATTGAGCGGCGCAAACCGCTGCGCCCCGGTGCCGCCGCCGCCCCGACCGTCGGAGATGCGATACGTGCCCGCGCTGTGCCACGCCATCCGAATGAAAAAAGGTCCGTAGTGCCCGTAATCCGCCGGCCACCACGGCTGCGAATCCGTCATCAGCGTATGCAGGTCCTTGACCACCGCTTGCAGGTCGAGACTTTTGAACTCGTCCGCGTAGTTGAAAGCCTCGTCCATCGGGTTCGATAAAGACGAGTGCTGGTGCAAAATGCCCAGCTTCAGTTGGTTCGGCCACCATCCGGCGTTGCCCGGTGCTCCGGCTGCGGTGTGTTTGCGGGTGCTGCCCGAGAACGGGCATGTAGGTTCGGTTGACATGATTTTGTGCGTTGGTTGTTTAAAAAATTACGACGGGAATAAGTGCGTCGATGCCATAATTTACGGTCCCGGTGCTTTGTAAAAGAAAGAATATGATGTCCACTTTCAATCGGTGAGGGCGCTCAACTTTCCAACTTTTCAAATGGCTGGAAGGTGATGTCATGTGCCCAATGACGAATGACGAATGACGAATGAACCCGAACCATTGAATACGAATGACGAGACGACGCAGCCATCACGCTTGCGTTCGTCATTCGTCATTCGTCATTCGTCATTCCCCCCACCCGACACCATCGCTCTCGATCAACGCCACGGCTGGCATCCGTTTACGCAGATGCGCGATTGGTGCGCGCCGGGGCACGAGCCGCTGGTCCTCGCGGAGGGCGATGGCGCGATCCTCCGCGATGACAAAGGGCGCGAGTATATCGACGGGAACTCGTCCATTTGGACAAACCTTCACGGGCATCGGCATCCTCGTCTGGACGCCGCGCTCCGCCGTCAGCTCGACCGCGTGGCGCACACGTCGTTCCTCGGGTTTACGAATCCGCCTGCTGCGGAGCTTGCTGCAAAACTCTGCGCGCTTTGGCCCGGCGGCAAATTGACGCGATGTTTTTTTACGGACGACGGCTCCACGGCGATCGAGGTCGCTTTGAAAATGACGGCGCAATTCTGGCAGATGCGCGGCGAGGAACGTCGGGAATTTGTTGCATTCGGCGGGGCTTACCACGGCGATACAGTCGGCGCGGCATCGCTCGGCGGCATCTCGACTTTCCGTGGAGCGTGGCGCTTTCCCGTGACGCATGTGAACGGGATGGCCGACCTCGCGCAACTCGACGGCAAAAAGGTCGCAGCGGTGTGCATCGAGCCGCTTATTCAAGGTGCCGCCGGGATGCGCCTTTGGCCCGCCGGAATGCTCGCGGCGCTGCGCGAATGGTGCGACGCCCACGGCGCACTCCTCATCGCGGATGAAGTAATGACGGGCTTTGGCCGCACCGGGACGATGTTTGCGTGCGAGAGAGAAGGCGTGACGCCGGACTTTGTAGCGATGGCAAAAGGGCTCACGGGCGGCTACCTCCCGCTCGCCGCCACGCTGACGACGGAGCGCGTGTACGAGGCGTTTCTCGGCGGTCCAGAGCAGACGCTTTACTACGGCCACAGCTATTGCGGGAATCAACTCGGCTGCGCGGTCGCGCTGGAAAACCTCGCGATCTTCTCCGAGGAAAATTTGCTCCAGTCACTCGCCGCAAAAATCGCCCGACTCACGGTGTTGCTTGCGGATTTGCAAAAACAGCCGGGCATCGTTGCCGTGCGACAATGCGGCTTTATCGCTGGCATCGACGTCGCCGCGAATGGCGCGAAAGTTTGCATCGCGGCGAGGAAATACGGCCTGCTCACGCGCCCCATCCGCGATACCGTGGTCGTCATGCCGCCGTATTGCATCACGGATTCGCAGCTCGACACCGCCATCTCCGCCATAGCCCGCGCGGTCGCCGACCTATGCCCGTAAACTGTCGCTTCGTGGGGTTCAACGCGCGTTTTTGACAATGCTCCTCTCGCTCTATCGAGTCACAATTCTGGTAGCCATCGCGTGGATTTTGCGCGAGCACGCGGTGCGTGTGCGCTTCGAGGGATTCCTTCCGGTGAGCATCGAGGAAGTCCGTGCATTGCTGCCAAAAGCGACCGCGCTAAAGCCCGATGCAACCGAGCGCGACGGAGCCGACGTGCTCGACGCAGCGGGCGCAAAAATCGGCTACGTCCTGCAAACAGCACCGGCCTCCGACAGCGTCATCGGCTACCGCGGCTGGACAAATTCGCTCATCGTTTTCGACTCCGCGCTGCACGTCATCGGCGTCCGCATCCGCGCGAGCCAGGACACCACGGATCATGTCGGCGACGTGAAGGGCGATCCGTATTTCATGAAAACATGGAACGGGAAATCGTGGGATCAAATCGCGGGCCAAACGCCCGCAGACGCGGGAATCGAGGGCGTCAGCGGTGCAACGATGACCAGCCTCGCGATCGCTGATGGAATCATGCGCCGACTCCAATCTGCCGACACGGCACTCGCGCGACCACCGCTGCCTTGGAGGCTCAGTGCACGGGATTTCGGTCTCATCGCGTTCCTCGTGGCGGCGATATGGCTCGCGTTTCGCGGCACCCACGGGCGGCGCTGGATGCGCGTGCTTTTTCAAGTCATCGCCATCGGCTACGTCGGCTTTTGGAATGGCGACTTGCTCGCGCAATCACTGATGATCGGCTGGGCGCAAAATGGCGTGCCTCATGCGCCGGGGCTCATTCTTTTACTCGCCACTGCGCTGATTATTCCGTGGACCACGGGCAAGCCGCTTTACTGCCAACACGTGTGCCCGCACGGCCACGCACAGGAACTTCTCTCGCGCGTCGTGCCGAAGCGCTTGCGCATTCATTTGCCACGAAACATCGCGGAAGGTTTGCGATGGCTTCCGCCGCTCACCATCGGCGTTGTGTTCGTGATTGCACTCCTCTCATTGCCCGCCGATCTCGCCAGCGTGGAGCCGTTCGACGCGTATCTTTTGAAGACCGCCGGATGGGCGACGCTCACGATTGCGGTCCTCGGGCTGGTTGCCTCGCTATTCGTGCCGATGGCGTACTGCCACTACGGATGCCCCACCGGCGCCGTGCTCAATTTCATCCGCCGACGCGGAAAAAACGACCGGTTTGGCCGCAGGGAAATCGCAGCGTTGCTCCTGGTCCTGCTCGCAGCGCTGCTCTCGTGGAAGAGCCCAGAATTGCGAAATTGGATCGAAACTTCAGCATCCGACTGGCTGCTGTGACCGCGAAAGCGTTGCCTCTCTAGGATTCGAACCTAGACAAAACGAGTCAGAGTCGTTTGTGCTACCGTTACACCAAAAGGCAGTCGCGGGGGAAAGAT
>JAYTMG010000036.1:0-24349 GCA_043728745.1 Verrucomicrobiaceae bacterium
ATACTCATCAGCGCGACGCAGATGATCGTGAGCGTGTGATCCATCGCCGAGTTGCGGACGAAGACTTGGTAAAGTGCCAGCCCCAAAGCCGCGAGAAGCCCAATGGCAAAGCCGGGAATGGTGACGAGAAGCGAAGGGCCGACGCCGTCGTAGAATACGTCGCGCACGCTGCGGCTGAGTCGCCACGATTCGCCGAACTCCAGCTTGGCGGTGTTTTTCAGGTGATTCCAGAGCTGCATTCCCTTGGGCAAATCGAGGCCGTTTTTCTTGATGAATTCCTGCTTTTGCTCATGCGTGGATTTGGGGCCGAGCTGGAGTGACGCGATTTCATCCGCCGAACGAAACGCGCGGAAAAGCAGGAACGTAATGACCAGCACACCGATCAAAATCGGGACTGCGTAAAGGACTCGACGTAAGATGTAATTAAGCATTGTGCCTCCTGTTCCAGCGGATGGCGTAGCCGAGTGCAGCGGCAAATCCCAATACGGCAATCCCGATTGGCCAGAGCGGTTTTCGGTTCCACTCGGCGCGGGCTTTTTCGCGCAATTCGGCGTCGATTTGCGTGTATTTTACGCCGCCTTCCAGCATGTGATTTTGGTGTGTTCGCTCCGCCCACGGCTGCACGACGGTGTAAAAATGTTTATTAAACATCAGCATCACCGGCACGTCTTCGGCGATAATGGTGTTCATCTTTTGAATCACGTCCAGCCGCTCTGGACCATCTTCCATGGCGGCCATTTTTTCAAAAAGCGCATCGAACTCCGGGTTGCGGTAGCGGCTTTCGTTCTTGCCGGCCGGAGGGATGTTTTTGCTGTAGAAAAGGAAGTAGTAATTCTCTGCGTCGGGGTAGTCCGCGCCCCAGCCCGAGCCGCTCGCCATTTGGAATCTCCCTTTATCCTTCTTGTCGTTGAGCATGGGGAAATCGCCTTCGTCCACTTTTACTTTGATGCCGAGTGCTTCGAAGCACCGCTGATCGAACTCGGTGCGCTGCCGGTGGTCGCCGCCGTCGGTGATGGCGCTGAGCGTGAGTTCAAGTTGCTTGCCGCTCGCGTCGCGCCCATTCGGATAGCCGGCCTCGGCGAGGAGCTTCTTGGCTTTGTCGAGATTGTGGCCGTAGGGATTCACATGCTTCGGATCGTAGCCCGCGAGCCCCGGCGGAAGAATCTGCGAGGCGACTGGGGCGACTCCGCTGAAGAAAATCTCCACGTAAGTCTGCGAATCGTGTGCGCACGACAGCGCCTGCCGGAGCTTCTTGTTCTTGCCGACGATTGGGTCGTCGAGATTGAACGTGATCCAAAACGTGCTCGGCTCCGCGTCCTGGTCCAAAAACATCCCGCGCGCTTTGTATTTCGGAGCGAGCGAACGCTCCGGCGTGAGCAAGCTGGCGAACGCATCTTTATTTGCCGCCATGCGGTCGAGGTAGCCCTGCCGCGTGAGGATGAACATCGGGATCGTCTCCACGATGATGTGCATATTCACCTCGTCCACGAGCGGCAAAGGTTTGCCACGGAACCGCGCAAGGAACTCCTGCTTTTCCGGCGGTCCGCCGTCATTAGGAAATACCATCGTCTTGTAGCCCGGCACGCGCTCCAGACGCACGCGCTGGCGAGGCTTGTATTCCACGATGCGAAACGGCCCCGTGCCGACAGTCTTGAACTTGTGGAAATCGTCGCGCTGTTTTCCATCGTGGATTTCGCCGTCGTAAAACATCACCGCTTCCTTCGCGACCGGCGCGAGGCACTCAAAGGCCATCCAGTATTTGAGTTGCGGATACGGGCGGCTCAATTTGATGCGAAAAGTATAACGGTCCACGACTTCAAGCCCGCTGACTTTGTGCTTGTCGTAGTCGAGCTTCCCGCCGTTTTCCTTCGCCAGTTTGTGCGCCTCCGCCATGCCGATGACCGCGTCGGAAATCGGCCCAAAAAACGGCGACTCCACCTTCGGGTCGCAGATGCGCTGGAAGACAAACTGCATGTCTTCCGCGACAACTTCCCGCCCGCGTCCACCGGGGAAACATTCATCGTCGTGAAACATGATGCCCGGATTAAAGCGGCACAAATAGCTGATCCCCGCCGGCCCTTCTTCGCGCTTCGGCATCTCTGCCAACATCGCCGGGACGACTTCGTACGGAGCCGTCTTAAGCGGATGATATTCGAGCAGTTTGTCGTACACCGGCTCCATCACACGACGGCTCATCTGGTCGTAGGAATACTGCGGATCGAGCGACTTCGGGTCGGCAGTCAGCGCCCAATTAAACACGGTCCATTTCGATCCATCCTCGCGCTTTTCTTTGAGCGGTTTGGGCGTCGGATTATTATCGCAAGCAGCCAGCCACACAGCGGCGGTCATGGCGAATATTCGTGCGATTTGTCTGAGCATCTCGGGCGGTCTATCCACTTGCTCATTTTTTGCAACGCCGGACCGAGAGAATGTGGCTTTCCGGCAAACAGAATTCCGTCCGATAAAAATGGATACATCCAAAACGCATCCCACATGCGATAGGTATGCGATTTCCCGAATCCCAAACTTATGCCCGCTGAAGCCAAGCCACATCTCGCGTTACTGAAGAAGTTCTTCACGCTGTCCAAGGCGTTTTTCAACGGAGCTGCAAAGCGGCAGGCGAGGCTGTGGCTCGCAGCACTACTCGGTCTCTGCTGCGCGGTCGGCGTCGTGCAAGTCTTCCTCAGCTATGCCATGCGCGACTTTGTCACCGCGCTCTCGCAGCGCGATCACGATGCGTGGGTGCGGGGCATCTGGAAGTTTATCGCGGTCTGCTTTATCTCCGTTCCCATCGGCGTCTTCTACCGCTACTCGCAAGAGCGCCTCTCGCTCGCGTGGCGGCGCTGGCTCACGCAAATCCTCATCAAGCGCTACTTTTACAACCGCGCCTACTACCGCATCCGCGCTTCGGAGACGGTCGATAACCCGGACCAACGTATCGCGGAGGATGTAAAACTCTTCACCACCGGCGTGCTAAATTTCTTCCTCGTGATTGTAAATTCCATCGTGACCCTCGTCGGATTTCTCGGCGTGCTGTGGCTCGTCTCGGGCAAACTCGTGGGTGTCCTCTTTGTTTACGCTGGAGTGGGCACCGTGATCTCCATGCTCTTCGGACGACGGCTGGTCGGGCTCTATTTCAATCAGTATCAAAAGGAGGCGACGTTTCGCTACGGCCTCGTCCGGGTGCGCGACAACGCGGAATCGATTGCATTTTTTCGCGGCGAGAAACGCGAGCATCGGGACCTCATCGAGAGATTGAATGACGCATTGGAAAACACATTCTGGATCATCGGATGGACGCGAAATCTCGGCTTCTTCGCCAACGGCTACAACTACCTCGCCCTCATTATCCCGGGCCTCATCGTGGGACCGATGTTTATGAAAGGGACCGTCGAGTTCGGCGTTGTCACCCAAGCGGAAGGAGCGTTCGCCGCAGTGCTTGCCGCGCTCTCGGTCATCATCGCTCAAATCGAGGGTCTCAGCTCTTTTACTGCGGGCATCCGACGGCTCGGAGACTTGTGGGACAATCTTGATGACTTCGACGCAGAAGATGCACGCGAGGCCGCTGAAGCCAGAGGCGAGGTCCGCGAGGAGGCGCTCCAACTAAAGCTGGCAGACGTATCCGTGCAGACTCCGGGCGGCTCAAAAACACTAACGCAACACCTCAGCTTCCAACTGCCCCGACGCGGCAGCCTGCTCATCATGGGCGAGAGCGGCTCGGGGAAAAGTTCGCTTCTCCGGACCATCGCGGGCCTCTGGCAATCGAGCACCGGGCTGATCGAGCGGCCAGCCCACAACCGCCTGATCTTCCTCCCGCAAAAGCCGTATATGGTGCCGGGGAATCTTCGTGCGCAGCTCATGTATCCTATGGGTGAAGAGGATGCCGATGACAAAGTCATCACCGCCGTGCTCGAGCAAGTAAACCTCCACGACATCTTCGCCCGCGTGGGCGGAGATCTCGACAAGATCGTAGATTGGACAAACGTCCTCTCGCTCGGCGAACAACAGCGCGTCGCGTTTGCGCGGCTCTTTTTGAAAAAGCCGATTATCGCATTCCTCGACGAATCCACGAGCGCACTCGATGAGGAAAACGAGCAGTTCTTATACGAAAAACTTCGCTCCTCCGGCATCGCCTACATCAGCGTCGGACACCGTTCCACGTTGAAGGAATTCCATGACACTCTGCTGCTGCTGAAAAACGACGGGACGAGCGAGAGCATTCAACTCAAGCCCGCACCTGCCGCTTCGTAGCTCCCGCTACTTCGCGATCAGAATACTGCCGTTGAGCACGACGGTTCCATTTTCCGCCTGGATGATGGCTTGCTCAAGGTCGGCGACACATTGATCAAAGTCGATCCGCGGGCCTGTCGTGCGCACCTGAAACTGTTCCAAAGAGAGAACCGAAAGGCGCTCAGTCAGGAGAGCCAATTGCTCATCGAGTGACTGAATGCGTGTCCTGAAATAAGCGGGCGCTCCAGCCGGCGTTTGCGCTTTTACAACAGCAATATCACGACCCAGTTCTGCGAGGCTCACGGTTGCCGCTTCGCGATAGACCGGCAAGTTATCGCTCAGGCACTCCTTCGAGGTGCACCAAGTCGGCCGCACCGGCCTATCGGCGCGACGGACCGTGCGCTTGATGGAGTCCTTCGTATCCCGGGCAACTTCCTTTGTATCGCGAACGACTTCCTTCGTTTTATCGATGGTCTTTTCGACGACCGCTTCGGTTTTATCGCGGACTTTATCAATGATGTTTCGCTCCCCGGCATTTGCAAAGAGCGAGGTGGACAGGATGGCAAGAATGATGATCTTTTTCATAGCACTATGTACATCGCAGCGATGGGCTGCGGCGGTTGTGTCGCCTTGAAAAATTTCTCCTGGCAGGCCCCAACGCCGCCCATTACTCCACCGAAAAATCTGACGTCCTCACCCAAACAGGCCGCTCAACGCGCATCGTTGAAGTGGGCCAGAAAAAACTCCGCGACTTCGGATACCTGCTCCTTGTTTAAAAAGAACCAATGCTCCTTGTTCGGAACGACAATGAGCCGGACCGGAACTCCTGCATTTTCCAGCTTCCGCTTCAGCATCTCACTCTGCTCGATGGGCACGAGTTCATCTCGCGCTCCATGGATCAGCAAAAACGGCGGAGAAGAACGCCGGACTTGATTCACGGGACTGGCCTTGGCCGCCATCGCCAGCTTTTCCTCGAGTGGGCCACCCAACAAAAGGTCGATGTTTGTCGGGCCGTACGGGTTCGCATACTTCCGCCCCAAAATCACAAGATCCGTCGGCGGATACATCGCGAACACAGCGCGAATGCGGGGCGAACCTTCGAGGGTACCGAGGAGAGCCGCGAGGTGTCCGCCTGCGGATTCCCCGCTCACTCCGATTCGCTGCGGGTCGATTCCAAAACGCCCGCCGTTCTCCCGCAACCAATTCAACGCCGAGCGGCAATCGTCCAACTGCGCCGGGTGTTTCGCCGTGCCGCTGAGGCGGTATTCGATCGATGCAACGGCGATCCCATGCCGAGTGAGGTCGCGCACATTCAAGTGGAAGCTTTTGCTCCCAAATTTCCAACTCCCGCCAAAGATCCAAATGACAACAGGCGCAGCCTTTTCCGTCCGCGGAACATACAAGTCCATCCGCAACTGCTGTCCTTGCGGGGAAGCAAAAAGGACGTTACTGAAAACCTTCTCGCCGCCTAAGAATGCAGGACGAGTCGCGCATCCGGCACTGAAAAGAACCACGACGAATGAGAGCAACCACCGAACAAAAGCGGCATTACGAAGTTGGGAATATTGAATCACGATCTGCGCGGTAACATGGGAAACTTCGGGTGAACAGGTTCCAGTCAGCATTTCGCTCAGCATCCGCCCCCCGCGTCGCATAAAGTGTTAAGGAAGGAGAGCAGCCGTTCTCCCCTCAACTACGATTTTCCGTGAAGTCCCGTCGCGAGTGTCTCGCCGACGCGAAAAGGATCTATGCGCTCCGCCACCGTCCGTTCATTTTGAGCGCGTATGACCTCGCTCATTCTGCCGACCGGCTACCATCGCATCAAAATCGTGAACAGCTTCCATGAGCTCGTCTCGACGCCGTTTGGCGACGGAATCAATGCGATGTGCTGGCAGCGGACGTTGACCGGTGATTTCCGGGAAGTCGTCGAGCAGCTTGTCGTGAGCGATGGAATCACCACGCTCGACGAGGCGCGGCTCCGCAGCCTGCCGCTGAGCGAGGCTGGCAGAGCGGCGATTGAGGTCCTCATCGAAGACCAGCGGTTGCTGACAGAACACGGCTTCGAGCCCATCCTCGACTGCATCCACGGATATCCACGCGAGGACGATCCAGGACCGGTCCCGATCGATGTTTACGATTTCCACGTCGATAGCGCCACGACCGAAACCGACACATGGCTCTGCACCTACTTTGGCCCGTCGAGCGATCTCCTGCGCAACGACGAAGCGCTGCGGCGAGTGGAAATCCCGGAGACCCGAGCCGAACTGCTGAAGCTCTACGGCGGCGAAGACGACGATGCGTTCCTCGAATACCTCAACGAAAACTGCTTCGACCTGCACTACTCCCCTGCCCTGCACGCGCTGCCCGTATCCTTCGGCGTAGGCAATCTCTGGCGCATCGCCGTGGATTACCCCGGAAGCCCCGTCCCGCCTTGCATCCACCGCGCCCCGGAAAACATCCCCGGCGAGCCGCCGCGCTTATTGCTGATTAGTTAAAGAGCCGTCAGACCAGCCGCACCGCCACGCCCTTTTCGCCAAGGAAGCGCTTCACGTCGCTCACGGTGAACTCGCCAAAATGGAAGATACTCGCAGCGAGCACTGCGTCCGCGCGGCCTTCGCTGAGGACGTCGGCCATGTGTTGCAGATTCCCTGCTCCGCCGCTCGCCACGACGGGCACGCCCACTGCCTCGCTCACACGGCGCGTGATGACTAAATCGTAGCCCGCTTTTGTCCCGTCGGCGTCGATGGAGTTGAGCACGATTTCCCCGGCTCCGCGGCGGACGGCTTCTGCGGCCCACTCGACTGCGTGCCATTTGGTTTCCTCGCGCCCGCCTTTTACAAAGACCTTCCACACATCGGGAGCGGTGCGTTTGCAGTCGATGGAAACGACGATGCACTGGCTCCCGAATTTTTCCGCACCAGCGGTGATAAGCTCCGGCGTGGCGATGGCGCTGGAGTTGATGCTCACTTTATCTGCGCCCGCTTTGAGCATCGCGCTCATGTCGTCCACCACACGGATTCCGCCGCCGACCGTGAGCGGCATAAAGCAGCACGCAGCGGTGCGCTCAATCACGTCCACCATCGTCGCGCGACCATGGGCGCTGGCGGTGATGTCAAAAAACACCATCTCATCCGCACCCTGGTCGTTGTAGCGCTGCGCGAGTTCCACCGGGTCGCCGACGTTGCGGAGGCCACCGGATTCGGCACGGCCAAACTGCACGCCGCGGGTGACTTTCCCGTCGTGGACATCAAGGCATGGAATAACGCGCTTTGTAAGCATCGCAGGGCTTTATCGGTTCGCGAGGGACGGCGCAAGTGCCGCGGAATGAACGCAGGAAAATACAACATTACGTTTCACGCGGCCCTTTTTCGCACAGTGCCGCTGGGACCGGCGCGACGCCAAATTCCGATGATTGAACCGAAAGCCTTACCGGCTAGTCGCCTTCAACCTCACAAAGAACTGCGTCGCCCCGACCGGCGGGACGATGCGCCATGTTTGCGTTAGCGTTGTCCCTGCTTGGACTGATGAGGTGACCGCTGGTGTCGCGGGTGCGAATGCTGTGAGCACCGTTGCAGTTTCCAGCGAGAGCACCACGTCGTCGGCATTTGCCCGCGATGCAAATGTGAGCATCACGTCGCCGTTGACCTCGCGGGTCATGGCGATGCCGCTGGTGTTTGGCACGCCGTCGCTGGTGCCGAGGGCGTGTTCGAGGAATGCGTTGAGCCCATCGCCGTCGAGGTCGTCCGTTGGTGTGCCAGTAAATGTCACAGCGTCCGAACCGTTCGGGTTTCCGCCGCTGGTCGTGCTCGCGCGGAAGCTGGATTTGATCGTCCGGTCGAGCGTGAGCAATGGCGCGATGACGATGAGCGAATTGCCCAAGCCGTCGGTTTGCGGATACCATGCGTCGTTATAGGTGAGCGACTGGATGAGCGCGCCCGTAGCATCGACGAGCGTGACGGTTTCGCCGCCGTTGCTCAATACATCTGAGGGGCCGTATGGGCCGACTCTCCGCGGCGTCGCGCCGTAGCGGGCGTTGAACGCGGCGAGGTGGCGTACGACGTGAATGCGTTCACCGGGCGCTAGCGTGGTCGAGGTAGGGAAGGTGAAATCAACGCCGAGGGTGAATTTGCATCCGCTGATGTCGAGAGTCGCGCTGGCAAAGTTTTGCAGCTCAATGAACTCAAAGTCGTCTTTGTCCGTGCTCGCAGCGAGTTCCCCGCCGGTCGGGACTGCGGGGTTGTAGTGAACTTCCGTGATGCGCAGCCAGTCGTGCGGCGTCGGCGGGGTGAGCGTGTTGGTGACGGTTGCGTTCAGCGTGCCGATGAGCACGCCTTGGAAATCATACGCTTGCAGCGCGACGGCGTTTGCTCCGGGGATGAGCGCGTACGGCACGGACCACGCGGTGCTCGTCGTCCAAGTCGGCGTGAGCACTGCGCCCGTATCGGCGCGGCGGAACTCGCGGATATTCACCCAGCCGGTGCCGGTGAGCGTGATGCTATTTGCAGCGACGGTCGTGGCGGGCGCTGGCGAAAATGCGTATGCCACAGTCGGGATCGCGGCGGCGATGGTGTTGCGAATGTGCGTCTCGCGGGTGGTCACAAACGCCATGAATGTGGTGAGGTCTTCGTTGACGAACTTCGTGTAGTGCTGCGCCCACGGCGTCATGAATCCTGGGTTAAACGAGCGGTTGCACAGGTCGAGCAAGTGGCCGTAATACGCGCGGAGATTCGCGGGATTTGCGTGCAGTTTGATCATCTCGTTATTGATGCCAGTGATTCCCGCAGTCGCGCCGGTGCTGGCGGTGAAGTCCATGTCCCACGGCACGAAGAGCGTCTTTCCATCGGGCTTCACGTAGAAGAGCGCGTTATGCGCGGAGTTAAATGCGTAGTTATCGCCTGCGCCCCACGCGACTGGGCCGGCCATGTTTCGCATCCAACCATCGACGTCGAGCAGCGCGTTGGTCTGCGTATTAAATGTCGCGCCGCTCGGTCCGCCGAGCGCGGTGAGTGCGGTGATGAGCGGCGCGTAGTTGTCGGCGCTGCGGTTGTTTTTGATGAGCCAGAACCAGCGGTATTCTTCCTTGCTGAGTCCGGGATTCAGCGCACGGACGCCGACTCCGGGAGGGCCGGGATTATCCTGCGTGAGCTTGTTGCCTTCCCACGTTCCATTGTCGGTCGAGGTTGCGAAATTGCCGCTGAAGAGCGGATACGTCAGCTCGTATTCAAAAAACGTCCCGTCTGCAGCGTTCGCGAACCAGTTGTCGAGATACTCGCTGGAATCCACTTTCGCTTTGATCAAAATCGCCGGTCCAGTCGTCACGCCGGGCGCGATGAGACGGCAAATGTCGTCCTCGCTCACGGGGATATTTCCGACCGAGTTGAGCGTGCGTTTTACGAGCATTTCCTTCTGCGAAAACTGGTCGCCCGCGCCGCTACGGTCCATCGCCACATCGCCGTGTTGTCCGAGGAAAAGCTGGTCCGGCGGGAAGCTGACGTGGAAGCCCGTGCGCACGGCGAACTTCGCGCGTCCGTGCTCGCTGCCTTTGAGATGAACGCCCGTGCCGTAGTAAATATCGCGTTCGTCGTAGATGATGGTGCAGGGCTTGTATTCGTTGCTCATCACGTTGTTCAGCGCGAGCAGCGCGTTGCTGTCGGTGTTCGTCATGACGATGCGGATGTTGTGCGGACGCGCGCCGGTGCCGAGCACGAGCGCGGCCTGGCTGTCGTTCCACGGAATCAACGCGCGGCTCGCCGCTCCCGCTGCGGGGAAGGTCGCCGTCGCGCCGAGCGAGTCGGCGGCGGAGATGTAAAACTGCACCTTCGCGCTCGCCGCTTGGCCGGGGATTGCCGCGCTCCACACGCCGCCGCTGTTGGTCATCGCGGTGGAGGAAAAAGCGGCTTCGTTCACCGAATAAAAGAGCGTCGCCGAAGCCACGCCGTCGCTATCCGCGATGCGTGCGCTGACGGTCGCTGCTTGCGAGACAGCGGGCACTGCGGGCGCGTGCGTCGCGTTCGTAAATGTCGGGCCCACGTTCGCGACGAAGCGCGAGTTCACGAGGCCCGGAGTTCCGCCGCTCACGGGCATCGGCAGGATTTCCTGACGCGCACCGCGATTAAAATAGAGCCGCGTTTGCAAGCGATTGCCGCCGCCCGCCCAGCGTGCGCGATAGGAAATGCGATACGTCTTCGCGGCGTTGATCGTCCACGGCAGCGTCGCGCCATTGCGCAGCGTCTGCTCGATGTGATTCGACATGTGCTCGGTGTATCCCGTCGCGACGATTTTCATCACCTTGTTTCCGGGCGATGCTGGATCGTCCACGATGCTCGTCGTGCGGTGATTTCCTTGGAAGCGCCACGATGCCGCGGTGCCGCCAGCGAAGTCGCCGTTTGCGATCAGCGGGAGATTCGTGCCGAGCGGATCTTCGCGCACTTGGATGTCGTCGATGAACGCCTCGCCGCCCGCGATCATGCCGATGAGCAGCTCATTATAAAACGTCACGTTGCTCTCCAAATTCGCGCCGCTGAAATCGTAGTTCACGTTCACCCAAGTGCCGTTCGCCACTTCATTGCTCGCGGCCCACGCTGCGGCGTTATTGTTGTCGGCGGATGGATTGCGCAGCTCCAGCGACGAGCCGCCGCCGCCTGCAAATTCCGGCCATGCGCCTCCGTCGTAGTAGCGCACATCGTCGGCGACATTGTCGTTTACGTCGCGCAAACGCACGCGGTCATTGCTGCCGCCGAGACTGCCGGAGAACGGCCCAAACACACGCGGCAAGCCGGGATGCAGCGCGTTAAAAGACGCCACGTTCCACACGACCAGCGCGTATTCGCCAGCGCCGAGAATCGTGCTCGCGGGGAAAGTAAACGAGATGCCGTCGCTGAAATGCCAGCCGCTGATGTCCACCGGCCCGGCGCTCTTATTATAAAGCTCCACCCATTGCTCCAGCGAGCCGTTCGGCGCTTTGTGCATGAGTTCGTTAATCACGATTTCGTCGTGAACGGTGAACACATTTGCCGTCCCAAAAGTCGCCACAGCCGGATGCCCCCAAACGCCCGCCGCGCTGCGTCCGCGCAAGCTCGTCTTCGCCACACGACTATCGCTCAGCGTCTGCCCGACGGTGTTCACGAGGAACAGCCGCTCGCCATCGATGGGCCGAAAACCCGTCACCGTATGGTCGAGCGAAAGCAGCGCGCCCGCCGCCAGCGAACCGCTCAGCGTGAAGCTCCCACCGTTGCTGCCGCGCAGTTGATAATTCGCGAGATTGATCGCCGAGCCTGAGACATTTGCCAGCTCCACGCGGAACGTCGCATCGAGCACGCTGCTGATTTCATTCAGCACCAACGCAGGCGCGGTATCCGCAGGCGGCGCGGGGATTTCCGCCGCGTGAAGTTGCGCGCCGAAAAGAAAATCGCCGCCCGTTGGCGAAGCCTGATGAATCTCCACCGCGAGCACATTCGTGCCCTGCAACAGCGCCGCCGCTGGCACCGCAATCGCCGTCGCCGGGAACTGCGCATCCGCAATCGCGCTGCTCGCCACCGTCGCGTGAGCAGGCGCACCAGCGGGCATATTATCGCGATAAATCTCCGTGCCGTTCAGGTAATAAACCGCGCCATCATCGTGAATCGGGAACATCGAAAGCGTCGTCGCCGCCGGGTTGCCCGCGAAGGTAAACGTCGAGCGCGCATACGTCGTCTGCGCGATGCTGCCGACGTTCGTTTGCAGCGGGAGCGTCGTCGTCACTGCGACGCTCGCATTATCAAAAACCGCCGACACCGTATCCGCCGCCTGACGCGCCTGACCCGTCAGCGTCACCGCAAAATCCGCAGGCCAATTCGTCACCGATTGCGTCGCCGCGAGCACGCCGTTGCGATACATCTCAATCGTCCCGCTGCCGGGATAAATGCCGGGCGTCCACACGAGCTGCATCGTGCAAGAACCAACGTTCGCATCCAAAGGATCAAACGCCCCGATATTCGTCCCGCTGCCAGTCGGAATCAGCGTGCCCGTGCCGCCGACATCGTTGCTATTATAGCTCCAGCCGCCCTCGTTGACGTTCTGCGAGAAATGCAAATAGTGATTCGCATCCGCGCGCAACCACACGCTGCTGCGATAAATGCCCGTGCCCGTGAGCGACACACGGTCCACGGTAAAAGTCACCTTCGCCCGCGTCGAAAACCGCTGCACCGATTCCACCGATTTACCCGCCCAGAAGCTATGAGTCGTAGTGCCGCCCAGCGCCAGCACGCCGCCCGCAGTCGAAGCCGTGTAACCGCCATCCACAGTGGATTCCAGCCCGAGATTGAGCGTGTTCCATTTCAGCGAATCGACCGACGCCGCAGCGAAATCATCGCTCAACGGAGTCGCCGTCGTCGTCGGAAATTGAATCGCCACCGGCGCCGCAGGAATTCCCCCGATCAGCGTCGCAATCGTCGGCGCAGTCGCCGGCGTATAAGTCCCCGTCGCCAGCCCCGTGATGGCCTGCGCAGGCAGCGCGCGAGTCCAAGTCGCCACGTCATCGAGATACCCGCTCCAAGGCTCCGCGCCGCTCGGAGCATTGCCGCCGAAAAAGAGCGGCTGAATGTTTGTCGGAGCCGCAGTAATCGTCCGCGATGACGTCGATACGCCGTTGCGATAGTAAGTCAGCGTCGCACCTTGCTTCACCACCGCATGATGAATCCACGGCCCTGGAGCACCCGGAGTCCCCGTCATATCTGCGTAGTCAATCGGCTCGTTGCCATTGTTTCGATACCACTCAAATGATGTGTTCGTGAACTTAAGAAACTCCAACGGGCTAGGGCTTCCACCGGACGCGTTATAGCGATTCCCGACGATGATGTTGCTCGTCCCTGCAAGCGTAGTTTTCGACCAAAACGTCCACGTAAAATCATTCGCCAGCGTCATCAGCGGAATATTGCCCGCGCTCACAAAACCCGCACCGGCATTTGAGATCCCGTCCGTATTTAGCCGCAGCACACGCCCACGAGTCCCGTCATTCTGAAACGTCGCAGTCGCCCCCGTCAGCGTCCCCGCCGTCCCGCCGCCTGCCGAGTTCGCAGCAGTCGTCCCCGCCGTCTCCTGAAACGCCCACCAGCCGTGCATCGCCTGACCCGCCCCGCTCAGAACGATGCTCGGAGCCACCGGGTCCGCCACTTTTCCCGTGCCTCCATAAAGCAACCCATTGCCCTGCGGCCACGCGCTATCGTCGTAGCCTGCATTTTTCCAAGTCGCCGCCGGAGCCACGTCCCTCGCATCATATTTCCACGGCGCATTGATCAGCACTGGCGTCGTCAATTTCGCCGCCGCCGCCGCATCCAGAAAATTCACACCACCCGGCGTCCCACCGAGTTCATTACTCGCCGCCCAAGCGCCCGGCCCGCCATCCGCCGAAACGCCATTCCTACGCGACAACGTCGCCCCCGTCCCATCCGCGCCCACCGCCCAATCGCCATCATCCGAATAGCTGAGCACATCCATCGCGCGGTCGCTGCGATTCACCAGCCGGAGCTGCTCGCCGCCATTATCAAGGATGCCCACAAACGGCCCCACCGAACCCGCAATCTGCCCCGGCACCTTCGCCACCACGAGATAAGCGCCGCCCGCAATCTTCGTCCCTTCCGGAAAAGTAAAATTCGCCCCGCCCTCAATGCGCCACCCCGAAATATCCACATCCACGCCATGCAAATTGCGAAGCTCGATCCACTCCGTCTGCGTCGCCTCGTTAGCCGGATGATATTGCAGCTCATTAAAAACCACGACGCTATCTGCGGCGACGGCAACGAGTGAACTGGCGAGGAGAGCAAGGACGGATAATTTCATTCAGGAAAAAAGGTGAGCGGCACCTTCGCGGACAAACCGATACCCGTCAAACGCTCGATAAGATTAAATCGGAAGGCTCACCTGACATGATCCGTGAGCGAAAAATCGCGACTATCGCACAAGGGAAGTCAGCATCGCAATCTGCCTCCAACGGCACGCGGAAGCGAAACATTGCCCTCCCGCCTTCGCCCACAAGAAATAAAAAATTATCCCTTTTCAGGGCAGGCCGAGCGCTACTTTCGTTTCAAATAAGCGTCCGCAAATTCCTCGCCGAGCAGCAGCGTGCCCTTGGTCCCAAAGTGCAGCCGTTCGTGCGGGAGGTGCGCAGTCTTTACTACGACGACTTCTTTCTCCGACTGGGCCATGTCGTTGAGCGCGCTGTTGATTGCGTCGATGTTTTTCCAAATCGCGGCGGGGTGTTGCTCGGAGATGAACCACGGGAGCGCGGGCTGCTTGAAGTCGAGCCGCGTTTGCGCGATGAGCTTTTGCATCCACGCGGCATTCTTGCTGCGGTATGGGCCGAAGTAGGTGTCGTTCTCTCCGGTGTGCCAGAAAATTCCTTCGAGCGTGCAATCATATCCCCGCCGCGTGAGGTCTTCGATTGCGTCGCGGATGAAGGCGGTGAACTTCGGGTAAAGATTGCGC
Organism: Verrucomicrobiaceae bacterium; assembly: GCA_043728745.1. Taxonomy (GTDB): domain Bacteria; phylum Verrucomicrobiota; class Verrucomicrobiia; order Chthoniobacterales; family Chthoniobacteraceae; genus SXWH01. The sequence continues at coordinate 14,692 of JAYTMG010000036.1, forward strand.
CGGGCTTCGGGCGATCCTTGCGGAAGCCAGTCGGGGCCTTGCGCGCCACTGTGCGTAAACTTCACGATGGATACTCCCTCGCTAGCGGCGAGCGATTTCCGCAGCCGTGCGCCGAAGCTCAGTTCGGGGCCAAAATTGCCGAGGTGATCGACGGGGCCGAGCGGCTCCCACGTCGGAGAGACTTTCACTCCGCCGCCGAGTGAGTATCGGAAAAAGACGCTGTCCTGCGCTTTCGCCAGCGGCTCAAATCCTTGCATCTGCGGAAGCTGCGACACAAAGGAATCCTCGCCCTCCATATTGCGCTGACCAGCCATCACGAAAAGCCGGACGCGCGATTTTCTCGGCAGTGGGATGCCCGTTTTGTAAGCACGATCTTTCACCACGGGCCGCTTCCCGATTTCGGCGAGATAGGCGCTTGCGACTAATCACTTCTCACGAGTCACAAATCACTGCCGATAATTACGCTGGCTTACCATCACACTACGACTGACAGAGCACTAGCATTGGAGCGCGACATTGAGCGACCGTGAATGATGAACATCGAGGAGGGCAATGGGATTTCGCCCGCCCATTTCGCTTTGATTGCCCCACGGTCGATCACTACAAAGCCCGTCATGCACTATCACCGCGGAATCCTGATCGCCGCCAGTTTCCTTTTTATCCTCTGCCGGGGGTTCGCAGCTCCTGCGGAGAAGCCGCCAGCGGAAGACCCCTTGGTGGACCTCGCGTCGGTGGACGACACTATCCTTGTCGATCTCCGCTATGCCACCACGCGCAACATCGCGGGCAAACCGCTTTATCCGCCGGGTTCGCGTTGCATCGTTCGGCGTCATGTCGCAGAGGGGCTGAAGGTCGCACAAGACTGGTTGCGGCCGCAGGGCTACGGGCTGAAAATTTGGGACGCCTATCGGACTCCGTCCGCGCAGAAGGCGCTTTGGGAGTTGTCGAAGAACGCCTCATTCGTCGCATCCCCGGACAGCGGCTACTCCCTGCACACATGGGGCGTCGCGGTGGATGTTACCCTCGTGAACGCCTACGGCAAGGAGGTCAAAATGCCGACGGGATTCGACGACTTCAGCGCCGCTGCAAGACTTCACTACAAGGGCCAGGACCCCGTGGTCGCGCGGAATGTGAAGCTCCTTCAATCTGCTATGGCTCGCGGTGGGTTCATCGGCCTGCGGACCGAATGGTGGCACTTCATCGGAAAGCGATGGCGCGCCTGCAAAGCGGTGGAAGTGGAGTCGATGCTGCCGGGAAAAGACGGTCGTTGGTCTGCGCCGCCCTCACGCATCGAAGCCCCGCGGCCTTCCTCCGCAGAGTGCCGCAGCGACCGGCACGACGCCGAATCCCGAAAGGAAATTGCACGGAACTTCGCGCCCGACTGGGCGTGGAATTTTCGCGACCCGACTCTATTCATCGCGATAAAAGGACCCGCCTACGATTGAACTAAAAGCCTTGCCGGCTAGTGCCCTTCAACCTCACAAAGAACTGCGTCGCCCCAACTGGCGGGACGATGCGCCATGTTTGCGTTAGCGTTGTTCCCGCTTGGACTGATGAGGTGATCGTTGGTGTCGCGGGTGCGAATGTTGCGAGCACCGTTGCAGTTTCCAACGAGAGCACCACGTCGTCGGCATTTGCCCGCGATGCAAATGTGAGCATCACGTCGCCGTTGACCTCGCGGGTCATGGCGATGCCGCTGGTGTTTGGCGTGCCGTCGCTGGTGCCGAGGGCATGTTCGAGAAATGCGTTGAGGCCATCGCCGTCGAGGTCGTCCGTTGCGACGCCGGTAAATGTGATCGCGTCGCTGCCGTTCGGATTTCCGCCGATGGCGATGCTCGCGCGGAAGCTAGATGCAGATGTAATCGTGCGCTCAGGCGAGAGCGTGCGGTCGATGACGATGAGCGAGTTGCCGGGGCCGTCGGTTTGCGGATACCACGCATCGTTGTAGGTGATCGATTCAATGACCGCGCCCGTGGCATCGATGAGCGTTACCGTTTCACCGCCGTTGCTCAGCACATCGGCGGGGCCGTATGGTCCGATTCTTCGCGGCGTTGCGCCGTAGCGGGCGTTGAATGCGGCGAGGTGTCGCACGACGTGGATGTATTCGCCGGGGGCGAGCGTGGTGGGCGACGGGAATGTGAAGTCCACGCCGAACGTGAATTTGCAAAGGCTGATGTCGAGGTTCTGCGTCGGGTGAAAATTGCGCAGTTCGATAAACTCAAAGTCATCATTGTCCGTGCTCGCTGCGAGTTCGCCGCCAGCGGGCTCGGCGGGGTTGTAGTGAATCTCGGTGATGCGGAGGTGGTCGTGCGGATTTGGCGCGGTGAGCGTGCTGGTGATGGTGATGCTCGCGGTGCCGATCTGTGCGCCGCTGCCGTCGTAGGCGATGAGTGTGAGCGGGTTCGCGCCGAAGTTCAGGCCCACGGTCGCGGTCCAAGTCGTGTCGGTCGTCCATGTGAGATCGAGCGCGGCGTTTGTGTCGGTGCGGCGGATTTCGCGGACGTTGATCCAGCCGTTTCCGGCGAGCGTGGTGGTTGCGGCGTTCACGGTGAAATTCGCGCCGCCATTCGTGGTGATTGCGAACGGCACCGTCGCGGGGAGTTGCGCGAGGATGCTGGTGCGACGGGCCTCGATGTAGTTCACGCTTCCCGTGAAATTTTGCCCGACGACGCTGCCGTAGTGCGACAGCCACGGCGTCATGTAAGTGCTGTTGTAAACCGTCTGGCAAATGTCGTGCAGATGACCGTAGTAGGCGTGCCGCGCGCCGGGGACTGTGTTCATGACGCGCAGGAGATTTCCGCCGACAAGAATCGCCGGGCTGTTCGTTGCGAAGTTGTGGACAAAATCCATGTCCCACGCGAGGGCGCTGACGTTCGTGCCGTCGCTCGGAACATGCACGCGGAAGTTGTGCTGGAAACCGTTGGTCATGTAGCAGTCGGCGATTCCGAACAGCGAGTAAAGCGCGGCGCAGCGCATCCATTCATCCACGTCCATGCGGGCTGCGATGTTCGTCGCGAAACTCGGACTCGTGTCTGCCATCGCCTGACTAAATGCGATGAGCCCCGTGAAGTCGTCCGCGCGGCTGCCGGCGCGAGGATCGAGCTGGCCGCGGTATTGTTCTTTATCGATGCCGAGATTCGCGAAGTCCGACTGGAGCTGCGCGGCGAGCGGGACGGGATTTTTAAAGCTCTCGAAATTTCCGTCGGTCGTCGTCGCGGGTTCGTAAGTGCCGTCCATGTTGAACACGGTGCCGTCGCCGCCAAACTCGGACGCCACAAACTCCCCGCCATAGCCCGCCATTTGCATGATCGCCGTGCCGGTGTGGATCGCATTTGGCGCGATGAAATAGACAAGGTCGTCGTACGTGCAGGGCACGCCTGCGCGGTGAAACGCGTGCTTCACATAAATCTCGTGCTGCTGCCGAATGACCGGTCCGCGACCGCTGCGGTCGATGTTCAAATTATTGTGCAGCCCGCGGAACAAATGGTCTGCGGCAAATCCGACATCGTAGCCGGGATAATCTTCGCCATCGCGAATGCGGCCTGCCGCAGTTCCCTGCAATCGCACGCCGACATCGTAAAACACTTCGTTGCGGCGATACACGGCGGTGCCGCCGATACGCCCGTCGCTCAAGCGATTGAGCGGCGCGAGCAGCGTCGTGGAATCCGCAGGCAGCATGATGACGCGCAGTTCGTGCGCGGCGAGCGCAGTGCCCGCACCATCGTTCACGAGATACAGCGCACGCGACGCAGCACCGGCGGCGGGAAGCGTGGAAACCGCAGCGGCACCATCGGCGGCTTCGATGTAAAACTGGACAATCGTCGCGGCTGCCTGACCGGGGATTTGCGCGGAGTACGTCGCGCCACTCGCCGTCATCGGCACGCTGGCAAAAGTCGCGCTGCCATTGAGCGCGTAGCGCAATGTGAGCGACGCCACGCCGTCGGGGTCGGTCGCCGTCGCGCTCACGGTCACGGGTTCGCTGGCGTTTGGAATCACCGGCGAGTGAGACAGCGCGCTGAGCGTCGGGCCGAGGTTCGCGACAGCGCGGGAGTTTGCTGCGCCGGGTGTGCCGATGCGCGTCGCCATCGCGAGTTCCGTGGTGCGTGCGAGGCGCGAGTAATAGGCGCGGGTGTTGAGCTGATTCGTGCCGGAGAGCCAGCGGGCGCGGAAGCTCACCGTGTAAGTCTGACCGTCCAAGAGCGCGGTGTTTCCGGTGAACGAAGTCTCAATGTGATTGTGGTTCCACGAAAACGCGCCGGTCGAGCGGATGCGCAGGACTTGGTTCGACGGAAGCCCCGGTTCTGGCACGATCGCGCTCGCGCCGTGATTGCCGAGCATGCGCCATTTCGTGGTCAGCGATTGGAAGTCGCCGCCCTGAATGAGCTGCTGCCCATTGCTCACGCGAACAACGCTCACGTCGTCCACGAGGCATTCGCCCACGTCGAGCATTCCGAGCCGAAACTCATTCCAAAGCGTCTGCCCGAACGTCTGCCCGGCGACCATCGTGTAGCTCACAGTTTGCCAAGTCGTGTCGCTGCTTTCATCGCTCGCCGCCCACGCACTGCCGATGCTGTTGTCGGCGCGTGCGTCGCGGAGTTCGAGCGATGCGCCGCCGCCATCCGGCGTCTCGGGCCATGCGCCGCCGGTGTAATAGCGGGTTTCGTCCACGGGATTTCCGACAGCGTCTTCGAGCACGACGCGGTCGGTCGTATTGGAAAGCGTGCCGGAGAAATTCCCGATGATGCGCGTGCTGTGCTCAGGCCATTTTGCTGCGAGCGCGGCAGCGTCATTCGCCACGACGAGATACCCGCCTGCGGGAATCGTCGTGCCCGCTGGAATCGTTAAGGACACAGCGTCGTCGAGTCTCCAGCCCGCGACGCTCACTGGCGCGGCGCTCTTGTTGTGAAGCTCGATCCACTCTTCGGGATTATCCGTCACCGGCGCGGAATTCGGCGGCGCGTGATACATCACTTCGTTGATGACGATGTCGCCGTTCAGCGCGAACGCATTCGCGCCGCCAAACGAATCGGCAGTCGGCACGAGCATCCGCCCGAGGCTGTCGCGAGCGCGGGTCGTCGTCTTCACCGCAGCCGCATCGATGAGCGCGGCGCTGCCTGCGGTCATTAAAAAGACACGGTCATCGAGCAGCGGACGAAAGCCGAGCGTCGCCTGATCCAGCACGAGCAGCGCACCCGGCGCGAGCGTCTGCGACGGGAGCGTGTAGCCGCCCGCAATTCCGCTCGCAGCCAGCACGAGCCCGCCGACATTTACGGATGAAGCGCCCGTATTCTGAATCTCCACGCGCCATGTGCCCGCGCTCGATCCCGCGATTTCCGAGATGCGCAGCGAGGGCGGCACGGGCTGCGGAATGATCTCCCGCGTTTCCAGCGAACCGCCCCACACGACATCGGGATTTACGGGCGCATAGATTTCCAGTTCGTCGATGCACGCGCCATCGGGCGTGAGGATGCGCAGGCCGGTGGCGGTCACCGATGCGAATTCATATACGTGGCGTTGCGACGGCAATACGAACGAGCCGTCCACATTGATCACGCCGATGGTCGTCCACGATGCCTCGGGCGTTAATTCAGTCGGGCTCGCGACGGTGGTGTATTGCACGGTGTATCCGCCGAGTGTGCGGTCTGTGTAGGTCGCCGTGTTGTCGCGACCAAATGCGATGCGGCCCATCGCACGCGCTGTCGCGAAGCTGATTCCGCAGAACGAATTCGCCGTATTACCGATCCACGAATTCCCGTTTCCGAAAACGCCGTCGTTCAAGTTCGGGATCGTGTGCGTCGGTGCGTGCGCGCCGTTGCCGATCAGGTCTTTCGCAAATGCCGTCCCCGTCAGCGCCATATCGCCTGCGGTGTCGATCACGCCGCCCGTGGTCATCAGCGTGAATACCGGCGGCGCGGGCGTGGCGGCTGGCGCGGCCTCCAATTCATCGACGCACGCTCCGGTGTTGATTCCATCGCCCGGCACCGTGAGACGAATGCCCGTGGCCATCACCGGCGTGAATGAAAACGCGTGCCGCTGGCTGTAAGGCAGCCCGTTTGATGGATACGACGCAGTGCCGATTGTCGCCCAACCCGTCGCGGGATTCCCCGTCTGCGGCGTCGCGTTGTTGGGGTTCGCCACCGCCGTATATTCGAGCGTGTAAAGCCCGACGGTGCGGTCGCTGAACGTCGCAGTATTGTCGCGTCCCCACGCAACACGGCCCACGCTCACCGCCGTCGCGCCAAAACTCACGCCGCAGAATGAGTTCGGCGTGTTTCCGATCCACGACGACGGATTCCCGTAGGTCCCGTTGTTCAAATTCGGGATCGTGTGCGTCGGCTCATACTGGCCGTTTCCGAGAAGGTCTTTCGCAAACGCCACTGCTCCCGGCTGACGCGAATAGTTCGTGGAAAAAATCGCGCCGCCCACTTCGCTCAAAGTCAGCCCGCTCAGCGTGAGTCCGCCCGTGCCCGTCGCCGAAACCAGCAGCGTGCCCGCCTGATGCACCTCGACGCTCAGCGTGTTCGTCCCATTTACCAGCGCCGACGTTGGCAGCGCGATGTCCTCAAACGCAGCATTGCCCACTTCGTTCGTAGCGCGGGTCGCGGCAGTCACAGTGCCCGTCGCGACTCGCTGCCGCGCCACTTCGGTGCCGTTGAGATAAATCACCGCGCCATCATCCGTCAGCGTCCGCAGCTTCAACTCCACTGCCGACGGCACACCCGAAAATGTGAACTGTTTTTGAAAATAGTAAGTCCCCGTGGGATGCGAAGCGGGAGTCGGCAGCACCGTGCCCACCGACGCCGGAAGCGACGCTTCCTCAAACGCCAGCGCGCCATTTCCCGACAACCATCCGCCCGTTCCCGCTGAGTAAGCAGTCGCCGCCCATCCGCCCGCGAGCCCCGCGCTGGAGCCGTGATAAAGCCACGCATCGCCCAGCCCAAAAACCGCCTGCGAAGCGCCGAGCGTCGAATCGAAATTCCCCGAACCCGGCGTCCCGCCGCGCGAAACCGACGCCACCCAATGCGCCGGCTGCGTGCCCGACAAATGCCCCGTCCGCCGTGCGAGCGAGAATCCGCCGCCATCCGCGCCGAGCGGCCACGAGCTGCCGTCGTTGTAGCTCAGCTCATCCATCACGCGCCGCGTCCGGTCGCGCAGTCGGATGGTCTCGCCGCCATTATTCAGCGAGCCCGTCCACGGCCCGAGCGCAGTGACACCGGGCATCGCGCCGGGATTCGACGCCACCACGAGATACCCGCCCGCCGCGATGACTGTTCCATTTGGAAAAGTGAAATTGACCCCGCCGGAAATCTCCCAGCCCGAGAGGTCCATATTCACCGACATCTTGTTATGAAGCTCCACCCACTCCGCATCCGCAGCGCCGGGCGGATGATACATCACTTCGTTGAACACAGTCGTCGTGTCGGCGGCGTGGAGTGTGGCGCAAAGTAAGACGGCGAGGGCGGTGAGTCCGGTCAGAAGTTTCATAGGTTCGGTAAATTGACGACGCGCGACCGCAAGACACATCCCGCAGACAGGAAGCGCATTGCCCACGAAATGGATTCACTAAAATATCTATTTGCGTCGCCGCCGCGCTGCCAGTGCGCCGAGCCCTGCCAGCAGCATCGCAGCGCTTCCCGGCTCGGGCACCGGCGTGCCGTACACTTCCAACTCATCGATCGCAGTGCCGGCTCCGAGACCCGTCGCGGGAACTACCAGCCGCACGCCGCTTGCCAGAATGCCGCCGTCGCCGTCGCTGATGTTGAATTCGTGGCGGAATGAGCCCGACGCCAGACCGCCGATTGCCGTATCGAATAACGCCTGCAAGTCCACCGTTCCGATACTCGTCCACGTCGTTCCATTGGTGGTCACCTCGATGTTATAAACACCCTGCCAGCGATCCGTCGCAGTCCCGCCGCAGCAATCGCCGTTTGCCACATCCAGACCGTTGTCGCGGCCCCAGGCGATGCTGGTGATTTCGTAGAGCTGATCGAAGTTCACGCCCGCAAACGCCGGCCCGCCGACATCGCCGCCGATCCAGCTATTCGCATTGCCATACAGCCCGTCGTTCAAATTGATGACGCGGTGATAAGGAATGCCGAGCTGCGGCCCCAAGTCGCTCGATGTAAACGGCGTCGCCCCGCTCGAAGCCCGCGCAATATTCACCGGCACGGATGCCCCGTTCGCGCTGTAGTTCTCCCCGTCATTTCCGTCCCACGTGATCGTGTAGCCGGACTGCGGAGTCATCACGATACCCGACGTCACGCCGCCGATATTCAGCTTCGTGCTGAAAAGCTCGATTTCATCGATTGCTGCACCATTCGCAAAGCTGCTGCCGGGGGTGATAATGCGAACCGCCGTCGCCGAAATCGCATCAAAATTATACCGATGCCGCAGCGTCGGCTGAGTCAGCAAACTGCCCGCAACCGCGCCCGTGTAATTCGTCTGACCGAGCGTCAGCCATGTCGCGCCCGCAGGATTCGCGAGCACGTTTAGATCGGTCGTGTATTCGACGATGTAGTTCCCGAGGATACGCGCATCATTGAACTCGTTGAACGTCCCCGTGTTATCCCGGCCAAATGCCAGACCCGACAAAGCCTGCGGAGTCCCAAACCCGATTCCGACCCAGCTATTTGCGCTGTCGCCGATCCACGAACTTCCGTTTCCAAATGTCCCGTTGTTGATATTGGGAATCGTGTGAGTCGGCGGAAGACCGCCGCCAATGACGTCTTTTGCAAAGGCTGTGCCGCCCGTGCCAAGATTGCCCGCGCCGATAGCGCCGCCTTCTTCCACGATGGAAAAAGAGCCGTTCGCATTTTGAGCGTGTGATGAGTGAATGAGCGGAACGAGCAGCGCCGCAGTGGTAATGAGGAGTTTCGATTTCATGGTAGTTTGTTCGAAGTTTCTGGTGGTTGAGTGCGGCCAAGTGACCGTCACGGCCAACACGAATGACCGAAGTCCGCAAACGAATCAACCCCTCAAAAAAGTAGGACAGGTTTCCAACCGGTCACCCGCGAGGCTAGCCGCGAAGATGCGCATTTTTCAAGTAGTCGCGCTGGGACGGGTTGGAAACCCGTCTTACTCTCCAACTTGGCACCAGCGCGAGAACCAGTGAACACGTTCATTGTCCGAGCGCACCCCGAGCCCTAACGAAACCCAGCCCGGCGAGTAGTGCTGTGCGTCACATGATCAGTCATTTTTCTATCCGAATTTCCCTCGCGGCGTTGTCGCTTTTGGTTGCTCGTGCGGAGGTGGATTTTGCGAAAGATGTGCGTCCGATTTTGGAGGACCATTGTTTTGATTGTCACGGCGAGGAGAAGCAGAAGAGCGCGATGCGGCTGGATTCGGTGGCGGGGATTTTGCGCGGCGGGGAATCGGGCGAGCCGCTCGTGGTGGCGGGGAAGGCGGCGGAGAGTTATCTTTTTAAGCGTATCACGACGCAGACTAAAGCGGACGTGATGCCGCCGAAGGGCGAGCGTCTATCGGCGGCGCAGGTGGAGACGCTGCGGGCGTGGATCGATGGCGGGGCGCAGATGCCGGGAAGCGATGAAGCGCGGGCGGCGCTGAAGCTGACGACGACGCACTGGTCGTTCCAGCCGGTGAAGCGTCCGGCGGGGGCTTCGGTGGATGAATTCGTGGCGGCGAAGCTGAAGGAAAATGC
>JAYTMG010000037.1:0-5030 GCA_043728745.1 Verrucomicrobiaceae bacterium
TGATGAGGTCAAAGCCTTTACTGCACGCACGGTTATCATCGGATACCCCAGTCCATTCAACTCATGAGCACACATCTCGATCCCGTCATTCAGGAAAAACTCACCGCTTTCGCGCGGCGGAGACGAAGCCTCATCGTGACTCGTGGCATTTTTGCGGCAGTGGCGATGTTGCTGCTGACGATGCTTGTCATCGCGGCAATCGATTTATCGGTGCGGATGCCAGATTGGCTACGCTGGACGTTGTCCGGTTCTGCATACTTGGCGGTGCTGGTGATTGCTTGGCGGCAATGTCTTACCTGGTTGCTCCACGCGCCGGATTCGCGGCAGCTTGCGCGGCTCATTGAGCACGCGGAACCAAGGCTGCGTGAGGATTTGCTGTCCGCCGTAGAACTTGGGCAGACGAAGGGCGAGGTGTTTGACTCCGAGCAATTCCGCGCACTTTTGCAGGATGATGTCGCGGGGAAAATGGAGCGCATGGAGATGAAGACGCTGCTGCCCGTGAAGCTCGTGCGGCGCTACATCGGCTATGCGGCGGCGGTGCTGTGCGTGGTCGGCGCGATGATTGCGGCGACTGGCTGGCAATTCCCTACGCTGCTGCTGCGGGCGCTTTGGCCATCGGCAAATCTCGATCGCATTTCGCGGACGAAGGTGCAAATCGTGGAACCCGATGGCGGCAGTAAAATGGTGCCGCAAGGCGATACGGTGCGCATCGTGGTGGAACTGGGCGGGGAGCGGGTGAACAAGGCGCACATCATCACGGAGACGGGCAAGGATGGCTGGCAGGCGGCTGATATGCAGCCGCTCGGCGGAGATCGATTTGCCGCGACGGTGAACGTGGGGCGCGAAAGTGTGCGCTACCGCATCGAGGCTGGCGACGCGGTGACTCGCTATCATTTGCTGGATGCGCGCGAGCGGCCTTACATCACGGAATTTGAAAAGACGTATCACTATCCGAAATACAGTCTCCTGCCGGACAAGACGGTGACTGAACAGGACGGCTCGCTCGTCGCACTCGATGGCACGGAAATCGATCTAAAGCTGAAGCCGAACCACGACGTGAAGACTGCCGAACTCAGGCTGGAGCAGGGAAAGAAGAGCAGCACGATCCCGCTACAGAAGCTCGCCGATGGCCGTTTGGGAGCGCGTCTTCCGCTGAATGCAAGCGGCTCCTATCGCGTGTTCCTCGTGGCGGCGGAGACTGCATTTGAAAACAAGTTCAGCCCGGAAAACGAGCTACGCGCGGAGCCCGACCTCGTGCCCACGATCGAGTTGGAGAGCCCGAAGCACGATCTCATTTTACCAAATAACGAACTGCTCGATCTCATCGGCACCGCAAGCGATGACCTCGCTCTCGCGAAGATCGCGATGGTGGTGAAAGTGAATGACGGGCCGTGGAGCGAGACGGTCATCAAGAAGGAAGCGCTGGGGCAAAAACAGCGAGTGGACTATCGGTGGGATCTTTACGAGCAGAAGGCGAAGGCGGGAGATATGCTGGTCGCGAAGCTCGTCGCCACGGACTTGAAAGGCAATCGCGGAGAGTCGCGTCCGCTCCAAATCACCGTCGCTGCGGCGGGCTTCGAGTTGCGGCGGATGCAGTCGCTGGAAACCCTCCGCGCCCTAAATGATGCGACGACCGCGCTGGCGGATAAAGCGGACCCTTTGACGAAATCCGGCGGGGCGTTGCGTGACGCATTTCAGCGCACCGAGGATGTCGCGGAGCGGCGTCAGGCGCTGCTTGCGTACGGCGGACTATTGAGTGATTTCGAGGCGAAGGCGGCGGAATGCTGGAGCACGCTCGGCGCGGCGCTGAAGGATTCACCGCAAGGCCATGTGAGCGCGGAGTTGGTGTTGCTCGGGCGGGAGATGTCACGTTTGATCCAAAGCTCTGTGACGGAAGTTCGGGCGAATTTTGATTTAGCCACCGCGAATCCCGCCGCGCCGGCAGCGAAGGAATTTGCGACTGCGGTGAATGACCTCGGCTGGGCCATCCACAAGCGCGCGCGGCTGACGACCGTGGCGATGGAGGCATTCACCACGGGCGAGGAAATGGCGGCGCTGTCCGAGAATGTGCAGGTCGTTTCGCGTGAGCAGCAGAGGGTGATGGAGCTTGCGGCGGTGAGCGGAGATGATGCTCGGAAATGGTCGGTTCTCGTGCCGCGGTTACGTGTGGCGATGATTCAGGCGCGTTCGTTGGAAGAGCTCATGGAGCCTATCGCCAAGCGCGGGAACAGCGCGGCGAAAGATCGCTCGAAGAGGGCTGTGAGCGAGATTTCGAAGCCTCGGGTGAAGCTCGAGACAGCGCTGCTCAATCCCGAGCCGGGCGCGAAATTGTTGCTCCAGCCGACGATGGATTTGACGCGAATCGTGCGGGATAATGTGCGGGAGTTTGCATCCTGGCACAGGGAACTGACGGAGCGTTCCATGCAGGCGAACGATCAGATTCTTCAGGATATTGGCCCGACTTATGGACATGTTGCGAAGACACAGGATGACATCCGGCAGGTGAACGCCCGGCCAAGCCTTGATGCCGCCGGACGGGCTGTGCTGATGGAGCAACGCTGGGCGTCCCGCACCGGTGCGATCAAGTCGCACGGCGATTTGGAGGAGCTCCGGACAAACGCGGACAATCAGTTCGTGGGCGATTTACGCACAGCGACGACGGCTCTCGCGGCGGTGAAGGATTTGATGGCCGGCGAAGACAAAGCAAAGACGGATGAGCGCTTCTCCGAAGTGGATCGGAGCCTGCGGATTTTGGAAAGTGGACATAATTTAATGGAGGCGTTCGATGGGCTGAATTTCATCGCGACCAATGAGCGATGGGACATTCGCAACCTCAGCGCGCGCACACAGTCGCCGACCGATTGGCGCTGGCTGGAGCGTCGCCTGCGTGAGTCCCCGAACGAGATGGCGAAGGCGAAGCAATACTTTGATCAAAAAGGTGAGCCGGAGACGGCGGTGCGCACGGCGTTTGAAGGCGCACAGAAGATTCTATGGGCGGCGGGCGGCGGCACGGACTGGCGCGCGCTGGCGCAGGAAATGGAGCAGCGTTCGAATGTGGATCGGCTCCCCGTAAGCGCCAAAGCTCAGGCTGAAGTTCTCGCAGGGCAGGTCAAACTGGCGCTCGATTTACTCCGTCCGCACATGGTCGAAGCACGCAAGCGCTTGGAGAAACTGGCTCCTACGATCTCGGAGCTCGCAGCGGCTCTCGCTAAAGAACAGGAGCAGATCAAGAAGGAGACCGAGGCGATGGCGAAGGAGGACAAAATCGAAAAGCCTGAAGACGTCGCCCATAAACTTGCCGAGCAACAAAAGCTCGATGCGAAGGTGGACGCGCTGAAGGATTTGATCCGGGCCGAAGCGAACGAAAAGGATATTTTGAAAAAGGACGAACGCGAAGCGATGCGTGATGCCGATGATGCGCTCGCTATGTTGAAAGACCCGCCGCCAAAGGCTGAGCAGGCGCTTCAGGATGCGACAAAAGACACGGAGGCTCAGCAAAAAGCCGATCTGGAACGTGCCGCCGAGCAGCAGAAGAAGCTGGAGGATGCGCTGCAGCAAATCGCGAAACATTACGACGCCGTGGAAAAGGGCAAGGACCTCGCCGAGACCCGGGCAGCGCTGCGCGAGGCGGAGAAGGAACTCGGCATCAAGCAGGAGCTCGATGATCAATTTGCCCACGCGCAAATGATCGCGGAGATGGCGCAGAAGAATCCCGAGCAGCTCTTGAAGGAGCTCGAAGCCAAGCTGCCGCAGAATCCCGAGATGCAGAAAGAGCTGAGCGATATTTCGAAGGACGCGCTGGCGAACGCGGAGAAGAAGCTAGACCAAGCGGCGAAACAGGAAGCGGCTGTCGCGAGTCAGGTCGAAGCGCAGTCCAAAGATCCGCAGGCCACGCCGAAGTCGCCTGCACAGGCCGTTGCCGAGGCGGCGAAGGAAGCACAGCAAGCGGCACAAGCGGCCCACGAAGCAGCGAAAAATGCCGAGAAACAAGCCGACTCCGCAAAAAACGACGGTGCCAAAGCACTCGCCAACCAGGCTGCGGAATCCGCAAAAGACGCGGCCAAAGAGGCCGGAAAGGCCGTTGAAGCGGCAGAGAAGATCGCGACTGCCGCGAATCCTGAAGAGGCAGCGAAGTCTGCCCAGCGGGTCGCCGACAAGGCATCGCTCGCAGCCGAGAAAGCAAACCAAGCCGCAGCGCAGGCCGAACAAGCTCAAGCGACAGCGAAACAAGCAGCACAAATCCCCGGCGATAAGCAGGCACCGAATCAGCAATCCGAACAGCAAGCGGGCGAAGCCGTCGCGCAGGCGAAGAAAGCCGCGGAAGCCGCGAACAAGGCTGCGACGCTCGCGAAGCAAGCGCTACAAACACCAAACGCGCTCGCGAATACTCCGCCGAATCCAGCCGCAAACGCGGCAAGTGAAGCGGCAAAGTCTGCCGAGAAAGCAGCGCAGGCTGCGCAGGCTGCACAGAAAGCCGCGGAGGCCGCTGAGGCTCAGGCCAACAATGCGGGAAATCCGGAGGCAGCGAAGCAGGCCGACGCAGCAGGAAACGACGCGGCAAAAGCCGCTCAAGCTGCACAGGACGCCGCCAAGATGGCGCAAAAAGCTGCGGAATCCGGCAGCCCACAACAGGCCGCCGAGGCCGCGCAGAATGCCGCGAACAAAGCAGGGGAAGCAGCCCAGGCAGCCCAGCAGGCTGAGAACGAAGCGCAAAGCGCACAGAGCGCAGCCGAAAAAGCCGCGCAGGCTGGCGGCGAGAAACAGGGCGAAAACCAGCAGGCCGCGCAGCAGGCCGGCGAGGCGAAACAGCAAGCGCAAGTCGCCGCGCAAGCTGCGAAGCAGGCGCAAGCCCAAGCGCAGCAGGCCGCAAACGCCGCGAAAGCCGCAGCCGCGCAGCAAAACCAACAGCTCGCGAATGCAGCGCAGCAGCAGCAGCCCATCGCCCAAAATGCGCAGGAAGCGGGTGAGGAAACCGCCCGCGCAGGCCGTCACGAAATGCGCCTCGGAAATCAGCAGGGCGAACAGCTCGC
>JAYTMG010000038.1:0-6726 GCA_043728745.1 Verrucomicrobiaceae bacterium
TAGAGCGAATCGCTGCGAAGCCCGCCGCTGAGCGTGTCGGCCTGGGAGCCGCTGGCGATAACGAGATGCTCGATCTCGCGGTAGTTCACCTCCCACGCCCGGGTGAGATTAGACTCCTCGCTACGCACCTGTCCGTTGCGGGTAAAAACAGCGAGATTCCGGCTGCTGAAATCCACCGCCAATGTGTCCTCGCCAGCCCCGCCGACGACATCGTCCGACATGCCGCCGAAGATGGTGTCGCCGAGGTCATCCACCTCAAAAACATCGTCTCCATTGCCGCCGTGCATCGTGTCAAAGCCCGAGCCGCCCGCCAAAAGATCGTCCCCGTCGCCCCCTGCGATGGAGTCCCCGCCATTGCCGCCGATCAGCGAATCATTACCCCGTCCGCCGCGCAAAGTGTCCGCTCCGTCGAAGCCTGAAATGTCGTCATCCTGCCGCCCTCCGGTGAAGTCGAGTTGCTCCACGTTATTCGCCTGAATGTAGTCGAAGTTCTGCCCGTTCAATTGGCGTGACACGGTAAACGTGAAACCCGCGCGCGCGATTTCGACCCCAGAGAGGAGATTCACATGGGCCCCCACTTCCGGCGGCGCATCGCCTATCGAGTAATCGACCACCAGCGTATCCGTGCCCGGCCCGCCATCCACGTAGTCCACTTCGCCCCGCGCTTCGCGAGTGAGCTTTGGGTCGATACGATTGTCGCCGTCGTCGCCGATCAAATCATCATTAAAGTAGCTGCCGATGATGTCGCGGATTCCGCTAATCGTGTCGCTCTCCGGCACCATTGCGGCGGGCTCTGCGACTGTAGCCGTGCCGTTTGCGAGGTTCACGATCACGCGCCCGCCTGCATCTTCGTAGGTGATCACATCGTCACCATCGCCCACGAGCGTATCGTTTCCGAGCCCGCCGATCAGTGTGTCCCTTCCGCCCGCGCCGACAAGGCTGTCATTGCCCGCGCCGCCGTCCAAAATGTTGCCAATAGCGTTACCGATAAACGTATCGTCTCCATTTCCGCCGAGCAGATTTTCGATGTCTGTGAGTGTATCTCCAAAAGCGTCGAACGAGCCGACGCCCGTGGTGAGATTCACCGTCGCCGCCGTCCCGCTGTAAACCGCCGTGTCTTTGCCCGGACCGCCATTGAGAAAGTCGGCGCCTGCGCCGCCCTCCAGCGAGTCGTCCCCGTCTCGCCCGTTCAGCGAATCGCCACCGCCACCGCCTGCGAGATAATTGCTAGACGAGTCGCCGCTTAAACTATCGGCGGCATTGCTCCCGTCGATTTCCTCGACCGCGAAGAATCTATCGCCCTTCGCGTCGCCCTTGGCGAAAAACGGAAAGAGCAAATCCACGGTCACGCCAGTGCTGGCGGAGCTATAAGTCGCTTGGTCGTAGCCCGGACCACCAAACAAAAAGTCTGCGCCTGGGCCGCCGTCCATCGTGTCGTCGCCGCGCCCTCCGATGAACTGATCTTTTCCGCCGCCGCCAAATAACTCATCCGCTCCGTCGTTGCCGATGAGCACGTCGTTCCCGTTGCCGCCGCCCAGTGAATCGTTGAACGTGCTGCCGCGCAGCACATCGTTCGCGCCGCCGCCAAACACATGGGCGACGCCGTCGCCTGCCGTGAAATCGAGCTTGTTGCTCACGCTTTGGTTCACCTGAATCCTCTGCGGATTTTCATGCCCGCCCACCACGACGATTCTGCCCCCGGACTTATAAGACACCGTCAAATCCACCTTCGGATCGCCCTCGGTTTCAGCAGGGCGCGAGTGAGTCACGGAAAGCTGTCCGCTCGCCGCGTTCACAAAAATCAAATCGCCCGTGCGAGCGACACCACCGCCTTCATCGAGTTCACCGGCGTCGTCATCGAGGTCCCCAAACACCCGAGCTTCGGCGTTTGCGCCGACATTGAGAATCAAATCCCCGCCTTCATTTCGCGCCAGCTTTGGTGTCGTGGCGGCGGGGTCGCGCACGCCAAATTCCAGCAGTGTCACGCTCGCGAGATTCTTGCGGAACGTTTTGGAAAACGGACCAAAGCCTACTTTCAAATATGCGCTCAATCCCGCGCTCACATTGCCCGATTCGTCGAACAAATCACCATCGGCAATCGCCCGCTCCAGTTCCGAGAGTCGGATGCGCCCATCCGCTTTCGTGCCGGGGTCGGCTAGCTCGCGCAGGTCGAAATAGATATTGGCAAACAGCCCTCCGCCAACACCCGCACGCGCCAGCACGAGGTTCAGCTCCGCGAACGCCTGAAGGCTCGCAGAGAGCGTTAGCTCTGGCAGATCGTTCCCACCCGTCCGATGGTCGCTGATGTAAAAGCCCCTAAAAATATCCGACGCGCTGCCGCCGTTGCGCAGTTGGTTGAGCCCAAAGGTATCGAACCCAAAATCTAAATTGATGTTCAGATTGATCGCACCCTCCACCCGCGCACCGAGCGGACCGATGATCGGGAAGAACTCGCTGTAATTCAGCCCCGCATTCAGCTCCGGCAAGTCCGCGAAAAAGAGGTCGGTCGTCTTCCCCGCGAGCAGCTCAAAAATGCCCGTCTCGTTTGTATCCAAGATCGGAAACGTGAACGCGCCACCGCCCGCCGTCGCCGCCGCGATTCCATCACCCGGACCTCGCGCACCAAATGAACTACCGATGGAAAGCAACCGCCCCAGCGCCGCGCTCTGCGCACTCACGTCTAGCGCAGGCTCGAACGTCGATTGCGAAAAATCCAGCGCACTCGGGTCAAATCCTGTGCCCCGAATATCCTGCGATGCGCCGTATGTCAGCTTGCCGAGATTCACCTTCGCCACATCCGCCGACTCCGCGCCTGCTTCCACGAAATCAATGACGGTCTTCAGCGTCCGCACTTGCGCGCCGATACCGAGAAAATCCGCCAGCGAGCTCGGCAGACCCAGACCGGAGAGAAAAGGAATGCTCGCGCTCAGCGCATCCACGACGGGCTTTATTGGGTCCGTCACCGCCTTAATCTTCGTGAAAACCGGGTCAATGAATTCGCCGAAAAACGACGACAGAACCAACCCGCTTTCCAAGCTCACCGTCGGCACATTTCCGAAACTTGCGTTATTCGCCTTCGCCCCGTTCACCGCCGCGTTTGCAAACTCCCAGCCGACTTTCACCGTCGTATCGACATCCGGCAACACAGCGACGCCGACATCCGTGAGGACTTGAAATTCGCCAACGAATTGCCCCGTCAAGTTTGTCGTCACCGCCGCCGAAGCCGCTGCCGTTTTCGTCAATCGCGCCCCTGCGACATCCACGACAAACGAGCCCTCAAACGCATTGCTCATCCCGTTCGTGGTCACCCGCGACGCAAGTCCGTTGAACTCGCCACTGGCATTCGTGAAGTCCGCCGTCGCCTCCACATTCACCGTCACCGACTCACTCGCCGCATCGAAGAAGAATGCATTGCCGCTTATCCCCACGGTGAAGTTCGCAGCCGTCGAGATGACCGTATTCACACTCCCGCCGTTGATTTCCAAGCCCAGCCCCGGAAGCCCGAGACTTGGGTCGATCATATTGCCTGCGGATTCGGTCCCCCCCGTCGAAAACGTCAGCACGATCTCCCCGCCCACCTCATTGATGTCCACATCGCCAAAGCCGATCAGCTCGTCCTTGATCTTCGCCTCCACATTCCCAAACGAAAGATCTCCATTCAGCGAAGCATCGCTCAACGCCGTATTCACCGCCAGACGCACCGAGTTCACATGATGCGTACTAAAGTCTCCAGGGTTCGCTGCCGCCTGCGCAAGATTCGCCCCGATGAACGGCAGCGTCTCTGCAAATACCGTATCGGTAATCTTCGACTGGATGTTTTTCAGAGAAGCATCGATGCCCGTTTTGAGGGCGGTGATTTGAGCGGTGGTGAAGTTCATTTGGTAAAAAGGTGCTTTCTTAAAAGACCGCAAAAGGCGGGTCGGACTCTCGTCGAAAAGTGAACCTATGCAGCGCACACCGCTGCGGAAATACGTCGGACTACGTATGTTTTAGCGCGTTGCTCGCCGACCACGCCTGCACTGCGGCCGTGCGGGTCTCAGCGCCCGTCTTGCGCAAAATGTTTTCCACATGTTTGTCGATGGTCCGTGTCGAGCAGGCGAGGATGATTGCGATTTCGCCGTTGCGCTTTCCTTCGCGCAGCCAGCCCATCACCTCGATCTCTCGCATGGTGAGGGAGATGCCAGGCGTATCCCCGCTCACCGGGATCACCCGTTCCGCGCTCCAAGCATTTCGATGCGCCAGGCTCAAGTAACGGCTCGCCAATGTGAGCAAGGTTTTGGACCGCGCGTTAATCGGACGGTCGTGATTGATCGTCAGCGTATTGATCCACCCTGGCCGCGCGAGCAGCACGCTGACTTGATGCGTAATCCCGTAAGGCCGGAAAATGTCCTGATAAAAATCCGTGCGCATAAACTCGCGCCGCGGCGCAAGGTCCACCAAATCCACCACCGGCCCCGTGCCGCCTCCCTGAATGTATTCGTAAATCGGATTCTGCTGATACACCTCCATCAAGCGCGAGTGCATCCGTTGTTGGTCCGCTAGGTCGAGAGGCACATTGTGGTCGAAGCCATAAAAGGAACCGCCCACTTCGATCTGGTCAAACGCCACAATCGCCCCCGGTAGCAGCTCGGAAGTCAGCCGCACGATGCCTTCGCCAAAACTCCCGATCTCCCGTGGCTCCAGCAAGCCCCCGACAAAATCAAGAAGCCGCGCGTAATCCGAATGGGTCAATCGTTCCATCGCCGTAATGCGAGACGATGCCCTAAGCCGTGTCAATTACACGCAGCCGCAAGTTCGTGCATCACGCCTACCGTTGCAGCGAAGCGATCAGCTCATTGATCTTATCGTGGAGCGCTTGCAACTCGGCCTACTTTCATACGAGTTTTCGCCGGTTTCTTGCAAAGCACGGACCGCCGCTGTGAACGATGAACCCGCCACTTTCACGGCGACGCCCATTCCCTCCCTGGAAAATGCCTTTTCCGTGGAACATTGAGGCGCAGCCTTCAAAAACAGGCAATTCGGGGTGTTCCAAAAACCACGTTTTCTGCTGCCCGCCGCCCATCCGCTTGCGCCAAGGAGAGGGGCCTTCTCGGCCCCTTGAGGCGCGAAGCGTCTCCCATCACATCCCCGCTTATCGGGAATTCTTCCAGAGTTCAGGGGGCCGAGACGGCACACTCCTTGGGATGATCACATACAACGCCGAAAGTCAGGGTAGCTTCACGGCTTATTCGGAGTGGGGGGTGGCGGGACGGTGGGCGGGGTCGATGCCGCCTCGATGGTCGCGGAAGTCAGCCCCAACCTTGCCCGAAGTAGATCGTCGATGAGTACGGCGCGGCTGTTCGGCGTAATGCCCGAACCAAACTTCCTCACGTAACCTTTCGTAATCTCCGCGCCGAAGAATAGGATGCAGGCAGAGTAATAAATCCAGGCGAGCACGATCACTACGGAGCCTGCCGCGCCGAAGCTGGAAGCGAGGCTGCTGGTGGCGAGGTAGTAGCCGATGCCGAATTTGCCGAGCGTGAAAAGCAGGGATGTCGTCACCGCGCCCAGCCATGCATCGCGCCAGCGCAGCCGCACGTTGGGCAGCAGCTTGAAGATCATCGCAAACAGTCCGGTGATGACTGCGAGGGAGATGAGAAAATCACATGCTTGCCAGACGGCGGCAGGGAGTTGGAGGCGACCGCTCATGTAGTTTCCCAGCGTGGCGAGCAGGACGCTGATGATCAGCGACACGAGCAGGAGAAAGCCGATGGCCAGCACGATCGAGAACGAGAGAAAACGATCGTGGAGGAGGGTGAAGAAGGGACGGCCTGGTTTTACCACGACGCCCCAGATGGTGTTCAGCGCGTCCTTCAACTCGGCAAAGACCGTCGAAGCGCCGAAGAGCAGCAGCGCTGTGCTGATGACTGTGGCGAGTATCCCCGTCGTTTTATGCGCCGCGCTCGATTCCACCGCTGCCTGAATCGCTTCACCTGCGCTCTTGCCGGCCAGATGTGCAATTTCCTGCGAGAGTTGACCGCGCGCGGCATCTTCGCCGAAAACCAGCCCGGCGATCGAAATCACGATGACGAGTAACGGCGCGAGCGAAAAGATCGCGTAGTACGCGAGGGAGGAACTGAGGCGCATCGCGCCGTCATCCACCCAATCGGACGCGGCGTCCTTCAGTATCGGGAGTAGATGACGCGGATGCATAGGCGTCGTTCCAAGGCGCTCCGGTGAGGACATTTCCCTTCCGTGGCCGGCCTCAAAGCTCGTCGTTGTCCCGAACGACGGTGACGTCGCCGGATTGGCGATTCACCCGAGTGCGACTTGCGCCGGCGATTAACCCGATTCCCATCAGGATCATGGATCCGATCATCACCCAGAGTCGGGGTGCTCCCGCCTCGATGGCCGCCCATGCGAGACCTCCGATCAGGATTAGAAAGCCGAAGATGTAAGCGAAAAATCTCATATACGTAGGTGTGCTGAGATGCATCGCGATGGCAGAGCGCTTTGGTCGTATCGGTGAACGCTCTTCGCAGGCGAGGAGAGTCCAATCGGCCAAGGTGCACAAAGCCGAGAGTCGCGATTGCGCGCAACCGGGCGAAGAATTCAGAGAACGGAGACAGCCGCGGATGCTCCCGATCCCGAACACTCTACCTATGGGCGACAATTCACCGAAAAACCAACACAAGCTCGACGAGCAAAAGCACGAAAAGCATGTAAAGAAAGACCACGAGAAGCTCG
>JAYTMG010000039.1:0-4839 GCA_043728745.1 Verrucomicrobiaceae bacterium
GCGTGTTTCCCGTAAACGCGGCCATTTTTTCCGGCGACATCTTTGAGGTAGTTGCCGGTGTAAAACTGGATGCCGGGCTCGCTCGTCGTGACGCGCATGACGCGACCACTGCTTGGGTCGTAGAGCTCACCTGCGAAGTTTTGCTTCCCGGCCACCCAACTATCGACGCACCAGTTGTGGTCGAAGCCGCCGCCCGGCGCGCTGGCGAGGGCTGCGATGTCTTTGCCGATGAGCTTGGGCTTTTGGAAATCCATCGCGCCCACGGATGCGGAGAGCTTTCCGGTCGGGATGCTTCCGGCATCGACCTCGACGTATTTCGCGGCGGGAAGCTGGAGTTCGTGGCCGAGGACATCGGCGCTCGCACCGAGATTCCAGTAAGCGTGATTGGTCAGATTTACGACGGTCGGTTTGTCGGTCGTCGCTTCGTAGTCGAGGCGCAGTTCGTTGGCGTCGGTGAGCGTGTAAGTGACGCTCACTTTCAGCGCGCCGGGGTAACCTTCCTCGCCGTCCGGGCTCGTGTAGGAGAAGCGCGCAGCGTTTTCGCCAGCGGGCTCGAAGGTCCAGTTTCGTTTATCAAAACCGACCTGCCCGCCGTGGAGATGGTTTGCTCCGTTGTTCGTCGCGAGCGTCCATTCCTTGCCGTCGATGGTGAATTTTCCTTTCGCGATCCGATTTGCAAAACGACCCGCGATGGACCCGAAAAACGGATGCGGCTTCAGCCACGGTTCGGCCGTGTCGAAACCAAGCGTCACGTCCGCAAGCTTGCCCGCGCGATCCGGCGCGTGGAGCTCGGTGAGCGTCGCGCCCCATGTGATGATGCGGGCGGTGAGGCCGTTCTTATTGGTGAGTGTGATGCGTTCGACGGGGTGCCCGTCAGCGGTCTTGGCAAAGGGTTCGCGTTTCAAGGATGCGTAAGTGTTTGTGGATGCAGCGAGGATTGCTGCGATGATGAACTGGCGGAGCATGACGGCGGAGATAGTTGGAGTTCACGCGGGCGACAAGCGGGGAAATCTAGTGGTCGGCAGGTCGTAGTTTGATGGCGAATGACGAATGACGAATGACGAATGACGAATGACGAATGACGAAACGCAAGCGAGTTGATTCCGCCGCACGCTTGCGTTTCGTCATTCGTCATTCGTCATTCGTCATTCGCCCGCCCGTCATTCGCCCGCCCGTCATTCGGCAGACCACTACGCCTCCACTCGATAGACCTGCAACTTGCCCCACGCAGGCCAGAACCCCAGCTTTCGCTGAGCCTGACCATTTGCTCCGGCAACGATGAGCGTGTTGCCGTCGGCGGTGAAACGCGCGTGGGTGATTCGCTTTTTCGTATCCACGGAATGAACAAGCGAGCCGTCGGCGGCGGAGAAAAGCGCGGCGTTCCATGTGCCCTGCGCTTGTCTCCCAGCCATGACGAAATGCGTGCCGCCCGGATGCCACGCCACACTTTCCATGAGGCCCGATCCGTGTTGGCCGTCTTTGATTTGGTCGATTCGCTCGCCCTTTTGCCACGCCCACCGCTGCCACGTCATCTTGCCGTTTCCAGCCATCGGGTCCGTCATCGGCCCCATCCCGCAGCAAAGCAGCGACGCAGCATCGGGCGAGAACGCGAGGCCGTAAATCCCTCCGCAGTAGTGGTGCGTTTTCGTCGTGCCCCACGATGTGAAATCGGGCGATGTCCACTGCGAGGCAGGCTTGCCATCGGCGCTCGATTGCAGATTCCACACACGCACTTCGCCCATCATATTTCCGGCGGCGACGTGCTGGCTGTCAGGGCTGAAGGCGCAACTCATCACCGGCGGCGTGTGGGCGAATGCCGCGACGAGTTCGCCGCCGAGCGTATCGTAGATTTTCACCGACGGCTCGCTCTCGGCTGACGGCTCGTATTTCCAGCCGCCCGGCAAATACTGCCCGGTGACCGTCGCGAGGCGTTTGCCATCCGGCGAGAGAGCGAGCTGCCAGCTCCAGAATTGGTGCGCCTTCACGCGCCGCCAGCATTTCCGCGTCTCCACGTCGTGCCAGAGCAGCCAGCCATCGTAGCCTGCGGAAATGATCGTGCGTCCGTCCGGCAACAACACGCATCCGCTGGCGAACGACTGGTGCTTTCCGTCAAACACTTCGGTCGCACCGTTTGCAGTATCCACGACGTAAATCGAGCCATCCGCGCACGTCACAAATGCCCGGCTCCCATCCGGCGAAATGGCGAGCCCCAGTGCGCCCGTGGGCAGCGAGTAATCTTTTGTGCGAGTGAGTTTCATCGGGTCACGCGAGGATGTCGCGAATAGGCTCGGCCTTGTTTTCCACGCGGTGAAATGTGGGCATCCCCGGCAGGTCGTATTCGGCGTAAGGGTCGATGCCGAGCGCGGTGAATATCGTCGCGAAGAGGTTCTGCTCGTTGAACGGCTTTTCGATCACATCCACGCCGTCCCCATCCGTCGCACCCGTGACCACGCCGCGCTTCAGGCCGCATCCCGTCATCATCATGCTCCACGCATTCGGGTAATGGTCGCGCCCACGGGCGGGGTTCATCCAAGGCGTGCGGCCGAATTCCCCCATTGCGATCACGAGCGTGGAGTCGAGCAGACCGCGCGTTTCGAGATCGTTCACGAGATGAAAAAGGACGCGGTCGAGCTCCGGCACAAGCATCTGATGAATCTCATGCTGGAAGACGTGGTTGTCCCAATTCATCCCGTTGGCCACCATCACGAACGGCGCGCCGTGCTCGACGAGATGCCGCGCCATCAGCGCGTGCTGCGCAAAACTACCGGGGCCGTACCGCTCGCGATCCTTGGGCGGGAGCTTGTTCACGTCGAAAAGGTCCGCGCTTGCAGCCATTCCTTTCATTCGCTCAAACGCCGCATTTTGACTGCGAGCGACGCCGCTTTTCCGGTCGCGCTCGTATTTCGCCGTGAGGAATTTCCGCAACGTCTCGCGCGACTCGCGGTCCTGCTGCGGGATGGTCTCAGTCGCTGCGTTCACAAACTGCGTGTACTCGCCGCCGAGCCGCACCGGCGCATGTTCAGCGCCGAGCCAGCCCGCCCAATTCCCCGCCTTGAACGACTCGAATTCGTTCCCGCCGGGAATCGGGTCGAGCAGGATAAAATTGGGGATCGGCGAGTCGAGTTGCCCCATCGCCTGCGAGAGCGAACAACCCAGCGTCGGCCTCGTGAAGCCCGCCCGCTCAGGGTTTCCGCGTTGCAGCAGCGAGATCGCCTGGAAGTGCTCCGACTGCGCCGTCTTCATACTCCGCACGATATTCAGCTTATCCGCGATGCCTGCACATCGCGGCATGAGCGACGAGAAATGGATGCCGGGAATCCGCGTCGAGATGCTCCCAAACGGTCCACCCGACGGACGCCCCGGCTTCGGGTCCCAAGTCTCGAACTGACTCGGCGCGCCGCATAGCCAAAGGAGGATGCAACGCTTTTGCGCCTTCTTGGTCTCAGCCGCGAAAACCGGATTGTGAAACAAACCCGCAAAGCTCGACACGCTCGCGAGCGCGCCGCCCGCGAGACCTTTTAGAAAAAGGCGACGATGCAGCGTATGCTCGTCGGTTTGGCATTGGCCGGGGATCAGATTCATCGGTTGAAAACTCCCGTTTTCATTTTGATTTCGCGTCGTTCACGAGTTCTTCAAGTCCGGCCCGGCGCTTTCCTTTGACTTCCCCGTCCGCAACTTTCGCCACGCGGAAACGCGAACCAAACGTCAATTTGCCTGCACTTTCGGAGGCTCTATCGGAGCAGGCTTGCTCGGTGCTTTAGGTGGCGTTTTGCGCGCCGCCGGCTTCGTATCCACGACCGGCCCGGACTGGGTGCCGACCGCCTTGCGATAGTTCTCCACGGCTTGAAGAACAGACTCCGCAAGCGTCTGCCGGTACCTCGGCGTAGCGATCATTTTGGCGTCCGTAGGATTGCTGAGGAAGCCGCCTTCGATGAGCACGCCGGGGATTGAAATATCGCGAATGACAACAAACCTCGCGCGCTTCAGTCCCCGATCAAACATCCGCGTCTTCATCACCAGCGCTGCGTGCGAAGCCGTGGCAAGCGCCATGTTTTCCTGGTCGCGGGCGTTCCCTTTGCATTCGTTAAAGTCCGAGACCGCCGGGCCGTCCGCCATCATACTCGGGACGCCACACGGTGCGAGTGTGTAAGCCTCAACGCCTGTCCCCATTCCACCGTGGTTAAAATGGATGGAGATAAAAATAGCGGACTTATGGGCGCTGGCGAGGGATGCGCGGTCATCGAGCGGGACAAAGTAGTCGCCGCTGCGAGTGAGGATCACTTTGTATCCTGCGGCCTGTAGCAGTTCTTTCGCGCGGAATACGGTGTCGAGCGTGTAAGATTTTTCTGCTCCGTAAATCGAAGTCGCGCCGCTGTCATGGCCTCCGTGTCCTGCATCGAGAACGACTGTGTCGATGGGCGTCGGGTTTTTGATGCGACCTGGGCGCATGACGGGCTCGACCAATTTTACGAGATCCATCCGCGACATGCAGAGCTGCCCGTTATGCTCTTGAACCGGGTAGCTGAGGATGAACTTGAGATTATTGATGTAGAACTCCGCCGAGCCCGCGTAGGCCCTGAGGCTCCGCGTGTTACTGGAGATTACCATCTCGTTTCCGGAGGTACGGACGCTGGATAGATTGTAAAATTCCGCGACGTTTCGCAACGCGACATAGTCCCGGCCACCGATTGAATATAAAACCCAATCTGAGGCGTGAGACACCGCGAGGAGTGCGAAGAAAGCGATGAAAGACAGGACCGACCTAGCCATTGAATATGGGGTATGTTGCCCATTTTGTGCCAGTTTCCAAGTCATTTTACGAACATCCAGCGATTGCGG
>JAYTMG010000040.1:0-4219 GCA_043728745.1 Verrucomicrobiaceae bacterium
AAAGTTCGTAAGTTCCATATACGGACTCCCTACGGAATTCATACCTCTGCTCCGGTATAACGCGACCCTTGCTCTATGGCGCTGGGCGTGACGCTTACGTTTCAAGTGCATCGCTGTCGTAGTCTTCTTTGAAGCGAAAGTTGCTGGCAAATTGGATCAGTTCATTCGCTACAATGCCTTGTTTCGTTTCGGTCGCTTCATCTGAGTCCACCTTCGGGGCTCCGGAATCTTCGTTCTCTGACGTAACCAACAAATAACAGAGATTCAACGCGCGTTCTGTGAGCAATCGCATAAGGACGTGCGCCTCGTTCAATAGTCCGTCTCGTCGGAAAAGAGAAATTGCTTTAGATGTAGTATGGAGCCCATGTATCAGAGGCAACACCCGCTTCAGTTTGAAATTGTCGTGCGTTTGGGCAACTTCTCTCAATATTGCGCTCTGGACATCGAATGCATCCTGTATTTGCAGACAAAACCATCGAGATCCGAAACAATGGAATTTGTCCAAAGTGTCACCGCTCTCATTCCCCAAGCTGTTTGCGTTGTCTTTTGTCATATGTGTATTAAAGCTGTCGAAGGAATTTCCAGCGAGTCTTTTCCTATTCCCGACTTCGTTTTTGAAATCCTTTTCACCTTCGCCTTCACCGCTTCATCCGTCTTGACCAACGCGAGGAAACGGGGTCAAGGAAACGGGGTCAGGCGATAAAAAAGAAATGGATTTGGGCATTTGTCGAAAGTGATAGGCAGGAAGAGTAGTGCGAATTCCGAAGTATGTGAACCGAATAATAAAAGGCAATTCACGGGGCATTTCATTTCGTTTTTATCACCGCCGAGTGGAGCCAGCGGTTGCCCGCTGGCTCCCCCACGGACCTCGACATGCAGTTTCCCCGCATCCGGTTCTTCCTGTGGAATGTTCGCTTTTCGGTTTTTAATCCGCATGAGGGAAGCGGAGTCAGGGGAAGGATGGAAAAAGTTTCGGCTTCATTGCGGGTCATGGTTCACTTTTATCGACTGTCCCGTTCCACGGGCTTCGCGTTGTTTGGAATTACTCAAGGTCGTGCATCTCAATTAACAATTGAATATCTGCCCTCGCTCAGCGACAATTCACTGCACTGACCGCAACCGTAAGCGAACCATGAATTCCAAACGCCAAATCAAAATCCGCGAGACTCTTCTTCCGCTAGAGAGTCACGTCGGCGGCGAGGGAGAACCGCTATGCAAGACGCCCGAGACCACCATCAATTTTCCGTCGCTACGCAAACTCCGAAAGATGCCAGCGACGAAACCATTGAACTGGGTGGAATTGCACGGCACGTGGGAGAACTTCTGCAAGGCAGTGCATCGTTCGATTGGAAGGGATCTCGGCAGCGGTGTCATGACGTTCTCCGAGAACTGGGATCTTCCTGCGAAAAAAGCACACGACTGAGGCGAAGGCTCGCATCCGCAGTCACCAAAGTCGGCGGCAGTGAGCATCTGCTCATCCGGCTTCCCGACGAGCCTGAGCGAATCTTCAAGGCAACGTTTGACGATAACTTCGGGTGTAGAACGGAACTTTTCGCCCAAGACCCATAACTCACCGGACGACATTTTCACGCAACCGGAAATGAAGACCCGACGATCTATCTTTGGCGCTGGGTTTACCTAAATTCCATCAGCAGTCACCAAACTCGTTACGAAGGAATTCTTCCCCCTGCAAAGCCGGGGCAACTGCCGCGAATCTGCATCAGCCAAGCGGTATTCCCACCTGAAAATCCGACGGAGGACCAAATTGAAAGCACCCTTGCAGAATGTAGATTTGCCAAAGTCTGCACGGAAGCCTTCCTTCACGAGGATAGTGGTATTTTACTCACCGACCTTCACCCGCGAAACATCCGCATCGTCGATGGCGAACCAGTCCCGTTCGATGCCATCGCGCAATTTGCCTCGGAGCGCGTGCTCGAATGGTGGCGAAAGCGGCGCGACCCGTAACCGGTTTTCGGGGGTGCGCAAAAGTGACCATTCGAGATTCTTGACGGCTTTAGCTTTGCTGGTAGCGTCGCGGCCCCAAGCGTCTTTCTCTTCTTTACAAAACCATGAGCGACAACACGGCAACCGTCAGCCCGCAAGGCAGCACACAATCTTCCACCATCTCCGAGAGTGTCATCCGCATCGCGGGTAATTCTCAGGACGGCATCCAGGCCATCGGCGGCTTTCTCGCACGACTGGCGGGACGCAGCGAGCAGGAGGTCATGACGTTCATGACCATCCCGTCCACAATCTCGGGCGGACCATCCATTTTCCAAGTGCGCATCGGCTCCGGCGAAGTGCTCAGCGCGGGCGATGAAGCGGACGTGCTCCTCTGCTTTTACGACCACAGCTACGCGAGCCACATCAGCTCGCTGAAACATGGCGGCATCGTGCTTTACGACTCGGACCATGTGAAACCGAACGAGGAATTGCTCGGCACTTACCGCCATGTCGGCGTCGCGATTTCGAGCCTCACGGTCGAGGCCATCGGCGGCACGGGGCGCGACAAGGGCAAAAATATTTACGCGCTGGGACTCATTGCGCGCATGTTCGATCTCAATGTGCCAAAGCTCACACGGCTCATTGAGGAACGCTTCGGCGGAAAAGACCCGTCGATCGTGAAGAACGCGCTGGACTGTTTCAACGGCGGCTACGGCCACCAAATCCAAGGGCTCATCGAATCATTCCGGTTCGAGCACGCGGAGCACACGGGCGCAGCGCAAGTCGTCATGAGCGGCAACGAAGCGCTCGCTTATGGAATCATCGCGGCGGGTGTGCGTTTCGGCGCTGGATACCCGATTACGCCTTGGAGCGAAATCATGGAGCTTCTGCGGCGCGAACTGCCGAAATA
Organism: Verrucomicrobiaceae bacterium; assembly: GCA_043728745.1. Taxonomy (GTDB): domain Bacteria; phylum Verrucomicrobiota; class Verrucomicrobiia; order Chthoniobacterales; family Chthoniobacteraceae; genus SXWH01. The sequence goes on from JAYTMG010000040.1 coordinate 2,855, forward strand.
CGGCGGCTCATTTATCCAGACCGAAGACGAAATCGCGGCTATCTCCATGGCGATTGGCGGCAGCTACGCAGGACGCGTTGCCGTCACCGGATCGAGCGGACCTGGCATTTCACTAAAGACGGAAGCACTCGGCTGGGCCGTGATGGCAGAGATGCCGGTCGTAATCATCGACGTGCAACGCGGCGGCCCGAGCACGGGAATGCCGACCAACCAAGAGCAGAGCGATTTGAACATCGCATGCTTCGGCGGACACGGCGACAGCCCGCGCGTCGTGCTCGCACCGGCGAGCGTCGAGGATTGCTTTTACACCGCGATCGAGGCGGTGAACATCGCGCGTAAATTCAGCACGCCCGTCATCATTCTCAGCGACCAGGCGATCGCCACGCGCATCGAGGCATTCCCCTGCCCCGACTTGCAGACCATCTGCCAAGACATCTCGCCGGACTTCACGCCCGTCGCCGACCACAAGCCTTACGACCTCTCCGCGCCGGACGGCGTCACGCGCCATCTCGCGCCCGGCACGCGCATCGCGAGCGGGAAATATCCCGTCGCCACGGGACTGGAGCACGACGAACTCGGCCACCCCACCGGCTCCGGAAAACTGCACACGCAGATGAACGCAAAGCGCCGCAACAAGCTGCGCAAACTCGCAAGCGAACTGCCCGTGCCGAAAATTTACGGTGCTTCGGAAGGCCACATTCTGCTCGTCGGCTGGGGCTCCAGCAAAGGCCCGATCGAAGAAGCCGTGAAGCTCGCCCGCTCGCAAGGCGAGGCGGTCTCCGGGCTCCACATCAAATATATCAACCCGCTCCCGAACGGCCTCGAAAATCTCTTCAGCGGATTCACCCACGTCGTAGTTTGCGAGATTAACGACGAGGGCCTCTACGGTCACGGCCAGCTCGCCTCGCTGCTCCGCTCGCGCTACTGCGACCCACGCATCCAGAGCGTCACCAAGACCGACGGTCTGCCGTGGAAGGTCAAAGAAATCCTCACCCGCGCACAGGCCATCACGAAGTAACTCGACCTTTTTCCTATGAGCACCATCTCCATTCCAAACGAAATTCTCCCACGCACCGGCATCGCTGCCACGCTACCCGTGCCCGCGCCGCTCGCCGACGAGGATCGCAAGCCGCTGACGAAAAAGGAAACTGCCGCCGACCACCCGACGTGGTGCCCCGGCTGCGGCGACTTCAGCGTTCTCGCGCTTTATTACAAGCTCATCGAAAAGCGGAAGATGCACCACGAAAACATCTGCACCGTCGCCGGCATCGGCTGCTCGTCGCGCTTCCCATATTTCGTGCAGGCCCACGGCGCACACTTCATCCACGGTCGCGCGCTTGCATTTGCCAGCGGCGTTTCGCTCTC
>JAYTMG010000041.1:0-2819 GCA_043728745.1 Verrucomicrobiaceae bacterium
AGCCTGCGCTACAACTTGCGCAAGCTGGAGCCCGGCGCGGCCCGCGACATCATGCGCAGCTACGGCGTGGCGTTTGACTTCGACCCCGGCGAAACGCCGGACCCGACGCCCACACCCACTCCGACGCCGACACCGACGCCGACACCGACGCCGACACCGACGCCCACGCCGTAGGCGGTGAGCAGCCAGAAAGAGACCTTCGCGAGAAACCGCGAAGGTCTTTTTTTGTGGAGCGGGGCTTTGATAGCCCCGTCTGCGCCGAAGGTGCAGCCATGAGTGTCGAGCACGCATGACTTCGATTTATGGCGATTGGCGCTGCGCGCCAGCAGGGGCTATCAAAGCCCCGCTCCGCCTTTATTGCCCGTCGATGAAGATGCGCTTTGCTCGGCGGCGGGCGCTTAGGTTGCCGGGGAGGTTTACTTTTGCGATGCGGCTCGTGAGGAGGCGGAGGACGGATTCGACTTCTTCGAATCCGACGCTTGCGACTCCTTGCGATGTGAGCCAGCGGTGGACGAGGCGTCTTTGCAATGCGAGCGGGAGGGCTCGGAGCGTGGCGACTTCTAGCTCGGCGGGGGGATTTGCGAGTGCGGGTTGGGCGGCGATGAACTCGTCTTCGGCGTTGAGGATTTCGGCGGCGCGCCAGATCGCGCGGCGCACGTCGCGGCCCATGGCGGCGCTGAGCGCGGGGATGCTTTCGTGGCGGAGTCGGTTGCGGGTGAAGCGGGTTTCGGCGTTGCTTTCGTCTTCGCGAAACGGGACGCGATGTTGTGTGATGTAGGCGTCGATTTCTTCGCGCCAGACGCCGAGCAGCGGGCGAAGGAGTGTGAGCGCGATGCCGTCCACGATGCGCGTGGAGCTTGGTTTCATCGCGCTCGGGCCGCCTCGGAGAAGGTTGAAAAGGAACGTCTCCACCTGGTCGTCGGCGTGGTGGGCGAGGATGATTCGGTCGCAGCCGTGGGCGCGTGCGGCGCGTGCGAAAAAGCGGTAGCGGGCTTCGCGGGCGGCGGCTTCGAGCGATGCGCCGGTGATTTCTACGCGCTCAATAAACTCGGGCAGCCGGAGCAGGTGCGCGTGGGCTTTTACAAATGTGGCATCGGCAGCGCTGGCGGGGCGGATGCCGTGGTCGAGGTGACACACGATGAGCTGGCGGCATCCGCCATCGAGAAGCCACTGGAGCAGCGCCATCGAGTCGCGCCCACCGGAAACGGCGACGAGATAACTCTGCGCGGGGTCGGGAAGAGCGGCTGCGGCGAACGGCGATTTCACGCGCTGCTATTGGTAGATGAGGTACGGCTGGCGCGTAGAGCGGAAGGAATCTACGCCGCTCTGCCAGCCTGCGACGATCGTTGCGGGCGAGGTGCCGCGCTCGATCTGGCTTTTGATGCTGGTGCTCCCGTAAGCCTTCCAGAATATGCCGTCTGCATCGCGATACTTTGCGAAGATGTTGCCGCGTTGGGCCTGTGCGGCGGCGAGCAGATAGACGTTGATGGCGACGAGGTTGACGCGGCTTTTCGCATTGATGTTCAACCGTGCGCCGGAGAATTCATCGCGGCTGTACGCCGATGCGGAGACGCCGCACTGGCACACTTTGGAGGTGAACGATCCGCCGTCGATCCGGCAGACGCCCGCCATGAGGAACGGGTCGCTGGTGCCGATTCCCACATCGAATCCGGAGCCTTCGAGCGAGCCGAAGATGCTCGTCGCGGCGTATCCGGCGACGGACGAAATGTTCGGGATATTTGGCGATGTCTGCACCCAGCGCAGGCCGGTGTCGGACCACGTCATATCGCGAGTCCATCCGCTCATCGGGACGATGGTGAGTTTGCAGCGCGAGCCCATCCAGCCTTTCGCATTGCTCATGCGCGCGAGCTCGCCGGCGGTCATTCCGTGGAGATACGGAGTGGGGAGCTGGCCGATGAAACTGCGCCATTTTTCCTCGATGCCGGGGCCTTCGATGCGTTCGCCACCGAGCGGGTTCGGACGGTCGAGCACGATGAATTCGATTCCCGCTTCGCCCGCCGCTTCCATCGCCTTCGCCATCGTGGAGATGTAGGTGTAGCTGCGGATGCCGATGTCCTGCATGTCGAAAACGAGCGCATCGAGCCCGGCGAGCATCGCGGGCGTAGGCTTCCGCGTGGGGCCGTAGAGCGAATAGACGGTGAGCCCTGTCGCGGAGTCTTTGCGGTTAGGGATATACTTGGCCGCGCCGACGGTTCCATCGAGCCCGTGCTCCGGCGCGAAGAGCGCGATGAGTTGCACGCCCGGTGCCTTTTTCAAAACGAGACGCGTCTTCGTCCCGGCGGCGTTCACTCCGGTCTGGTTGGTGATAAGGCCGATCCGCTTCCCGCGCACCGCATCGAAGTCACGCCCGGCGAGGACATCGATTCCCGGTTGCACGGACGCGTGCGCGGCAAAGGTGAAAGCAAAGAGTAGAGCGAGAATGCGAAACATGTTTCCCGCGATGTTATCCTGAAGGTGCTTATTTGGAAAGCACGCAGGGATGATTAGATGAGCGATTTGGAGATGATCTCTGCCAACATGCGGAGCGGGAACGGCTTGGTGAGCAGGCCGCGAAAACCAAGATGCGAACATTGCTCCATGTCGAGGTCCCCGGTGTGGCCGCTCGTGAGAACGATCCGCGCGGACGGGTTTATTTCGAGCATCCGGCGGGCGAGCTCGAGGCCGCTCATTCCGGGCATGTTGAGATCGGTGACGACGAGCGCGATGTCGGACTGCCGGTCCTGAAAAACGGCGAGGGCCTGCGCAGGATGATTGCAGCCGAGAGAGACGTAGCCGAGATTCTTGAGCATCGCTTCGGC